>CAYHOI010000007.1:0-28665 GCA_964358175.1 uncultured Candidatus Marinamargulisbacteria bacterium | reverse complement strand
TGAGCATCTGTTGTCCCTGTTCCTTCGTCGGGGGTACAAGCGGTGAATGCGCCTGCTCCACCTTCGCTTTCACCGCATTAACCTGACTCACCACTTCCATCAGTCTCAGCGTCTGCTCGTCCTGTGCCGTCAAGCCCAACACCGCTGCTTGCGGCACTTCAAACGCAGTGCTCTTCATGCCCGCAATCACCGGACTCGTCACCGGCGCACTCATCGCTGCCGCCTGGGCTGTGCTCAGCTCCGTTTGCGCCTCGCTCATCAGCTCCGTAAACTCCTCACTCGCCTGCGTCACTGCCTTGCTCACCTCCACGTGATACGGTTTCATCACTGCTGCACTCTGCTCACTCAGCACCACCAGTTGCATTGCTACAGCTTTCTTTTGCTCAGCGGGTAGACTGGTCATCACCTGTACCAGCGGTTTCACCACCATCTGCATATCTTCCTGGCTCAACACCCCACTCGCTCGTCCCTGCGCCAACACCGCCATCGCTTTCATCACCGGTTGCAGATTCTCAGTCGCCCTTTCGCCTTCACTCGCTTGCGCTACCACTTCATTCAGTACCCGCCTTAACACCTGTCGCCGATTCTGCGGCTCCGTCTGCGCCAGTACCGCCACCATCATCGGGGCCACTTGCTCCAATACTTCTAGGGGCACATTCACTTTCGCGATATACTGTGTGACCGCTTCTTTGTTTTGCTTCGCTATCTGCGGGTTCGCTTGCAATTGTGCCAACACCGCTTTCGGATTCTGCAACTGCAAGAGTTGCTCTACCCTCTCCTGTGTACTCAGTTGCCGGTTGTTCAGGATCTTCGACACCGGACCATCCGTTTTCGTCAGCTGGATACTCGATAGGCTCACGTTCAAGGCCGTGATCGCATCTTTCACAACAACCTTTTGCGGTAGCGACAACGTACTCTCCTGCGTTTCCGATTCCAGCAACTTCGTCAAATCCTCGATATCGTCCAGGGTTACGGTTTTTTGACTCATCTCTTTCACTTTCTTCTGGATGTCTGCGCTTTGGATCACACCTGTATTCACAATGTTTTGAAAACTCTGCACCGCATCCTTGAGCATCTGTTGTCCCTGTTCCTTCGTCGGGGGTACAAGCGGTGAATGCGCCTGCTCCACCTTCGCTTTCACCGCATTAACCTGACTCACCACTTCCATCAGTCTCAGCGTCTGCTCGTCCTGTGCCGTCAAGCCCAACACCGCTGCTTGCGGCACTTCAAACGCAGTGCTCTTCATGCCCGCAATCACCGGACTCGTCACCGGCGCACCAGGCATTACCGACTGCGTACTCAGCTCCCGCTGCGCTTCGCTCAGTAGCTCGGAGTCCTGGGTCTCCAGATACTCCACGGCCTGTTTAATCGCCGATTTCACCTTCGAAGATGGTTCCTGGGCTGGAATCATCTGAGCTGGACCCTGCAAAGCCATGAGATCCTGAGCTTGAGACATGTGCTCTGAAAAGATAGAACTCAGCTTTGCGGTCACATTCTCCACAATGGCCTTTGATAGAGCCTGTGTATTGGGTTGAAGCACCTCCGTAGGCCTATTATCTTCGGTTGCATTCGTACGTAAATTCGCGGCCTGAGCGGCTGTCGCGACCACCATCGTTGCTTGAGCCTTTTCGATCATCTCCTCAATGAGTTTTTCCATCAGCTGATCGAGTTTCTTCTGATCTTTCACTCTGCTTCGGTTGGTCTGTGTCATCTCGCGAATAGCCTTGTCCATCGCGTCGGTGAGAGGCTTGGCGGATAGGTTCAGGAGGAGTCTCTCTTCTGGAACAGGTATGGTTGATACGGCTTGAGACTTAGGGTGAATCACGTCCTGAAAGGGAATCTGAATTCGAGAGTCCGAAACTGTGGGCTGAGCTTGCGGGCGGGATTGATCTCCGCGGGCAGCAAGCTTAAATTTGCTATCGGGGGCATCCACTTTGACAACGTAAGAGTCGGGAGCCATTGCAACAATTGAGGACCCATTTTGTACCGTTAAGGTAACCCTACCGGCTGTCCTCTCATAGGTCTCAATCACATCGCCAGTAGGTTCCCCTTCAGATACCGAAAATCCTCCCTCACTGAAATCTAGTGTTTGTCCATTTATAACAAGCACTGCATGTGCAGGTTTACTCGGAGTGGCTGGTGCAAGTATCACAAGTTTTGCGTTGTCGAACAATTCAAATAGATTGGCAAGCAAATCACAATCAGCTTTAACTTTAGTATTCAGGGTTGAAACGAGTGGAAGTTTAGATAGCAGTTGCTGTGAAACATTTGTCATATTGCTTAAGATATTAAAGAGGTTATCTGCATCAATCATGTTGGTTATCTCATAACTAAACATTTCACTCAACAGCTCTTTGAGTGTCTTAAGATCCCTTTTCGGTTCTATCTTGATAAGATTAATCTCGTTACCAATCGCTTTTACCACGGAATTTGTGCTATCAGTCATTTTACTGATAACCATTTTACTATCTATCTTTTGATTCCCAAGTAATTTACCACTATTTCCAATCGTTTGTTCGAGAAGGCCACTTTCAAGAAATACATTGCTTCGAACCAACTGTTTAACAACACTCTTATCAGCTTTTTCCCCTTGCTTACTCACAAGTGCGATGTCTATCAAACTATCAATTTTTTGTTTTGCTTTCTTAATGTCAATTGGATAACCAGTTTTGTGCAACTCACTCATCACGTTGGTTTTTATTTGTTGTGGGTCAACGTTCAATTTATTTGCTGCTACAACCGCTTTCGCAGTTTCAATCACAGGATTCCCACTGTTCATCCAGCTTTGAAGCTTTTTTGATATCGCTTCGCTTATCACTCCACCCCCAAAAAAAAGACTCTGCACCTCATTCTCAAGTTGTTGCACCATATCACTCAAGGCATTCAGCCCAGGGTCGGAATAATTGATCGGCTGATCAATTTCCGATAATTGGTATTCCGTCTGGAATCGGGGCGGACGGTGGGTAAGGGGCGCGAGAGCGATCGCTGCCTTCACTTTCGTAGTCGCATTATCAATAGTTCCGGCGATATCGGAATTATCTAGGAATGTTTTAATTTTTTTAAGATTTTCGGGATTGAAGATTTTGTCAGTCAAACTAATTTTAGAATCGTTCCCTGTTTTACCAGAAATCTTTGCTTCCGTTTTCAGGTTTTCGGTTACACCACTATTGTTTGGCACAGGAACTGGTTTGGTTAAATTGGTGAAGGCTGTTTCTACGTTCCCTATCCGTGCCTCCAAAGTCTCTAGAACCTTCTTTTGTTCTTCGGGAGTTCCAGTCATTTTTTCAAGTGATTCTTTGATCTCACTTGTTTCTTTCATTAATTCCGTCTTTTCAGATTCACCCATTGTGCTTGATTTAATTTTATTCTGAGCCTCCTTGACTTTATTATCTAATACCGTCGCTTGCGCCTTATTATTCTCCTGCCGACAGCGTGCAAGATTTTCTGTTAGCACTGGAATAGCGACGATGTCTCCTTTTTCTTCAGCTTCCTTGAGTTTTTTTTCAGCCTCCATTACCGCGTTTCCTTTTTCAAGTAGCTTATCCTCCTCCTTCTTCGCCCTCTCCTCCTTGCTCAGTGGCCGCCACTTCGCGGCCTGCTTGAGAATACTATCAATCATATCGTCAAACCGGTTCGCCATAGCGACCTGCTCGTTAAACTTAATCGTCATGATTTGGTTCTCCATCCCCATGCGCCCCGCCATCTGCCCGAGAAGCATTGACTGATATTTGAGTGATGTCACAGCAGATCCCTTGGCATGGATGAGAAGACTGCCCCCCGGATGTTTCGCCTTCGCTTTCCCCTCAGCCTGACTGTTAAACTTCTCGCGGGCGGCCTTGTCAACGAGATAGGTAATCAGCCCCTTCATCACGGTCAGTGGAATATAAAAATCCCCTTTTTGGTTCATCAGGAGAGCCAACCCGACCTGATTTGTAGGTCCCTTGAACATCGAGACAATCGATCCCGCCAGATTCAACGCCTCAAACACCATCTGCACCATGATCTTGGCCGTCAGCACAGCTAGGTTTAGTTCCGCTTGGACACGAGCGTTGTACCGAGTGATATAGTCTCCGATATTGGTGGCAGAAATCTGAAGCAATTGATTGAGTGCCTGATTCCACAACTGGTTCACCACTCTCGCCTCGGCAAACCTCTCCGACGTTGCAGGGATGCGCCAGGTCATGCCCCGAACGATATCCCTGGCCTCCGCGAGTGCCTGCAAGGCCTCCAGAATCGCGTTCTGATGTTCAAAAATTTCAGCGACAAGGTATTGTAATTCCGCTAAATAGCCTGAATTCAACGTAATCATGCCATTCGCAGAGGACTCCACAAGACTCAGATTCATCGACTTCAAGGCTTTTTTCACCTGCCGGATCACCGGATCCTCTTCTTTGCCCAGATAGAGCTTGTCGAAATACGCCATCAGGAGTACATTCGCTTTTTCCACATCCCCGAATTTCTCACGGTTCACTTTCTCCTGGGCAAGTCTCAAATCGGACAAATGCTTCATCGCCCCAACCAGGAATTTCGCAACATACAGACTAACCACCAGTAGCTGGGCGTTACGAAGGTGAGCACCAGGAGGGCCACCCGTAACAGGAGCTTGTTGCGTACTCAAATACGCTGAGGCAAACGCGAGTGCGACGCTCAGCACGATCTGAATCGCCCCAAACACCATCGCAGACTGAAACGCCTTCTTCGCGTCTTCCAGATCATGCTTGGCCTGAATCATGCGATTGTACCCTTCAATATCCAGTTCCAGCTGCTGCCGACGAGTGGACAGGGCTCCGGTCGCGTCCGTATTCAAAATTTTCACGCCAGTCACCACATACTCAAAGCCGGAATCGTATTGAACGCCAAGCGTCAAGGCCACCACAACTGCCCGAATATCCTCGACAGCGCGGGTAACCATCAGAACCGCCATGATCGCCGCGAGAAAGCGCGTGATCGCAACCGTCGCCTCGGACAAGGCCACGGGATTAATTCCCACGAAGCCATTGCCGATACTAATCGTACTGTTGGCAAAGGAAATCTTATTGATTTCTTCATAGATCTTTTTCTCCAAATTTCGAATAGAGTCGTAGACTTTATGAAAGACTTCCTGGGTTCTATTATAAGTTCGATCTGATATCTCCTTGTCCTTCTCCTCGTTCGTTTCTATCAGCGCGATAGCCGTATCCGCTTCCCACTCGTCGTAATTTTTGTAGATCTGTTTGGCGAATTGGTAGTCCAAATAAGACATCATCATATTGAGTAAAGTTCCTGCGATGGCGACAATCAGGGCTGTGACTATCTGTCCTGCCGCCCCTAAAGCCCCTGCGGCTATTGTAACCACCAGGTTAATCGCGAAGGACATCGTCGCAGAAGCCATCGCGTGCTTGATCTTTTGCAGATCGATCTCCTGCTGTCGCGCCCGGTTGTGCTCCTGAACTTGACCATAAGTTTGCGAGATCTGATAATTGGCCGCCTCATTGATGATCCCCATAATGCTGTTCGCGAGTCCCACTGCGGCACGCATGAGCGGAGCCTTGGCTCTCACGCCGTACAACACCTGCAACACAATATCGTGTGTATCCATCAGACTGTCCGCGATCATCAGAATGCCGATCATTTGATACTGATACCCCGAAATCATCGTTTGAATGGAGGCGATCTGACGCGAGTCT
Organism: uncultured Candidatus Marinamargulisbacteria bacterium; assembly: GCA_964358175.1. Classification (GTDB taxonomy): domain Bacteria; phylum Margulisbacteria; class Riflemargulisbacteria; order GWF2-35-9; family GWF2-35-9; genus CAYHOI01. The sequence continues at coordinate 22,999 of CAYHOI010000007.1, read as the reverse complement.
ACCCCCTTGAATCCACCATCCTTATTCGTCCACAGATGAGTTCCGTTGAGCTGAGCCACGAGTCCCCACATTTTGGAGGTCATCCTGCGAAGAGAATCCGCAATAGATTTCATCGTTTCCTCGTACCGGCTTTGATCTTGACGAAGCTGGTCGCGAGTTCCCTCCAGTCTGTCCTTTTCCTGAAGCATGTCCAGCAGTTGAGTGGAAAGCGCCGTAATCTGAAACGAGAAATCTTCTTTGAGGGCGTCATAGGCGGCCTTTAACTGAGCCATTTGCGCCATATAGTCGATGATAGCGGCAAGAACCATTAAGACTGTCGCCGCAATGATCATGGATGTGATTAGCATGGAACCAATCGGTGCAAATCCTCCCATAGTCAGTACTGAAACGGCTATGATGATGATGACTGCAATAATCTTAATAATCATGCTCATAAAACCCATTGACGCGGCTTTCTTGGCGGCTTTATATGCTTTCTTGGCATCTTTGTACTGCTTCGCCGCATCGATGAGTGAATTGTCAATTTGCATCTGCATCTTGATCGAATCCACATACCGCTTCATCCACGAAGCCGTCATATTGGAGACACGATCAACCAGCTGAACCATCGCATCGCTGAGATCACTGCTGGTATCCACCTTGAAAAGCAGTTTAATCACGGCATCTTTCACGCTGGTCAGCATACTCTGAGCCATCTCATAAGCCATTTGGGTAAACTTGATGTTCTGCATCGCCAGATTCAGCTCGGTCAGCTTGTCCTCATTAAAATTGGATTTTCCCGCACCGCCTTGAGTATCCTTGATGACAAATTCCCCCCGCTCAACACTGCTCATCAGCTCTTGGAGCAGTTTCGCGCGGGCTTTGTCAAAGGGACTCTTGGAATCGGTCAGCATACTGGCATTAGACTTCATCACCGAAAGATACTGACTGGTGATATCCAGGCTTACTTTCTTTAAATTATAGAGCAGTCCCGCTTGAAATTGCGCCACCAGCATCTGCTCGTGTGCTTTCTTGACTTTCTTTTTGCCTTTCGCGGTCTGGTGCGCGTATTTTTTCGCTGCCTCCATCTTGACTGAAAAGGCGTATTGGTTGTACCGGCTCGCATAGTCAACCATCTTGTTGATCGCATCATCCACGTAGCTGGTCATCTCGCTGAGCATGTCCGAAAATCGCTTGGCCGTAAAAATCTCCACTTTATCCAGCTGAATCTCGAAGGTAATCTGGATCACAATATTTCGCGCATCGTGAAGAGCCTGAGCGATCATGGCGAGCGCAATGGCACGGTACATTGCCTTGAGCATTTTTTGCTGTGCCTCATTGATCGCAATAGAGTTGATGGTCTTGAAATACACCCCTCCAAAACCCGGTGCATTTACGACAGGATTGTAGTAAGGATTGGTGGTATCCGCCTCGTTATAGTCAGAGATCCATGACTTGTACTTTAGGCTACTTGCCCAGCTCTGAACATCCGCGTCAACGCTCATTGAAAAGTTTCCATCTGTCGAAACGGTCAACACGCTTGAGTAGTCCCCTTTAAGTCCAAGACTACCCAGCTCCCCGTTCGTGTAGGCACTCATTGATTTCAGGCCTTTAAAATCATCCGCTTTTAACGCGCTTCCACTGCACGCCTCTTCCAGAGACATTGTTTTATTATTGATATCCACCGTTCCCTTATCCCAGTCAATATTGGTATAGTTATCGGGATACTTAGCATTCAGAACAGCTAATATTGAATCTTTCTGTTTTTGCTGATCCTTCCAGCCCTCCTTCAAGAACTGCTGCATTTGATCCGGATGGCGCAAGGCATCCAGAAGCATTCCCGCGTTCTGTCCACTGGTCAGCGCGTTCATGAGGATAAGTCCCTGCTGCATCGATATGGTTCCCTCCAGGATTTTCTTTCGCAAATCATTCATGATATCGATGATGTCATCCGGACTGAGTCCCTGGTTGAGCATGGCAAAGAGACCACACTGAAAATCCCAGAATGCCTTATTTAGCGCATTAGCTATTTTATAATACATGGCAATCACCCAGTTATCGCCGTGGTAAACGAGCACTTTAGGACCTCCAAAGATCTGACTGGTTGTAAACGGTTCTTCCTTGATCATCTCCTCCGTAACTTCGGTATGGGTTTTAAGAAGTCCGCTTTGAGATTCTGTTTTAGCCTGTGTCTGCGTCTGTTGCGTAGTCTGTGTTGTAACTTGCACTTCTTCGGATGATGTCGTTTCCAAAGTTTCCAGCTGATCATTCGCTTTCGCAAGCTCTGATTCAACATCTGCATCCCCAAACAACGATGAACTTGTCTCCACACCACTACTTTCAGAAGTTACAGCCTTCTCGCTTGTTTGCACCTGCTTCTCTTCAACAATCACGACCGGAACTGGCATATCACTTGCCAACGGACTTTTCTCCTCGATAACAGGCTCGTCAATGACAACATTAGGTTGTGCCTCAGCCACAGCCTGATTTACAGCCTGCAAATACGCACGTTCCGGCATACCCATTCCCTGGGTTGAAAGGGCAATGCTCACTTTTTCTGCGATGTACGCCAATGCCTTTGGGGGATCATAATGGGTAAGGGCTGCCGTAATGTAGGCATTGGACTCATCCACCACCACACTGACTTCCAGCCCAAGCCCCAGCTTCGAATCGAAATACTTCTTGGACGCATCGTTAATCTGAATCGTCACTTTTTCAAGCGCTACAAAAGCCTTATCGTTGAGAATATATCCTGCGGTTTCTCGCTGTGGTATCGGGGCTACACTCCTTGGATGGCTCATCTCTCCCGCTTGGGCTGTCGAACCAGCACCGGAGATCATTACGCTGTCGTCTTTCCCACCGATCTTCGAGTCATCCATGTTGATGAAATAGGTCGGGTGGGCATATTGGAAGAGCGAAGCGTCTATACCATCGCCACGCTCGTTTTTATAAATCTCCTGTAATGGTATCGTATTTCCGGACATAAATTGTGTAATCCCCCATCATCATATAAGAACGTGCTTGAAAAAGTCCACCTCGCCTACACTCTATCTATCGTGAAATTTAGCCAAAAACTTGCAGAATTAACTAAAACAAATCCGTATTGAGTTCTTGTTTTTGATTTAAGATTTGAATGATCAGAATCTCTTTCCGCGTTACTGTGTAGATCAATCGGTATGAATACACCAGCATTTCCCGAATTTCTTCGCGGTTAACTTCTGGGACTATGCGTCCTTTGAGCGGGAAATCGGCTAGTGCCTCAGAAATTCTGACAAGGTTCTCAGCAACTCTTTCGGCGTGATATTTTGAGTCGTGGGCAATATAATCATAAATACGTTGCAAAGCAACCTCTGCCTCATAAGTCCAAATTACCACGATTTTATCTTTTCCTTTAACTGCTCAGACGTAATCATCCTGCCTCGCCTCACATCTTCTTCACCCTTTGCTATTTTAGACAGAACATACAGTTGATACATTACATCTTCGTACGTTGCCGTTTGGGGTAGTGCCGACACCGCATGCATGACTTCTTCTTTCACTGACAACATTTCTCACCTCCCGTTCTGATCTCATGCATATTCTACTCCACTGTAGCACTGGAAAGCAAAGACTCTCTCGTCCACACTCTATCTATACTTCGACCGAATTGGTTTTGACGCTTCGCTAGATCTTGCGATGGCGGTTTTTCCAAAACCTGAAAACCAATAGCACTTCGACAAGCTCAGTGACCGCTCAAGTTAAAGGTATCTCTACCGGCACCTCCCATAGCCTCATTGATGCTTCCCCCTGTTCCCTCTGTGATAGTGTCATTACCTAAACCACCACTTGATTATGCTTGACAAACATAATGCTTGTCGAGCATAATGATAGAATCATGCGAACACTTGTCAATCGACATATCGAATTAGCTGAACTAGATAGCTTGTTTGAGAAAAAAGGGCTGGTGGTTCTTTATGGGCGGCGACGCGTAGGAAAAACTCGTCTGCTGTCCGAATGGATATCGCGCAATAACGGCATGTATTCTCAAGCCATTCAGGCGTCTCGCGATATCCAGCTCCAACAGATTCTTGCCGATATCGCGCCTATACTTAAAACAAGCATTCAGCCCACAACATGGTCACAGTTTTTTGAACTTCTTGATCTTCAAAAGGAACCCCTGATCTTATGTATCGATGAATTCCCTTATCTCGTTGAATCGGACGCCTCGCTCCCCAGTATCATCCAGAAATGGTTAGATCACCGAAAAAACCCCAACATTTTCGTCATCCTATCCGGATCCAGCCAACATATGATGCATAGTTTGTTTCTTGACCGAAAAGCCCCTTTGTTTGGGCGTGCTCAAAAGCTGATCCATGTAGAACCTATGGCCTTCGAGCATTTCTGTGATTATTTTGACCTGACTCAGAAAACGCTCGATACGTTCATGCGTTTCTCTTTGGTCGGTGGCATACCGCGCTATTGGGAGTTTATGAACATGACTCATTCAGTAATCGATGAAGCGGCTTCGCTTTACTTCGATTTCTCGGCCTATTTAGACTCTGAGCCTCTTCGAATCCTATCTGATGAAAAAATTGAAGGCATTATGCCCGTCAATATTTTAGAAACGATTGGACGCGGTTCCGTAAAACCAAGCGAAATCGCCGGACGGATTGGCACCGCCCAAACCAATTTATCCCGTCCGCTACAATTACTCGCAGATATGTCTATTATTCAACGAGAAACATGTTTCGGGGAACCTCAGCGTTATCAGAAAAAGAATACCTATAAAATTATCGATCCTACGCTCAGATTTTGGTTTCAGGTGTACTCCGCCCACCGATCTCGGTGGGCTACCTACTCGGTCGCTGTCCAACTCAAGCTGATCAGGGACCACGCCTCTACAGTCTTTGAAGACGTGCTACGAGCCGAATTTCCTGAAAGTCGACGATATTGGGAACGGGATATCGAATTTGATTGGGTCGTTGAAGAGGGGAAACACCTTCATATTTATGAAGCGAAATTTTCGCACCTCACTGCTCCTGAAAAAACACGAATCTCTCATCATATCCAATCACAATTCACAAAATCAAGTTTATCCAAAACCCATACAACTTGCACGGTTCATGTTTTGGATGCTACTGATTATCATCTGAATGATATACAACCCCCTGACCCAGCATGAATGACTTCATTACCGTTACAGGGGCACGCGAGCATAACTTAAAAAATGTAAGTGTTCAGTTGCCCAAGTATCAGATGATCGTCTTTACGGGCGTGAGCGGGTCGGGAAAGAGTTCCCTGGCGTTTGATACAATTTTTATCGAGGGGCAGCGAAAATATCTAGAGTCTCTCTCCTCCTATGCGCGGCAGTTTTTCGGTCAGCTTAAAAAGCCCGATGTAGACAAAATAGAAGGTCTTTCCCCCTCCATCTCCATCGAGCAAAAGAGCACCTCGCACAATCCTCGAAGCACGGTTGGAACGCTAACGGAGATTTATGACTACTTACGCCTACTCTACTCCTCCATTGCTATCCCCTTTTGCCCTGAATGCGGAGAACGAATCGAAAACCAGACCGTCGACGAAATCGTCGAGACGATCCTCAGCCTCTACGAGGGCAAAAAGATCATGATTCTGGCCCCACTGATTCGTGAAAAAAAGGGGGAATTTCGCAACGTGATCGAGCAGGCTCGTCATGATGGCTTCCTTCGTTTACGTGTGGATGGAACAGATTTTCATCTGGACGAACAGCTCCGCATCGACAAACACAAAAAACACACGATCGAAGTCATTGTCGATCGATGCACAGTCAATGCAGAGGGACGCAAACGATTGACGGAATCTGTAGATACCGCCCTGCGCCAGGGCAAAGGAACAATTGTGCTCGATGTGGAGGGATCTGTTCGCTTTTTTAGCAGTCACTTCGCCTGCCCAAAATGTGATATCAATTTACCGGAGATCAGTCCTGGCCTCTTTTCCTTCAATGCCCCACTGGGTGCATGCGAGTATTGCAAAGGACTTGGAGACAGTCTCGACTTCGATATACATAAAGTCCTGCCGGATACGATGGTTCCGTTTTCCTATTGGATGACCCATCTTGCCCTCAAGCCTATGGGCGATCTTACTCAGGAATTGCAACACTATTTTCAGAAACATGGACTGACCAGCAATCTTTCCCTTAATCGACTAGAACAGACCCACAAAGAAGCAATTTTTTTTGGAGATGATGACACAATCTACACCGGCCTTCGCCAACATATGCGCAATCTTTATGTGAATACCTCCTCCGGCTACCGGCGTCACTTATTGGAAAAGTTTATGATCGATGGGAAATGTCCTGCTTGCAATGGTAAACGTCTTAAGAAAGAAGTGTTGGCCATGAAAATAGCCCATCACGACATCATGGAACTGACGGACATGTCGATTGTCAATTTACTCCACTTCATTGAAAAATTGAAGCTCACAGCTCGTGAGCAGGAAATTGCCCATCAGATTTTGATCGAACTCAAAAGCCGACTCAGCTTTCTTTTAGAGATTGGCCTGGACTATCTGACGCTTTCGCGAGGTTCGGGAACCTTGAGCGGCGGAGAAGCACAGCGGCTTCGCCTGGCCACCCAGATGGGATTCGGGCTTACAGGCGTTTTGTATGTGATGGATGAACCTACGATTGGACTTCATCCTCGCGACACTCGCCGTTTGATCGAGGCCATGAAACGTTTACGTGATCTGGGGAATACCCTCATTGTCGTCGAGCATGACCGCGATGTCATTTCCACTGCTGATTATATCGTTGAAATTGGTGCGGGTGCGGGTCGCAATGGGGGACATATCACTTATTCTGGAACGAAGGAAGCCTTCTTAACCGGCTCCTACATGACGTCCAACTTTCTGAACAACCAAGAAAGCCCCGTATGTCGAGGCGAGAAGCGAATGCCCGGTGAGGAATCCATCCGAATTGAGGGCGCATCGATGCACAACCTCAAGTCAGTCTCCGTTGAATTCCCTACCCAACAAATGATCTGTGTAACAGGTGTATCTGGGAGTGGTAAGAGTACGCTTATTTTTGATGTGTTTTATGAAGCCATTCGAAAGGTTCATTTTGGACGTGTCCAAGAAATCCTTGGGCATGAGGGGTCTCCCTTTAAGCGAATTAGCGGACTGGCAAGCATCGACAAAGTGATCGTGATCGACCAAGGCCCTATTGGGCGAACCCCCCGCAGCAATCCTGCGACCTATACGGGTATGTTTGACGAAATTCGAAAGCTTTTTACTGAAACGAAAGCGGCAAAGATGCGAGGCTACAAACCTGGGCGTTTCTCTTTTAATGTTTCTGGAGGACGGTGCGAGGCTTGTAGTGGCGACGGTAGCATCAAGATCGAAATGCTTTTCCTGCCGGATGTATACATGCCCTGTGAAGTTTGCAAAGGAAAACGATACAACAGTCAGACCCTCGAAGTAACCTACAAGGGGCAATCCATTGCGGACGTTCTTTCCATGTCCATTGAGGATGCTATTGGGCTGTTTACTTCAATCCCTAGTATACTCCGACATCTGGAGGTGTTGCAGGAAGTCGGCCTCGGCTATATGACCCTTGGACAAAGCTCCACAACGCTGAGCGGAGGAGAAGCGCAACGTATCAAGTTGGCCACAGAATTGAGTAAACGTTCGACAGGAAAAACACTCTACATCCTAGATGAACCAACGACAGGACTTCACTTCGCCGATGTAAAGTTGTTGCTTCGAGTACTTCAAACGTTGGTGGATCGTGGCAATACTGTTTTGGTCATTGAACACAATACAGACGTGATTCGATCTGCGGATTACATCATTGATTTGGGGCCTGAAGGAGGCGATCTGGGAGGACAGCTGGTTGTGCAGGGTGATCTGGCAACCCTCAAGAAGACAGCGACGTCCTACACGGGCAGGTATCTTTAGAGGCGTATTACGTACGACTCAGTTCAAACAAACTAAAACATCCAAGTCATAGTTGGTGAAATCTAGAACCATCTCCACCACACGAAAGGAAACATCTCTACTGAGAACCATGGTTTCAATATGATTGTCCACGTTACCCCACCTCCTTTAATGCTTATACTATATTATCGGTAGAATTGGACAATTTTATTCATTCTTTTTTTCTGTTCCTTTTTTATCCAAAATCAGACAGAAAGACTATGTATACTTCGACCGAATTGGTTTTGACGCTTCGCTAGATCTTGCGATGGCGGTGAAGCTGAGACGAGCGAAGTGCTCCGTGGCCTCGAAAACCCATGGGGGCTTCGTATCTTCACAAATAGGGTCAACTTTTCCAATCAAACTCCATGGACTCATACCCTTGATTCAAAGCCACACTCATCGGAAGCTGCCTCGAAGCTGGCCCCCATAGCTGGCGTGGACCTGGTGAACAGAAGCAATCCTTCTCTGCCCAATCCCGTCGACGAGACTCAAAGTAGAGAAATGCTGGGGAGTCTGTCTGAACCAGTGCTTTCTCGATCACCATCTCATCCTGACCGTGACGTCTCTCGATATGAAGAAGCCCCGTTAAAGGCAGAGCACTTGGCGTCCCTCCCTTGTCCAGATCAGTCAGGCTGGCGATATAACCCGTTTTTCCAGAAAGAATAAGAGAACCCGCCGTTAAGCCCAGATTGTAGGTATAGGCAGCATCAAACAAAGTTGGGGCACCACACCGTCCCTCATATCCAAAGAAATGATGCTGTGTGCTAAATGGCACAGTCTTATCCAGCTCCTTGATTCGGTTAGCGGTCATATCTATAAGAAGCTGTTCTGTCGGAATCAGCGATACTTGCAAGTTGCCATGAGAATCTCGGTCAGCCAGAAGCATCTCGACTATATAGTCGGGCAAGGCCACCATAAGCTTCGCATGTTTTGCGGTAATCCGAGAGGACATAGACTCTCGTTTCGCTTGAAGGGATAATCCGTCCAGTTCATGATGGGATTGAGCCAATTTGTCGCTCAAATCCGCAAGAAGCGTATTCATTTCAGGAACAAATTCTATAAGCCCTTCAGGGACAAGCACCACCCCATGATAGATTCCGTTCTTGGCTCGACGAATAACCGTACTGGCGATTTGATCCACAAGTTCGCCTAAAGAAAGTCTCTTCTGAGCAACTTCTTCCGAGATGAGGGTAAGTGCAGGCTTGGTTTGAAGCGCAACTTCTAACGCAACATGGGAGGCCGCTCGCCCCATCAGCTTAATAAAATGCCAGTATTTTCGTGATGATGGGGTATCTTGCAAGATATTGCCAACCAATTCTGAATATATCTTTGTCGCCGTGTCAAAACCGAAAGAAATGGGCAATTTTTCTGCAATTTGCAAATCGCCATCAATCGTTTTGGGAACGCCAATCACGAGCACACCACTCCCATCCGGGTGAACGCTGCTCTCAAGAAATTCTGCAAGCACCGCAGCATTCGTATTGGAATCATCCCCGCCCACTACGACAATCGCAGACAGCTTGTATTCGATGCAAGTTTGTTTCACTTGAGCAAACTGTTCCTCTGTTTTAATCTTGGTTCTGTCGCTTCCCAGGAAATCAAACCCCCCTGTGTTAATGATGTGTCCCATGTGGGCATCCGTAATTTCAAACAAATTCCCATTGATCAAACCTTTCGGTCCAGCTTTGACACCCAGAAGCGTATTTGCAGACCCCAAAATTCTTTTCAGACCGGCGACCACGTTATGTCCGCCCGCAGCAGGCCCGCCCGAAAAAAGGACAGCAACTCGCAACTGGGTTGTGGGAGACACAAGGGGGGTCGTAGCCGTAAGCACTCTGTTCTGAGATCGAGCCACGGTTCTAGGAAAGGCGGCTTTGACTCGCGGTGAATCTGGCGTAGAGAGCTCCTCTTCAGATGCAACAAAGTCTACAGGAGCAATCTCGTTATGATGGAAAAAAACGCTACAAGTAGGAATATCTAATGAACGAATGGCCTCTTCAAAGAGTGAGTGTCCGCGTTCGGTTGCGTCCAAACTGTCTTGTAACAGATGCCCCACGGAGCTACGCCCTTCCCGCGCTTCCCAAAACATGCTCGTTTTTGTGTGTGATGAGCGAAACGAGCTCATCACGGGCTGGCCCCAGATATTTTCGGGGGTCAAATTCACCTGGCTGATCCGCAAAAACTTTTCGAATCGCAGCAGTCATCGCGAGGCGTCCGTCACTATCAATGTTTATTTTGCAAACAGCACTTCTCGCTGCTTGGCGTAGTTGTTCTTCCGGAATGCCGACCGCTGAGTCCATTTTGCCGCCATATTGATTAATCATCTGTATATACTTTGGAACCACTGAGGATGCTCCATGAAGGACAATCGGGAATCCAGGCAACCTCTTCTCTATCTCTTCCAAAATATCGAATCGCAAAGGTGGCGGGATCAAAACACCATCAGGAGACAAGGTGCAATCTTTCGGCTTAAACTTGAAAGCCCCGTGACTGGTTCCGATGGAAATTGCTAAACTGTCCACACCCGTTTTGGAAACAAAATCCTCAACCTGATCTGGATTGGTATAATGAGACACTTCCGAGGACACCTCATCTTCAATCCCGGCCAAAACTCCCAATTCAGCCTCAACGGACACATCCCGCGCATGAGCATAGTCCACGACCTTCTTCGACAAAGCAATATTGTCCTCATACGGATAATGAGAAGCATCAATCATAACCGAAGAGAACCCACTATCAATGCAGGACTTGGCCAATTCGAATGTATCTCCATGATCTAGGTGTAATGCTATCGGAATCATGCTGGAAAGTGATCGCGCCAACGCTACGGCTCCCTGTGCCATATATTGAAGCAAAACCTGATTCGCATATTTCCTCGCTCCCGAGGAAACTTGCATGATCACAGGAGACTTGGTGTTGACACAGGCAGTAATGATCGCCTGAATTTGTTCCATATTATTGAAATTATACGCGGGGATAGCATACTTGCCCGCCATCGCATTCTGAAACATCTCGTTCGTGTTACTCAGTCCCAAATCCTTATAACTAACCATTATTCGTGCCTCCTTTTAATAATTAATAATATTCCCAAAACTATCCGCTTTGAGACTTGCGCCACCCACCAAAGCCCCATCAATATTGGGTTGTTTCATCAACTCTGAAATATTTTCCGGTTTGACGCTTCCCCCATAAAGGATGGATATCACTTCAGCAACTTTTTGAGAACTTAAAGCCTGCAACTCTTGACGAATAAATGCATGAACTTCTTCAGCTTGTTCCGGACTGGCCGTTTTGCCGGTACCGATGGCCCAAACTGGCTCGTAGGCGATCACCACCCTTTTAAGGTCGCTATCATCAATACCTTTCAAGCCCTCTACAAGCTGGCTCTTAATAACTTTAAGTGTGTTTTTGGTTTCTCGTTGCTCCAATGTTTCCCCAACACAATAAATGGGAATGATCTGATAGGTTAGAGCGGTTACAACCTTACGATTAAGAAATTCGTTGGACTCCTCGAAATATTGCCGTCTTTCAGAGTGGCCAATAATCACGTAATGACATCCCACACTTCTCAGCATCATGGCTGAAATTTCTCCCGTAAAGGCTCCTTTTTCTTCTGGATAAAGATTCTGCGCACCAAGCTTGATATCCGAGGTCTCCAGAAGCCCCTTAACCGTAGTCAAATGGGTAAAGGGGGGGCAAATGACCACGACAGCACCTGTTTCATTCTTGAGGGACTTCAGCCCTTTGACCAGATGAGCAGCCTCATCCAAATCCGTAAACATTTTCCAATTTCCTGCAATAATTACTTTTCTCACACGTTTCCTCCTTTACCTTCCTCAAAATGGCCTTGACGCTTCGCTAGATCTCACGATGGCAGCGTTGTTGCTCGTCGCTCGTTTATGAGTCAATAAACGTCGCTCCTCGCGCCAACGCCGAAAATCCATTTTACCGTCGGTAGTCCTGTATACCGAACAATCTAATTGGTGATAATAGGTAGTATCACCATCGACACAACGATCATCACCTTAATAAAATGATTCAGAACGGGGCCGGCAAGATCCTTGAGTGCATCTCCGAATAAATCGCCAGAAATAGTATGTTCGTAAGTTTGGGTGCCTCTTCCGCCCGCATAGCCCTTCTCAATCATTTTCTTGGCATTATCCAATGCCGCCCCCGCATTCGTAAAGGTCATCGATAAAAAAGTACCAGAAATCATGATTCCGATAAAAACGGCTGATAAAGTCTCCAAGCCCAAAAAGTGGCCAATTGCTATAGGGATTACCAAAACAAACAAGGAAGGATACACCAAATCTCGAACAATGGTGACCCCGCTTATGCGAATAAAATGACGCATATCTGGAAACGTTTTTCTCTCAATCAAATAGGGCACGGCTTGCAGTTGTCGCGTAGACTCTTCGAACATCATGATCACGGTATACGTCAGAGCTCGAATCAATGTTGAAGACAGGATAAAGGGCAATACTCCTCCGACAAATAAGGCTGAAATAATCAGCGGATGAAAAATGGGGATAGATAGATAGGGCAAATGAGCGAGCTTAATAAAGGCAATAAATAGAGAAAATACAACAATCAGAGCGGACATGGAAGCATAATTTTTAGCGAGAGCTGATAGGGTATTCCCTGCAATATTGAGTTCTTCCATTCCAACTCGAGAGGGCGCATCTCCAAGCTCCATTTTGGTAACGCCATTCACCTGATCCGCAAAGGGTGCATAAAGGGAAGAAGCGATAATAATCGGAGCAATTGCGATAAATCCTGTGGCCACCATAATAATCCCATAAAATCCTGAGATATGAAACGCAACGAGAAAGGAGAACACCGCGAAAATAATCGGGATGTATAAGGTTTTCATCCCCACCGCAAGTCCATTAAGCTCTGTTAGCGAACTATTATACTCAGCAAATTGAAGCAATTCTCGGACGGGAGGATGCGCATCAGAGGTGTAATAGTCCGTCACAATACCCGTAATAACAGCGAGGATTAATCCTGACAATAAGCATACGAATGGACCAATACCTGTAGGCAACCCCAGCGTCCCTAAATTTTCAAGAACTGATAAGGAATAGTAATGAGAGAATACCAAGAAGAAAACAATGATCAACAGCAAAGAGAGATAGATCCCATGCACGGGCTTTAGAAGTTGCCCCAGCATGGTCTTTCGTTTGAGAAATAAAACAACAAAACCCGCGAAGAAGCTGATCATCACACTTCCTAAAAGGATCAGAAACGGATAGGCTAAGACAGATAAGTACTGTGAGGGTGCGATCACTTGCTGGCGCAAATAGTCTTGAAGATAGATACTCACCGCGATCACCATCCCCATCAGAGACTCCACAAGATCCAGCGTCAAGGCAAGGCCATTGTTGAAATGGTCTCCAATCTTATCCGCAATCGACGAGGCGTTACGAGAATCGTTGGAGTGAATGCCTGGGTTTGAACGAGAAACGAGATCAGACGATATATCCGATCCCTTCGAAAAAATCCCGCCTCCCAAACGAGAAAAAAAGGAAACAATCGATACCCCCATTAAAAAGTATATAGAAGCAGATGTCCCAAAAAGCAGAACACTGACAACCAGACCCAAAATCGGGACAATAATCATAAAAAGTGCCATGACAAGTCCCGTGCCAAAATAGAGATCAAAAAGTCGTTCAGGTTTATCAATCGCCTCAATTTCACGCTTGCCAATCAACGCAAACCCGAGGGGGTAGCTAAGGTTCAGATTGATCAGTGCGATGGCTGTTCCCCAAAAAAGAGCCAAAAGCCAGTTCGTGTGAAATGGTTTCCCGCTTAGAAGAAATAATACTGCAATAACCACAGAAAAGATAAGCACCAGGGTCATAATAGCCAAAGAAGTTTTTCGCACCAAATAGGCCAAGTTTTCGCGAATCAGTGCATATAGATTTTGAAGTCGTTCTGTATTCATCTGTAAATTTTTTTGGTGCACCGTGAAGGATTCGAACCTTCGGCCCATTGATTAAGAGTCAATTGCTCTACCGACTGAGCTAACGGTGCCCTGTTTCACGGCGTGCATTATATCAGGAAGCTGGATGCTGAACAATGTGGTAAGTAATCATCCGACCTGATAGCCCCTCCCTTCACCATTAAACAAAATCTTCATTTGCTTGTCATTCTGAGTACCCCTGGGTTCCATCACTATATTCATTGCCCCCTTCTCATTAACATTTCCATTCTGATCCATCGCTTTTTTTCAATCAATTGAAACTTTAAAAAATTCTGATTCCCTTTTCCTTCTTAACTTTTATAGATTCTCAGAAGTTGAATTTCAGAATTGATAAAAAGAAATAGAAAATTGTTGCCCCCATACTATGCCCCCCTGCTTATGAAATTTTATCCCCCTTAAAAATATGCTCAGACTTGAGTGGTTTTTGGAACCAGTTTAGTCTGAGTTATGCTGAGCGGTCACTGAGCTTGCCGAAGTGCGATTGGCTCAAACCTGGATCCCCGCATCCGCGAGGATGACAATACCTACAAAGATGTCAATTTAGTATGCAATTGCCCTGTTCCTATTCCCAGCACGGAAGATTAACCTTAAAACACGTTCCTGTCCCCAACTCACTGGTCACATGAACCGTCCCCCCAGCATCCTCCACGATTTTCTTGACAATGGCCAGTCCTAACCCTGTCCCTTGCAGGTTCTTGCGCTTGGTATAAAAGGGCTTAAATATCTTGTCAATCTGATCAGGTTCTATGCCTATCCCCGTATCACGAATCGTCAACACAACAAATTTTCCTTCATCAACTTGAGTCACATCCACCTGCACAGACTTGCCACCCTCCCCCGTTTCCTCACAGGCCTTCATCGCATTATCCATGATATTTCCGAAAATACGCTCGATTTGATGAGGAAACAAAAGAACGCGCTTCTCGGTCTGAATATTAAGCTGAAGATCAATACCACGGTGTTGACACTCAGCAAAATACTCCGACTGTTTTCCTCGAAGAATTTCTGAAAGCACTAAGTAGGTCGTCGGAATGTCTTTTGATGTGCGTGAATAATCCAGAAAATCATTGGCTATTTTGCGAAGAACAACGTTAATCTCTTTGATTTTATGAAGCGTGTTCGTGATTTCGATATTATTGGATAAAAGTCCCTTCACGGTTTCAAGAACAGTCGCCTGATTTTCTATAGGAGCTTCACTCACGCGTTGGAAGGTGTCCACCAGCATAGACTCGTTTTTACGCAGACTCTTCTCGTCCAGCAAATAGGTAATCAGCCGATTCATTGAACTGAGAGGATTGCGGATATCATGAGCCACTTCGCCAGCGATATGCCCCATAGCGGAGAGTTGCTCTTCTTCGATAAGTTTGTCCTGGGTCTGATGTAGTTCGACGAGCACTTGTTCAAGCTTCGTATTCTTCCGGCCCAGCTCATCATTCATCGCCTTTAATCGCTCTGCTTCTAACGCGATCACCCTTGCCTGCGTACTTTCAATGACCGACATCAGCAAGGACAGTTGCTGGCGAAGGTGATTGAGAAGCCGGATATCTTTAGCAGTATAGGCGGCTTCAGAGGCTTTTGGCCCCAGATAAACGAGACTATAGACTTCTCCATCAACATGGATGGGAATGATGATGCGGGTGCTTTCGGGAAGATATTTCCGAAACCCATCGGGTGACTTCTTGTTTATCTCCATCACTTCAGGAAGGATTTGTTTCATGAACTCGGGGAATGCTTTCTTCTTATAGACCAACTGTCTATTGCTAAAGAACATCGTATAGGCAGGCTGAATGAAAAACAGA
Organism: uncultured Candidatus Marinamargulisbacteria bacterium; assembly: GCA_964358175.1. GTDB lineage: Bacteria > Margulisbacteria > Riflemargulisbacteria > GWF2-35-9 > GWF2-35-9 > CAYHOI01. Next base: position 7,303 of record CAYHOI010000007.1, on the reverse strand, counting down.
AGCCGCTTCGACAAATTCGTAGCCAACTGCTTGATCGAGTCGATCTTGACCATTTCCTCGGTCATTTTCTGCATCACGTCCTCAGGTTTGTAAAAGCCCTTGATAAACTTCTGTTCCGTGCTGGTCTGCACGAACAGCCGTACCCGATTGAAGGTAAAACCCGTAAAGAGAAGAAAGCCGCCCTGATAGAGGGTTTGCTCGAGACCCGGGGGGAACAGAAGCGAAAGGCAGAAGAGTAAAGCGTAGGCGATGAGGGTCGCGATGAAAGAGGTGGTGCGGGTAATGGCGACGGAGATGTCCATGAGATCGTGTTTGAGGATGGCATATGCCATGATTGTGACAAATATAATTTCGAAATAATGCTCAATAGGAATACGTATAAGTGTCAACATATTCGTCGCATAGATAATTAACGCAATCAACAATGGTACAAAAGCAAACAAATTGTATCTTGCCTTTATATTTTTTTTGGCGAAAGTGGATAATATATATATAATATAAGAACCTAATATACAAATATAAATATAATATAAAACTATTAAAGGACCCTTTGTGATTTTTTGAATTCCAGATGAAAATGATATATCACTTATAACAAGTGAGGTAGTTGCTATACACAATAAAGTGATGCTCGTAATAAGTAGAATTACTGTAAGTCTAATATCACTTCGTTGATTTAAACTAAATCTAATATAGTGAAAATATATAAATGGCATAATCGAGGCAAAAGCATAAGAAATACGTTGAATAATTATAGCTATATTAGGTGCATTATTAAAAAAGACACTTGTTTCACCGATATTCCACATCGCCAATGAAAGACAAAAGAAGAAAAAGAATGTTCCTTCTCTTTTATTTAAACCCTTAATTAAAACAAAAAAACCAAAAATAAAAACTGATACTGCCGAAATTACGGCTGAATAAGCATAATCAAACATTTATAAGGTTATATTTCCTGAAAATTTTAACAATCTCGTTGGCAGCATATTCAAGTTCATCTCTAGTATGTGTTGCCATTATACTTAATCGAAGTCTACACTCTTTTTTTGGTACAGCTGGATAAGGCACAGCATTAACAAAGAGACCTTTCTCATTAAGTTCGGAATGTATTTTTCTGAGCAGCAAGTCATCCCCAACAATAATTGGGACTATCGGTATAAAGGACTCTCCCCTAGTTTTAATATGGTTGCATGATAGTAAATATCTGAAATATTCAGAATTGTTATGTAGTTTCTTAACCAGTGCAGTACCATCACGTTCCAAAATATCGATTACCTTAATTAAACTAGCTATAGTTGCAGGTGGCAGGCTAGTTGAGAAGAAAAAACTTCTAGCATAATGCCGGACATAGTCAACAACCTCTTCTGAAGATGCGATAAATCCACCAACTGCGCCTAATGCTTTACTCATTGTCCCCATTACAATATCGACCTTACCTTCTAGATTGAAATAACTCGGAGTGCCACGACCAAAGGACCCTATTACTCCTGTTGCATGGGCTTCATCGATCATTGTCCTGAAGTTATATTTTTTCTTAAGATTGATAATTTCTGGCAAATTAGCAATATCACCATCCATAGAGAAAACACCATCAACCACAAGAAGTATGCCCCTGTTAGATGGAATACTTGCAAGTTTCTTTTCTAGCAATCTCATATTATTATGTGGAAAAACAACAAATTGACCTCCAGACATTATACTTCCATCAATGATTGATGCATGATTTAGCTTATCATTAACTACCACATCATTTTTCCCGACAAGAGATGAGATAATCCCAACATTTGCAGAATATCCAGATGAAAATAAGACAGCATCTTCCATACCTTTAAATCTGGCCAATCTACGCTCCAACTCTTTATGAAGAGACATCGTGCCTCCAAGTAGAGGAACACCACCACTTCCACTTCCATATTTTTTAATAGCCAATACTGCCGCATCTATAACCTCAGGATGCCCAGTTAATCCAAGATAGTTGTTAGATGCAAATAATATCATCTTGTGTTTGTTTATCTTATTATTAACAATAACTGAATGACCAGACATGGAAGAAATCTTACGCTGATATTGGTAATACCCTTTGTTTCTAACATCTGTAATAAATGCCCTAAACTGAGACACCTTGTTAAACAATTCACCTTCAAAATGGTCTTTATGATAATCTGCCAATGAAAATAAATCTGAATTTACAAGCTCGGTTTTGCGATTTTTAACAACCACACTTACATCAGGATTCTGAATGATTTTTTTATCCAAAACAGGTTTTTTATCTATAACCTGTTTTCTATTAGCTAGATTAATCATGTTTTTGTTCGAAAATTTACTTTTCTTAATTTCATATTTATTTGTGGTTACCATCTTTTATTAATTAATACTTCTCTCTACGGTCTATACCATAGTAAATTCGCATTAATTTCTCTTTCATCTTTGAAGAAAACAATCGATTCAACAAAGGAACTAGCGATGTAAAAAAATCTGCGGCTGTATAGTAGGTATTCGCTCTTCTTTTTCGAATGATCCGGCTTATTATTTTTGCGACTAATATAGGTTTCGGAGCTACCTGCATATTTTTATCAATTGTTTTCCAGCTTTTATCACATAGTTCTTTGTAAGGTGAATTTGAAGGGATATGTTTTAACGTTGCCTCATTAAACCTTGTATGAATATCACCTGGACGAACTGCTGAAACAGTTATGCCATATGTTCTCAATTCTTGGCACAATCCCTCTGTAAGTGCCTCTATTGCGTATTTTGTAGCTGAATAATGCGTTTGAAAGGGGATGGATACAAGTCCTGCAATCGAACTGACCAATAAAATTTTACCTGCCTTTTTCTCGCGCATTGAAGGCACTACGGCCTGAATGGTACGTAAGTATCCTAAATAATTCACGTCAAACAATTTCTGAACGCTCTCCAAGGGTGTTTCTTCAATACTCCCAAAAATTCCAAATCCCGCATTACAAATTAATATATCAATTCCGTCAGTCTCTTTTAGGACATTCATAATGCACTGATTAACTGATTCTTCCTGTGTTACATCCATTTCTACAAACCTCAAAAACCCTTTAAATTTATGTTGATGCTCTAGTATTTTCGCCTCATTCTCCTTTAAGGACCTAGTAGTCCCTATCACTAAATACCCCTTACTTGCTAAGTATTCCGCTGTAGCCAGCCCAATGCCGGAAGATGCACCTGTTATAAGTACTTTTAATAGATTTTTCTCTTCCTTAAATATCGTTTTCTTTACATTATTGTAATCTTCAATTATTGAGACATCCGGATTCTGAATGACCGTTTTGACCGCAGATTTAATTTCAGTTTTTGTTTTCATATTTAATATATCGTTCCAATTTTGTAAAAATTTCAGGGAAAATTAAAAAAACACCACATTTTTGAAAATGGGCCCAGATCGAATAACGAAATTCCCCCTGTCAAGACCTATTATAATGAAAATATTTCCAAACACAAGTTTTCGTCTTTGTCGACATAGAATTCGCTGTTTTTGCATCGAAATATTCTGAGATATCAGCTCTGGGAGCCCATTGCCATTACGCTCCGTTTATCTTTATATTTCCGGCATGATTACGAGAGGAACCGTAGAGAATGGTGGCCCTGTCAAGGAGCCGAAGCACATGTGACGAGCCTAGGGATACATGCTACTGATCCTGGATTCCAGATCGGAGTCGGGAATGACACGTTCACCTAGACGAGGGCATTATTCATTGACATCAGCATATTTCTAACGTAGACTTTGAATATGGCTGATATTCGCAGAAACATTCAACCCAAACTAGAGGCACTATTAGCGCTATTTCCCGTTGTCATGATTGTTGGTGCAAGGCAAACAGGCAAAACAACTCTCGCAAAGATGACCCGTCCAAAATGGAAATACGTTGATCTGGAAAAAGCCATGGACTACGAAAGAATAAGCCAAGACCTAAGTTTCTTTTTTCAAGAAAATCCTTCTGACATTATTATCGATGAAGCCCAGAGCTTACCAGAACTCTTCAAGGAACTTCGCAATGTAATTGATCAGAATAGGCAACAAAAGAATCGCTTTATTCTAACAGGCTCCAGCTCACCCGAACTGTTGAGGCAAGCCTCCGATAGTTTGGCGGGACGTATCGCAATTATCGAACTCGGCACACTGAAACTTAATGAGTACTATCAGGCACCATTCCCTGGGCTATATTCACTCTTTGATCAAAAAATAAACGATGAAAGCATCACGAAGCTTATGCAGCTAAACACAAGCTTAAAGCATAAGGATATCGCACATTTCCACTTTATCGGTGGATACCCTGAACCTGCACTTGCTAAATCGTCACACTTTTACCAACAATGGATGGAAAACTACCTGAAAACATACATCAATCGCGATATACGCAAGCTATTTCCCCGACTTGATATCGTAAGATTCCAACGTTTTATTCTGATGCTTGGAAACATGTCTGGAACGATTATTAACCGCTCCGAAATAGGTCGATCAATCAATACATCAGAAGTTACGATAAAAGACTATCTTGATATCGCTGAAGGTAGCTTTATTTGGCGAAACATTATCAGCTATGAAAAAAGCATCAGTAAGTCTATTACAAAGATGAGCAAAGGTGTCATACGAGATGCAGGACTTCAACACTACCTTAAAGGTATTCAAACACAGGAGGATTTGAATCGCCATCCATATGTAGGACTTGATTTTGAGGCATTTAGTATCGATGAAATAATTAAAGGGATACAGGCAACAATGACCACTAACTGGTCGTATAGCTACTATAGGACTCGAAATGGGGTAGAAATAGATTTGATCCTCGACGGACCATTCGGCATTCTTCCTATTGAAATAAAATATGGAACCAAAACGGACAGAAAACAAATAAGCAATCTACACAAGTTCATAATACAACATGACTTACCTTTAGGACTTGTTATCAACAACAGCACCGAGATCATCAAGCTAACTGATCGCGTCCTACAAATCCCTGCGACATTCCTCTAATTTTCGCATCTAAAAGTCAACCACTTGTTTTCATCTCTGTCGATTGGGTATTCAGATGCTTTACAGTTTAATCCATACGATGGGTTTTCCCAGGTTTCTTTTTCGGCACAGCCTCTCTCTGCCCCGTTTATCTTGCATTCCCTACACGTTTACGAGAGGAACCGTAGATAATGGTGGCCCTTCAAGGAGCCGAAGCACCCGTGACGAGCATAGGGATACATGCTACTAATCCTGGATTCCCGATCGGAGTCGGGAATGACAATGCCCTGAAAGATGTTGTGACACAGTCTGCATGAGCAGTCTTCCCCAAATGATTAAGCTCAGTTCGACGAAAAATTCTGCCTCACCGCCCCTGCGGGGCACCCTCTCCGTTCACGGAGAGGGCTAAATCAACCGTGATAATTTTGAGAAGTTGGCTCCAGATAGGAATGACGATCGTTAAAACCTGATTACCTCTGCTAAATCCCCTGGTTCAAAGCGAAACCGTCCTCTTGGGAAAATAAGCAGTCCATTACTTTGGCTCAATGCAGAGAGATGGGCTGAACCATTGTACTGCACTAAAGAATAAGCCCCTGTTGGATCAAGTCTCATTGGAAGAAACTCTTCTCGCTCTGCAGAAGTTCTCACGAGCTCCTCTATTAACGTAATCTGCTTGATCTCAGGTTGATATCGACTCGCCTGAAGCCGATAAAGCACCGGCAGCCCAAAGAGAAGCAACCCAACATAAGCCGCGACCGGATTGCCCGGCAACGCAACGATCACCCTTCCCGCTCTGGTGTAACACCCAATGGGTTTTCCAGGTTTGATCGCAACATTTTGGAACAAAATTTTCGCTCCAATCTTACGCATCACTTCGGGTACAAAATCGAAATCCCCTGCCGAAACAGATCCCGAGACCATCAAAACATCCACTTGTTCCAAGCCTTTCAAGACAACGTCCATCATCTTTGAAAGAACATCCGTTGAACGCTCATTGAAGCCCACCGAAAAGCCCAAGCTCTTCAAAGTGTGACGTAGCATGGGTCCATTGCTGTCAAAGATTTGGCTTTCCAGTCGCTCAGCTCCCACGTCCACCAGCTCATCTCCAGTGACCAGAATGCCAACTTTAGGCACGGGGTATCCCGTCAGATGAGTTATCCCACACGATATTGCGTTTGCAAGCTTGAGGGAGGTTATTCTCTCTCCAGGTGCATAAAGCATTTCTCCTGCCTGAACATCTTCTCCCTTCAGACAAATGTTGGGTCTTCCCGTCAATGACGAGATTCTTATTTCCTGTTTTCCAGTGGGGGCAGTGTCCTCTAACTGCTCAACTCGCAAAGTGTTTTGGGGAACTTGCGCCCCAGTCATTACTTTGACCGCTGTCCCAAGCTGTATTTCCTGTGGGGGTAAAGCTCCGGCTTTGAGCGTGTACGAAACAGACAGCTGCATAGAGGTCTCGCCCTTGGCGATCGCATAGCCATCCATGGCTGACTTATGAAATGGGGGAACGTCCAGTAAACTGTAAAGCGGCTCACTGAGAACGACATTCATTGCCTCTTCAATGGGGAAAACTTCTGACCCCAATGGATTCATCTGCTGATCAATCAGAATCAAGGCATCTTGACGAGTAAGCATGGCTTGTAGTGTAGTTAAATAGCTTTGAACATGTCAATGAACAATTCGTCTATCACAGGGATCATTCTCGCAGGCGGTAAAGCAACTCGACTTGACGGACGCGATAAGGGTTTGCTCGTCATGAAGGGACAGCCCCTCATCGCGCGAAAAATTGAACAGCTTCGATCAGTTGGGCTTCAAATACTCATCGTTACCAATACTCCCCAAAATTATCGAAAATTTGACGAAGACATGATTCCAGACCTGGTTACAGACATTGGCCCCATCGGTGGAATATTCAGCGGCCTTACCCACAGTCAAACCCATCTAAATTTTATAACGGCTGTGGACATGCCTTATTTTAGCGAGACCATCTTTCAAGCGTTACTCAAGGCTACAACGAGAACCTTATCACCCGCTACACTCTTCGAACATTCAGGAGGGATTGAACCCTTGTTTGCGCTCTATAGCAAGGATTGTATTCCCATTTTCGACACTTTCATTCACCAAAAACGATATCGCCTCTCCGAATGTATTCATGCCCTAAAAGGGCTGAGCATTCCCATCAGCACAGAAAAGGCGGGGAACCTTTTTGTGAACGTGAATACGGCGCAGGACCTGGGTGTGCACGAGTAAACTGTGTGGGATTTTCTCTAAGGAATTGGAACGAAATAACCTTTACAGATCTCGCAGTATTTTTGATTTGGCTTC
>CAYHOI010000006.1:0-39859 GCA_964358175.1 uncultured Candidatus Marinamargulisbacteria bacterium | reverse complement strand
CTTATTTACACGTGGGGATCGAGACTTATTTCGGCCGTGTATCAGGGGACGTTAACGAAGTCGTAGTGAGTATTTCGCTGAATCCCTCAAATTTTTTACCCCGGTTCAATAACGAAGTACAACATTCAGTGGTAGGGGGGTACCCCCTACCACTACCACTGAAAAAATTTGTGGTCTCTGCCCAAAGTAAAATACATTGTCTCTACTCTGTTAGCATTATAGACAGGCAATCTGTGTCGCCCCAATCCCCTATTGTAAGGGCGAATAATTATTCGCCCCAGCGGGAGACAGGGAGTCCCCAAACACCACAGGGAACAAGCAAAACAATCGGGGCAATCATCCGCGATGAATTTGAATTAGACCGTATTCGGAAGTATACTAAGACCGATTTGGTTTTCGGTATACCGAAAGAACCAAATCTTGGTCGCAGTTATGCTGAGCAAATTGGTTTCCCTGAAACCAATTTAGTCGAAGTATATATCCGCAAAAATCCGCTAAACCTAAAACAGGATGTGAGGAAATGACTCCCATGAAAAAAAACATCGCGATTATAGGAGCTGGCCTTTCCGGCCTAAGCACTGCTTACTTGCTCGCCAAAAAATATCCTGAAGCAACGATCACAGTTCTCGAGAAAGAACAGGTGGCGGGGGGCACCATCGGAACCCTTCGCAAAGAGGGGTTTATCCTAGAAACGGGTCCCAATGGCTTTCTCTCCTCCAAACCCTCCACCCTGAAACTGGTTGCTGAGCTTGGGCTGGAAGATGAGCTTATTGAGGCTAATGAGCAGTCAAAGAAACGGTTTGTTTACCATGCAGGACGGCTTCAAGAACTCCCTGATTCTCCTGCTAAGTTTCTGCGCTCTCAGCTACTTTCCTGGCCGGCCAAGTGTCGGATATTCCTTGAGCCTTTTATTCCAGCGAGGCACGATACTGTGGATGAAACGGTTGCGGAATTTGGACGTCGTCGGTTGGGGGCCTCTGCGGTGAATGTCCTTCTGGATCCCATGGTGAGCGGGGTTTTTGCTGGCCATGTGGAACGTCTGAGCATGGGGTCGTGTTTCCCAAGGATGATTCAGCTGGAGAGAGAGTATGGAAGTTTGGTGCGCGCGATGATTCGCTTAAAGGCAAAAAAGGTTTCTCCCAAAGGGTCTCTTCTTTCATTTAAGCAAGGAATGGCGACCCTCATTCAATCTCTTGTAAAGTCCAACACCTTCGCTCTGCGATTGGGGCAAGGCGTAAATAAAATCGCGAAGGTACAAGGCGGATATCGCGTCAATGCAGATCCAACCCGATATGACGTAGTGATCCTGGCTTGCCCAACACATCAGCTGGTGGCCATGGAGTTTGAATACATCAAGCCTTTGCAATCCCAGATTGCCGATGTGGTGTATCCAACCGTTTATGTGGTGCACTTCTTAGTTCCGAAGGGGAGCACCACAGGGTTTGGATTTCTCAATCCAAGTATGGAAAATCGACTGAGCATGGGCGCCCTATTCAGTGATCAACTTTTTGAAAATCGTGCTCCATACGGGTGCTCTCTGGTGACCGTGCTTCTTGGGGGCGATCATCATCCCGAAGCCCTGCGCTGGACAGAGTCCGAAGCAGTTGACCGTGCACGCAATGATCTGATGAACACCCTTAACCTTCGAGAAGATGACCTGAAGCTTCTCCATGTGGTCAAGTGGACTCAATCTATTCCGCAGTACTACGTGAATCATCGAGAAAAAGTTGCCTTGATGGATTCATCGCAGAAAGACGGACTCTATATCACCGGAAATGCTTGGCATGGTGTCGGGATCAATGATTGCGTTAAGGCCTCATACGACTTGGTTGCCCGTATCTCTATGGGTGCATAAGTCGATGATGAGGAGTCCCCTCTTGATCGATGATCTCCTTAAAGAACTCAATTTCGCGAGGTCCAACCCAGCCGTCTTTATTTCGATCCATGATGCGGTCACGTTTTGTTTTAACGGGGAATCCTGGACGTTTTACAGGCATAGCCGGATTATTTTGATTTTGGTTTGAGGCATTATTCACAGGTTCCATCTCTTCTGGCTTTGGTTTCTGTATCGCACTCATAAGCATGTAGTGCAGATTTTCGAGCTTCTGTTTGTCCTCTTCCTCGATAATAAAAAGAACATCCGTATCGGCTTGATTTCTTGAAAATCTCATTTCGATTCGTCTGGGGTAATCCAAATTTGTCGGATCATTTATTTTGAGGACTCTCTGTGCGAGGTCAACATTAATTTCGGCTCGGGGCATTTCTTCCTTGAATACCTTCTGAGCCTCGATAAACAAGTTGTCAGGATCCGATCCTTTGACGGTAATCTTTTTTTCTGTGGCGCACCCTGCCAAAAGACAGATTGACAGTATCATGACGCATGATCCGAGCCAGTAACGTATTTTCATTTCTGAATGCCTCCTTGGTTGAATGATTATTTCAATAAAAAGAATACCATGTCCGTGCTAAAGCGTCGAGATGATTGCAAAGTTACGTCGCGCAAGAAATACATCGTTGACACCCCTGTCGTAGTATGATAGATTTCTCAACTGTTGCGCGAAATAAATCATGACAAGACATGAAGAGGAGAACCAGGGTTGAGAGTTCTAGTAACGTTAGCTTGTAAGGAATGTAAGCGAAAGAATTATTCAACAAATAAGAATAAAAAAAACACGACCGAAAAGTTGGAGCTAGAGAAGTATTGCAAGTGGTGCAAGAAACACACGATGCATAAAGAGGAAAAATAGGCCTGTAGCTCCAATTGGTAGAGCGGCGGTCTCCAAAACCGCATGTTGTCGGTTCGAGTCCGGCCAGGCCTGCCATGAAGTAATATGAAACAAATAAAGGCGTATTTGAATGACACGAGACAAGAGCTAACAAAAGTTAGCTGGCCCGACCGCAAGAAGGTTGTGGCATTGGTTGTGGTGATTTTTGTCATCATGGTATTGGTCTCAGTGTATGTGTTTGTGGCAGACAATATACTCTCGTTTGTAATCTCGGCTTTCGAGAACATACGGTTGTGAGTGGGTGAGAGGAAACAAATGACAGAGAATACAGGTCAAGAGATGAATGGCGAAACCGTAGTCGAGGATGTTGAGGAAACGGTAAGCTCTGAGGACGCGAGGCAGCAGGACAGTGGTGCCTCGGGTGAGTGGTTTATTATACAGACCTATTCTGGGCAAGAAAATAAGGTCAAGCGTAGCTTAGAGCAAAGAATTGCGATGATGAGTCTTCAGGCTAGACTGTTTGAGATTCTGATCCCTGAAGAAGATATCATCGAGGTCAAAAACAACAAGAAAGTTGAAAGCAAGAAAAAGATGTATCCAGGGTACATCTTTGTTCGAATGATTTTTGATGATGAGCTTTGGTATATGATGAAACGGATTCCTGGACTGTCTAAGTTTATGGGCAATCAGAAGTCCCCTTTGCCCGTTAAAGATGATGAAATGTTGAAGGTTCTTCGGCAGGTTGGCGTCAAGGTTCAGAAGTACCAGATTGACTTTGAAGTGGGAGATATGGTTAAGATTATCGCTGGACCCTTTCGTGGTTATTCTGGTCCGGTTAAAGAAATTAATGCTGAAAAAGGAAAGTTGAAGTCGATGTTGCTGATTTTTGGCCGTGAGACACCGGTTGAAATTGATTTTGATCAAGTAGAAAAAGCATCGAAATAAGGAGGAACGTGAGTGGCTAAGAAGGTTAAGGCATATATTAAGTTGCAGCTTCCAGCAGGAAAAGCAAATCCAGCACCCCCTGTCGGACCAGCATTAGGTCAGCATGGTGTTAATATTATGGAGTTTTGCAAAGCTTATAATGAGAGAACGAAGGCCATGGGCGATCAGGTTATTCCTGTAATTATTACGGTTTTTGATGATCGAAGTTTTGAATTTATTCTGAAAACCCCTCCGGTTTCAGATATGCTAAAAAAGGCATGCAAAGTAGAGAAGGGATCAGGAGAGCCTAATAAAAAGAAGGTGGGTTCGGTGACAATGGCACAAGTTCGAGAGATTGCCGAGATTAAGCTCAAAGACTTGAATACAGTTTCGATTGATTCTGCAATGAGAACGGTGATGGGATCGGCGCGAAGCATAGGCATAGAGGTACATTAAGATGAAACATACAAAAGCCTATTTAGAAAAAGCAAAAGGAATAGAGCCCTTAAAAAAATATCCTCTTACCGAGGCACTTGAGGTTCTTCATAAACAAGCAAATGCAAAATTTGATGAAAGCATTGAGCTTACGGTGAGACTTGGAATAAATGTGAAGCATAGTGATCAGCAGGTTCGTGGAACCCTAATCCTTCCTAGCGGACTCGGAAAAACACTGAAAATATGCGTGATCGCAAAAGCCGAAAAAGCTATTGAGGCAGAGCAAGCTGGGGCGGATATTGTCGGTGCGGAAGAGTTGATTGAAAAAATAAAAGGTGGCTGGACAGAATTTGACGTGCTGATTACTACGCCAGATATGATGAAGCTGGTGGGTGTGCTCGGTAAAATCCTCGGAACCAGAGGGCTGATGCCATCACCAAAGACAGGGACAATTACTCCCGATGTCAAGAGAGCGGTGGAGGAATTCAAAAAAGGAAAAGCGGAGTATCGCGCTGATAAACAAGGGATTGTTCACATGGCCATTGGGAAAAAGAGTTTTTCCATGGATCAATTAAAAGATAATATTGTTGCAGTATTTGAGGCTCTTCAGAAGGCAAAGCCTTCCACGTCGAAGGGCGTCTATATTAAAGGGCTATATCTGGCCAGTACGATGGGGCCTGGAATTAGGGTTGATTCGCTCAGCATGAACTAATAAGTGCCGAAGACAACAGGCGGTCTTTTGAGACATAAGTCCTGTCGAGGTTCGATGGAGAATGTATCCTCCGGACACTTGTCGATGTGGCACATGAAAAGATGGAGGATGAGAACGTGGTAACAGAAGCCAAAATAAAAGCCGTAGGAGAATTGGTTGATCGTTTTAGTAAGACGAAAAACGTATATATCATTAACTACCAAGGTATTACTGTTGAAAAATTGACCCGATTGAGATCAGATCTTAAAGCCAACCAGTCTGAGTTAAAGATTTTCAAGAACACTCTGACATTGCGTGCGTTGCGAGAAACGAAAAAAGAACTTGTGGATCAAGTAGAGAAAATCCTGACGGGCACGACTGCCATCGTTTTTGCTAATGATCCTGTTGCCCCTGCGAAGGTATTGACTCAATTTGCCAAAGAAAATGCCACGATGAAGATCAACGGGGCAATTGTAGAAAACGTATATGTGGAAGGCTCATCCGTTAAAGAGATTGCAAACTTGCCGAGCAAAGAAGTGTTGATTGCGAAGTTGTTGATGCTGTTCAATAGTCCAATAACAGGTTTTGTTGGAGTATTACAGGGAAATATACGAAATCTTGTTTGCTGTTTAAGCGAGATTGAACGAAAAAAAGGAACATAAAAAGGAGGTGAAGTGAGATGGCAGAACTAACGAAGGATGCTGAAAAGGTGATCGAAACCATTGAGAAAATGACAGTATTGGATCTTTCCCATTTGGTGAAAGCTCTTGAGGAGAAGTTCGGTGTGACAGCAGCAGCACCTGTGGCAATGATGGCCGCATCTTCTGGAGGCAGTGCTCCGGCAGTAGCTGAAGAAGTCAGCGATGAAGTCACTGTGATACTCAGCTCGGCAGGTGACAAGAAGATTCAAGTGCTGAAGGTAATTCGGGAAATTACTGGCTTGGGTCTGAAGGAAGCAAAGGATCTAGTTGATAGTGCTCCGAAAGCCGTGAAGGAAAATATTAAGAAGGACGAAGCTTCTGAAATAAAAAAGAAGCTTGAAGCCGAAGGTGCGACAGTAGAGATCAAGTAATAGACGTTAAACTGATCGGGTTTTCAAGGGGAGATTTTTTCTCCCCTTATCTAATTCTAAATTGAGGTGAATGCTTAGTGGCCACAAAAGTTGCTCCCAGGGAAGCCTTGCATCAGGATAAAATAAGCGACAAGATTGCCCTGACTAATCTTGTTGATATTCAACGTGATTCTTTTAATGAATTTGTTAAAGAAGGAATTAAGGAAGAGTTGAGGGCTATTTCCCCAATAAAGGGATTTGGTAATCGCTTAGAGCTTGAATTTCTTGACGATTATGAATTAGGAAATCCAGAGGCTACTATCGAGGAATGTCGCGAGCGTGAACTCACATACTCTGCACCATTGAAGGTCAAAGTTCGCCTCTTGGATAAAGATACCGGTGAGGTGAAGGAGCAAGAGGTTTATATGGGTAATATTCCCATTATGACCGAAAAGGGTACGTTTATGATCAATGGAGCTGAGCGTGTGGTCGTCAGCCAATTTGTTCGCTCTCCGGGTGTATATTTTAAACAAAAAACAGATAAACAAGCGATTACCACCTATCATGCGACGGTTATTCCAAGTAGAGGTGCTTGGCTTGAAATCGAAACGGATAAGACCGGCGTTCTTTATGTGCATGTGAACAAAGTGCGCAAATTGCCTTTAAACGTTTTTCTTGGTGCAATTGGGATTGATCAGAAAAAAATGTTGTCTTCCATTGATGATGACAAGCTTCTGAAAAATACCATTGAAAAGAGTGGAATTAAAGATAATGAGGCAGCACTTCGCGAGCTTTACTCTCGACTGAAACCAGGGGATCCCTTTAATAAAGATGCAGCTGCTAACCTGATAAGGGGGTTGTTTTTTGATAATAAGTCCTACGATTTAGGAAAAGTAGGACGCTATAAGTTAAACAACAGACTACATCTCGACATCAAAACGGATGTGACCATTCTTACTGAAAGAGATATTTTCGCTATTGTAAACGAAATTCTTCGTTTGATCTCTGGTGAAGGATTGACAGATGATATCGATCACTTAGGGAATCGTCGAGTAAAATGTGCCGGAGAGTTAATGCAAAAGCAGTTACGCGTTGGTCTTGCAAGACTTGAACGTTTGGTGAATGAACAAATGACGGTGAGTGAGCCCTCGGAGATTGTTCCTCAAAGATTGATTAATATTAGGCCACTCATGGCTGTGATGAGGGAATTCTTTGGAACATCCCAATTGTCTCAATTTATGGATCAGACAAATCCACTAGCTGAGCTGAATCATCGTAGGCGTTTGTCCGCATTAGGGCCAGGTGGGCTTACCAAGGAACGAGCGGGCTTTGAGGTGAGAGACATCCATCCTTCCCATTATGGAAGAATTTGTGTGGTTGAGACTCCTGAAGGTCAGAACGCTGGTTTGATCGGTCCATTGGCTGTTTTTGCACGAATCAACAAATTTGGTTTTATCGAGACCCCTTATATGAAGGTGAATAAATCAGTGATTAGTAAAGAAGTGGTCTATTTTACGGCTGATCTTGAGGATTATCACAAAATTGCCCCTTTTGATGTAAAAATTGAGAGCGGCAAAATCATTGGTGAACGTGTTCCTGTGCGTTACAGGAAGGAATTCGTTTATGCCAGACCCGAGGAAGTTGAATATATCTCGGTTTCTCCCAGGCAAATGTTCGGTATTTCAACAGCCTTGATTCCATTTCTTGAACATGATGATGCAAACAGAGCACTTATGGGTGCGAATATGCAACGTCAAGCAACCCCTCTTTTAGTTCCAGAAAGACCTTATGTTGGTACGGGGCTTGAGAGTGATGTGGCTCGGTATGCGGGATCAATGTTGATCAGTAGTGAAGCTGGAGAGGTAACTTATGTAGACGCAAATAAGATCACTATTCGCAATTCCAAGAAGAAGGAAAAAACTTATACACTGATTAAATATCAGAAGAGCAATCAGAACACCTGGGTCAATCAGCAGCCTATTGTAGATTTGGGGCAAAAGGTTGAAGAGGGCGAACCGATCGCAGACGGGGCTTCAACCAAAGATGGAGAGCTCGCGCTAGGTCGTAATATCATGGTTGCTTTCGTGCCATGGGAAGGTCTAAACTTTGAGGACTCTATTTTAATCAGTGAAAGACTGGTGAAGGAAGACGTTTTCTCTACGGTTCATATTTCGAAGTTTGAGATTGATGTTCGAACCACAAAACTGGGTGATGAAGAGATTACACGTGAAGTAGCGAATGTCTCCGAGGAGCTGTTGCAGAACCTAGATGAGGATGGAATTATTCGTGTAGGTGCTGAGATTAAGGCAGGGGATATTCTTGTGGGGAAAGTGACTCCTAAAGGTGAGTCTGAACCGCCCGCAGAGGAGAAACTTCTACGAGCTATTTTTGGTGATAAAGCCAGAGATATGAAGGACACATCACTGCGTGCATCTCCAGGTGAATTTGGAAAAGTGGTTAAGGTAAGTGTTTTTTCAAAGGAGAATAATGATAATTTGCCTCCTGGAGTGATCAAGGTCGTTCGGGTATTTGTTGCGCATGTGCGAAAGGTGTCGATCGGAGATAAAATCGCTGGTCGTCATGGAAATAAGGGGGTTGTCTCCCGAATCCTCCCTGTTGAGGAAATGCCAATGTTGCCAGATGGAACCCCCATTGATATGGTATTGAACCCTCTCGGTGTCCCTAGTCGAATGAATGTTGGCCAGATATATGAAACTTTACTTGGAACAGCGGCGAAAGCGATGAATACTTATTATCAAATAAGTCCTTTCGACGAAGCACTGGGTGAGGATAGTTCAATGAATGTAATTCGAAAAGAGATTGAGAAAGCGTCTAAAATCCCTGGTTTCGAATGGATGAGTGAGAGCGGGAAAGTTAATCTTCGTGACGGAAGAACAGGGGAGTTTTATGATCGCCCTGTTTTCTGTGGAAATATGTTTATGCTTAAATTGATTCACCTTGTTGACGATAAAATCCACGCCAGATCAACGGGTCCGTACTCTTTGGTAACGCAACAGCCGTTGGGTGGAAAAGCGCAATTTGGTGGACAGAGATTTGGAGAAATGGAAGTATGGGCGCTGGAGGCTTATGGTGCCGCACACATTTTGCAAGAGATGTTGACGATCAAGTCAGATGATGTGACGGGGCGCGCTAAGGCATATGAGTCGATTATTAAAGGTAAGCCAATTGCCAAAACTGGCGTTCCAGAATCGTTTAAGGTTTTGGTTCGGGAGTTAAGGAGTATCGGGCTGGATCTGCGTCTTCTGAATGAAGACAATGATGAAATTGATCGGCTATAAAGAAGGAGTACACAGGCTATGTTATCAAAAAGCTACGATGAATTTAAAAAGATAAAGATTACGTTAACGTCACCTGAGCGAGTGAGAAGCTGGTCTCACGGGGAAGTGACAAAGCCCGAAACGATTAACTATCGAACCTTTCGTCCAGAACGAAACGGGTTATTTTGTGAACGCATTTTCGGGCCAGTCAAAGATTGGGAATGTGCGTGCGGAAAGTATCGTCGTGTCAGATACAGAGGAATTGTCTGTGAACGTTGTGGTGTCGAAGTAACTCACTCGAAAGTTCGTCGCGAGCGGATGGGGCATATTGAACTTGCTGCTCCCGTTGCGCATATTTGGTATTTGAAAGGTGTGCCTTCTTATTTGGGTGTGCTTTTGGATATGGCCGTTAAGTCCTTAGAAGAAGTTGTATACTACGACAGCTATATCGTTACAGATGTTTCGCCAGAACTTGCCCCCATCATCGAGGATAAGCAACGAATAAGCGAACAAAAGTACCTCGAAATGAAGGAGAAATATGGCGATAAGTTTAAGGCAGAGATAGGTGCAAAGGCCATCAAGACATTGTTGAAGAAACTGAATCTTGCTGAGTTGATTGTTCAGTTGAAAAAAGAGATTGAAACGGCAACAAGCCAAAAAAAGCTAAAACTGACCAAAAGATATCGTGTGGTAGATTCCTTTATATCCTCTGGCAATCAGCCTATATGGATGATCATGGATGTCATTCCAGTCATGCCACCGGACCTTCGTCCAATGGTTCAATTAGAAGGAGGTCGTTTCGCAACGTCGGACTTGAATGATTTGTATCGACGGGTCATCAATCGAAATAATCGCCTGAAGCGTCTTTTGGATATTGGTGCACCCAATATGATTGTTAAAAATGAAATGCGCATGTTGCAAGAAGCCGTTGATGTGCTCATCAACAATGGGCGACGAGGTCGTGTTGTTACTGGCAGTAATGGGCGTCCCCTTAAATCATTAAGCGATATCATCCAGGGTAAGCAGGGACGTTTTCGTCAGAATTTACTTGGAAAACGAGTAGATTACTCTGGTCGATCAGTGATTGTAGTCGGGCCACACTTAAAGCTCCATCAATGTGGACTTCCGAAAACAATGGCCTTGGAACTCTTCAAACCATTCGTCATTAGAAAGTTGGTAGAGCGAGGGTACGTACAAAATGTTAAAAGTGCAAAGCGTAAGATCGAACGCACTGATATTGAGGTTTGGGATGTTTTAGAGGAGATTATTGATGGGCATCCCGTGATGCTCAACCGTGCACCGACACTTCATCGCTTGGGTATCCAAGCTTTTGAGCCGGTACTAGTTGAGGGAAAAGCGTTGCAGCTTCATCCACTTGTATGTTCTGCTTTTAACGCGGATTTTGACGGCGATCAGATGGCTATTCATATTCCACTGTCATTGGAAGCACAGGCTGAAGCAAGACTTTTGATGTTGGCAAACAACAATATTCTCGCACCAGCAAGTGGCCGTCCAATTATTACGCCTACACAGGATATGATCCTAGGAATTTATTATTTAACGATTATGGACTCGAAAATTAAAGATGATGACAAAAGAATATTTGTAGACTTTGATGAAGTGCAAAAAGCCTATGAAACTAGAGCAATAAGTATTCATACCAAGATAAGGGTTCGTCATAATGATGTAATGATTGCCACGTCGGTGGGTCGTGTAATTTTTAATGTTGCAATTAGCAAGGTTTTAAAAGAGCGCAATCTTGAAGAGCAAGTCTTTATTAACGATGCAGTTGGCAAAAAACAACTATCGGCTTTTATGTTGGAATGGTTCTATAAGTATGGGAATCATGTGGCTGCATCGCTGGCAGATGAGCTAAAGGATATCGGTTTTCATTACGCCACATGTGCAGGGATATCAATTTCCATCGAGGATCTGACGATTCCTGAAGCAAAGAAGGGGATCATCGCGAAAGCGTATGAGGAAGTGAGCCAGATTGAAGACTTGCTAGAGCGAGGAATTATTACAATGGAGGATAAACGTCATCGAGAGTTAGAGGTATGGCGTGCTACCAGTGATAAAGTCACTGACGCAATGAAGGCAAACTTTGATGAACTTAATAATGTTTTCATGATGGCTAATTCTGGAGCTAGAGGAAGTATGGATCAGGTGAAGCAGTTAGCGGGAATGAGAGGACTAATGGCTGATGCATCTGGAAACACGGTTGACATTCCCATTGTGACCAACTTTAAAGAAGGACTGAGTTCGACAGAGTATTTTATTTCGACTTACGGTGCAAGAAAGGGACTCGTAGACACAGCACTGCGTACAGCGGATTCAGGATACTTGACTCGTCGACTTGTAGATATTGCACAAGATATTATGATTACAGAGGAAGATTGCCATACACAACAAGGCGTTCGTGTAACGGCCATTAAGGAAGGATATGATGAGGTTATTTCGCTAAAGGAGCGTTTGATCGGGCGTGTGAGTTTAGAAAGTGTTGCAAATCCAAGCTCTGGTGAAATCCTGGTGCAGGTCAATGAAACTGTCACGGATGTGAAGGCAGATCAGTTGGTCAAGCTGGGAATCAATGAACTTCGTGTGAGGTCCGTCATTACTTGTGAGGCAAAACGGGGTGTTTGTCAGAAGTGTTATGGGCGTGATTTGAGTAGTGATCATATCGTGGATTGTGGTGAAGCAGTCGGTATTGTGGCTGCACAATCTATTGGTGAGCCTGGTACGCAGCTAACGATGAGAACCTTCCATACTGGAGGGGTTGATTTATCTCGTGCATCCAAGGTTGAGGTTTACTCAGATACTGCTGGGACGATTTCGTTCGGGAAGTCCCTTCTAACGCATGAAATTAATAATGAATACGGGAATAAGATTATTGTGGTGGTTAGGGACGGTGAAATCATCGTGAAACCCAAAACCGGCGAGGATAGAAAATATAGCGTTACAACAGGTTCAGAGATTAAAGTAACAAAAGGGCAAAAAGTAGATAAGGGAACCGGCTTGTTTGAGTATGACCCGACAATTGAACATCTGATTTCTCCTGTTGCAGGCGTGGTGATGTTTTCTGAGGGCTTGGAAATGACCGCAAATGTGGTGAATGGAATCGTAGTTAACCATGTTGCGAAGGTTGATGGTGATATTATGATTGTGAGCAAGGATAAAGTGGAGAACTATAAGCTCGCAGGCAAAGATAAAGCAAAGGTAAAAGAAGGTCAGGTTGTCAAGGTAGGGGATGAAATATCCGGAAAATTGGACGCCAAGGCCTCCGGAATTGTTTCACTCGTTGATACGGAAAAAGTGGTTGTAATGCAGGCGAGTCTCTTTCATTGTGGGCATGGTTCACTCGTTTTTGTCCAGGACAAGGACTCCATTAATGCTAATGAAGTCATTAAAAGAGAGAAACGATACCATGGTGGAGCAAAGGCTCGTGACATTGTCGCTGGGTTGCCCAAGGTAGAGGCTCTTTTTGAGGCCAGGGTCTCCAAGAATAAGGCGATACTTACAGAGGTTGCCGGTACCGTTGAAATAATCTCAAGAGATAACCTTAAGATAGTTGTCGTATATAATGAGAGTGGAAAGCAGGAGTACAAGGTGCCTGGAGATACTCGTGTGACGGTTAATTCTGGGGACAAAGTGGCGATGGGGACAATGCTCACCGAGGGCGTGATCTCACCGCATGATATTCTTTCTATTCTGGGAGTTCAGGCCGTACAGGAATTCCTGCTAGAGGAAGTTCAAAAAGTATATCGTGGCCAGGGCGTAACTATTAATGATAAACATATTGAGGTTATTCTTCGTCAAATGACCCGCAAGGTGAAGATAGCCGATATGGGGGACAGCAAGATGCTACCTGGGGAGCTTATCGATGGCGTTGAATTTGAGAAGGAAAACCTTGCTCTAATCCGAGAGGGGAATATCCCTGCTGTCGGAGAGCGTGTGCTCTTAGGGATCACAAAGGCCTCCTTGAATACGGATTCCTTTATCTCAGCAGCTTCGTTCCAGGAAACTGCCAAGGTGCTCACTGAAGCCGCGATAAAAGGTAAAATAGATGAGATGTACGGATTAAAGGAGAATGTGATTATTGGAAAGTTGATACCTGCGGGAACGGGGTATTATTCATCCAAACCCATTGAGTTTATTCCAACCGTTGAAATTCAACGAGTTGCCGCTGTTCAGGTAGAGGTTCAACCAGCCTAAACAATATGATTGACAAGGGGTAATGAGTAGACTAGAATACCTCTCGTTGTCTAAAAAGAGGAGAAATATTTAATGCCGACAATTAATCAATTAGTGCGCAAAGGAAGAAAGCAAAAGAAGGACAAAGATAATGTTCCAGCTCTTGCCGAATGTCCGCAGAGAAGAGGGGTATGTACTAGGGTATATACGACCACTCCAAAGAAGCCAAATTCTGCATTGCGCAAAGTAGCTCGTGTTCGTTTGACCAATGGGTTTGAGGTTACGGCCTACATACCAGGTGAGGGGCATAATCTTCAAGAGCACTCAGTTGTATTGGTTCGTGGCGGTCGTGTGAAGGATTTGCCAGGAGTTCGTTATCATATTGTGCGTGGGTCCTTAGATACCACTGGGGTTGCAAAGCGAAAGCAATCACGTTCGAAGTACGGCGCAAAACAGGAAAAGAAGTAAGGTATAGATTGTGGTAAGAAGACGTCAAAGTGAAGAGAGAAAAGTCAAGCCTGACATCAGATATAACAGTGTCGTTGTGTCTAGATTCATTAATCACATGATGCTTGATGGTAAGCGATCAATTGCTGAAACCATTTTTTATGATGCACTTGATAAGATTTCAGCAACTAAGAAGGATGCTGATCCTTTTAAGGTATTTAGTGAGGCGCTACGAAATGTTAGTCCAATTATGGAAGTTAAGGGACGTAGAGTCGGAGGAGCAACCTATCAGGTTCCCATGGAGGTTCGCCGTAATCGTAGCCAATCCCTGGGGATGAGATGGCTGATTCAGTATTCGAGAGTACGTCCGGGCAAGTCGATGGTTGAGAAATTGTCAAAGGAATTTATGGATGCTTCTGAGAACGCCGGGGCAGCCATTAAGAAACGTGATGATGTTCATAGGATGGCAGAAGCAAATAAAGCTTTTGCTCACTTTAGGTGGTAGGAATAGATTATGGCAGCCACTGGTAATATTCATGTCCCATTAAATCGTTTAAGAAATATTGGAATTGCGGCTCATATTGATGCTGGGAAGACAACCGTTACCGAGAGAGTATTGTATTACACTGGGAAAAACTACAAAATCGGTGAGGTACATGAAGGTGCTGCAACGATGGACTGGATGGTTCAGGAGCAGGAACGTGGAATCACAATAACATCCGCTGCGACAACTTGTTTTTGGAAGGATCATCGGATTAATATTATTGATACACCTGGTCACGTTGATTTTACTGTTGAGGTTGAAAGATCCCTAAGAGTGCTTGATGGCGTTGTTGCTGTTTTTTGTGGTGTTGGCGGTGTTCAGCCTCAATCTGAAACTGTTTGGCGTCAGGCTACCAAGTATCGGGTGCCACGATTAATTTTTGTAAATAAAATGGATCGAGTAGGTGCCGATTTCTTCCGTGTTGTAGAGGACGTTAAGAACAAGTTAGGCGGTAAGCCTGTGGTTCTCCAGATTCCCATTGGTAAAGAGGAAGGGTTTTCGGGAGTTATTGATGTCATTAAGCTGAAGGGATACCGATGGCAGGGTGATGATCTGGGGGTAACTTTCGATGTGATTGATGTTCCGGATGATCTGATGGAACTTGCTCAAAAGTATCGCGATGCTGCAACTGAGGCCGCTGCTGAGTTTGATGACAAGCTCATGGAGAAATATTTTAATGGAGAAAAGTTAACGGATGAGGAAATTATTTCTGGAATTCGAAAAGGTACCGTCACGGGGCAGATTGTGCCCTGTATTTGCGGGACAGCTTTTAAAAATAAAGGTATTCAAACTTTATTGGATTCGGTGCTTGATTATCTACCTTCTCCGCTGGATTTACCTCCGATAACAGGGATTGATCCTAAAACTGGCAATGAGATTGTTCGAGCATCCAGTGATACTGAGAAGTTTTCAGCACTTGCTTTCAAGATTGCAACAGATCCTTTTGTTGGAAAGTTAACCTATTTCCGCGTTTATTCGGGAAAAATGACAGCAGGTTCTTATGTGATGAATAGTGTTAAGGATCAACGAGAGAGAGTCGGACGATTATTGCTAATGCATGCGAATACGCGCGAGGAAATATCCGAGGTGAGCACAGGTGATATTGCTGCTGCAGTTGGTTTGAAGGTTACGACAACGGGCGATACCCTTTGTGATGAGGGATCTCGAATAATTTTGGAGTCAATGGATTTTCCTGATCCCGTAATATCCGTTGCTATTGAGCCGAAAACAAAGGCTGATCAAGAAAAGTTGTCCCTTGCTCTTTCGAAATTGGCAGAAGAAGATCCTACCTTTAAGGTAAGAATTGATCACGAGACAGGACAGACGATTATCGCAGGGATGGGTGAGTTGCATCTTGAGATCATTGTTGATCGTCTACTTCGAGAGTTTAAGGTAGAGGCTAATGTCGGAAAGCCCCAAGTTGCATACAAGGAAACGATTAGAGGAACGGTTGAGCAAGAAGGTAAGTTTATTAGACAATCCGGTGGTCGAGGTCAATACGGCCATGTCTATATAAAAATTGAGCCTTTGGATCGTACTCAGGGTTTTGTGTTTGTTAACGATATTTCAGGGGGGGCAATTCCGAGGGAATATATCCCAGCAGTTGAAAAAGGAGTAAAGGAAGCCATGGATACGGGTGTTCTTGCAGGGTATCCTATGGTGGACGTTAAGGTAACGCTTTATGATGGATCGTATCATGATGTTGATTCCTCCGAGATGGCTTTTAAGATTGCTGGATCAATGGCCTTTAAGGAGGCCTGTCTGAAGGCAAAAGCTGTTTTGTTGGAGCCAATTATGGATGTAGAGTCTGTATGTCCAGATGATAATATGGGCGATGTTATTGGTGATTTAAATTCCAGACGTGGACGAATAGAAGGCATGGAGGCTCTTGGTAAAACACAGAAGATTCGTGCGAAGGTGCCTCTTGCTGAGATGTTCGGGTATTCAACGGATTTAAGAAGCAAGACACAAGGTAGAGGTGACTATTCGATGCAGTTTGCGTGTTACGAAGAGGTTCCAAAAAATCAGGCAGAAGCAGTTATTGCCAAAGCCAAGGGAACGAAGTAGACTTCTACTAAGAAAAGAATAAAGGAGGAATTGTTATGGCAAGAGAAAAATTTGAAAGAAAGAAACCTCATGTGAATGTGGGAACAATTGGACACGTTGATCATGGTAAAACTACACTGACTGCAGCGATTACATCAGTACTTTCAACTGTTGGTGGTGCTAAAAAGGTGGCCTATGATCAAATTGATAGTGCACCTGAGGAAAAGGAACGTGGAATTACGATTAATACTGCTCACGTAGAATACGAAACAAAAACACGTCACTATGCACACGTGGATTGTCCTGGGCATGCCGATTATGTTAAAAATATGATTACGGGTGCTGCGCAGATGGATGGTGCAATACTTGTGGTATCTGCTGCTGATGGACCCATGCCTCAGACACGTGAACATATTTTGCTTGCTCGACAAGTGAATGTGCCTTACATTGTCGTTTTTTTGAATAAGGTAGATATGGTGGATGATCCTGAGCTTATCGAGTTGGTTGAAATGGAAGTGAGAGAGCTTCTCAGTAAATATAAATATCCTGGCGATGATATCCCCATTATTAGAGGATCGGCATTGAAGGCATTAGAGAATTTTGATAAACCAGACGATCCGAATGTGAAAGCCATTTTTGAGCTGATGAATAAGGTAGATGAGTACATTCCAACACCAAAGAGGGATATTGAAAAGCCATTCTTGATGCCAGTTGAAGACGTATTTTCAATTACAGGCCGTGGGACTGTTGGTACAGGTCGTATTGAAAGAGGAAAAGTGAAAGTTGGCGAAGAAGTTGAGGTTGTTGGGATGATGGAGAAGTCTAAGCCGGTTGTTGTCACAGGTGTAGAGATGTTCAGGAAGACCCTGGATGAGGGTATGGCTGGTGACAATGTTGGTTTGTTGCTTAGAGGCTGTGATAAATCTGAGTTATTTCGTGGTCAAGTCATAGCAAAGAAGGGAAGTATCAACCCTCATACAAAGTTTAACGCTGAAGTTTACGTTTTAAAAAAGGAAGAGGGTGGAAGACATACGCCTTTCTTCAAAGGATATCGTCCTCAGTTTTATATGAGAACAACTGATGTTACAGGACATATCGAGCTTCCAGAGAATGTTGAGATGGTGATGCCTGGAGACAATGTGAACATGGTTGTAGAGCTCATTATGCCAATAGCTATTGAAGAAGGTTTGCGTTTTGCAATTCGTGAGGGTGGCCGTACAGTCGGTGCCGGTGTCGTAACAAAAATAATTGCGTAAAAAGGATTGATTTAATGACAACAAGTAGCTCAGATAAAAAGACAGAGAAGCCTAAAACGATAAAACAAGCTGGAAGTGTTGCAAAGGCAACCGTGAAAGCCACGCTTGAGCCAGAGAGTGCTTCTGTTAAGCCCCTTAAGTCAACCGATAAGGGAACCAGTAAGCCAGTGGAGAAGGCTACTTCAAAGTCAGTTTTAAAAGGGGTGGTAGCTTCACCTAGGGCTACCGTGCCCCCTTCAAAAACCACTGTTGTCGTGAGACAGAATCCGGTTACTACAAAGTCGAAAGTTGCGCAAAAGGTAAGGATTAAGTTGAAGGCATTTGATTATAGAGTATTGGATCAATCCAGCGAAAAGATTGTCGGAACAGCTCAGAGATCAGGCGCGAAGGTCATTGGTCCTGTGCCGTTGCCAACCGACAAAAATGTATGGTGCGTTCTGAAATCGCCACACGTCAATAAACGCGGTGGTGAACATTTTGAGATCAGAACCCATAAGAGGCTTATTGACATTGTGAACCCTCCTGCATCAACGATAGATGCATTAATGCAGTTGGATCTACCCGCAGGCGTAGATATTGAGATTAAGTTAGGATAAGTTTTTTCGAAAACAAGAAGGGTAGCCATGAAAGAGATTAATAAGGGAATAATTGCGAAAAAAATTGGAATGACACAGGTTTTTAATGAAAAGGGCAACATCATTCCGGTGACAGTTTTAGAGGCTTGTGAGAATGTTGTCCTGCAAAAGAAAACCAGCGAAAAGGATGGGTATTTTGCATTAAAAGTTGGCATTAAAGAGGTTAAGGAAAATCGTCTGACTAAGCCGATGAAGGGGCAATCTGCTGGCCTAAGTCGTTTCTTTAAGAAAATGGTTGAATTAAGACTTAAGAATTCTGATGAATTTAAGCTTGGAGAAGCTCTAAGTGTTATTCAATTCGAAGAGAATGAGAAAGTGAATGCTTCAGGCATTATGAAGGGACGAGGATTTACCGGTACTGTAAAGCGATATAATTTTACAATTGGGCCTATCTCACATGGTTCTAAGCATCATCGTCGAAAAGGTACAAGTGGAGCAGGCACAGGGCAGGCAAAGGTGTGGAAAGGGCAAAAAACTGCAGGCCACTACGGAAATGTGCTTGCAACGGTTAAGAATGTGTTGGTGATTAAGGTTTTAGCAGAAAAAAATATCCTGTTGATCAAAGGGGCTGTGCCGGGACCTACAGGTGGTTTAATTAAGATTTATAATTAAGGTAGGAAAAGCATGAAGTTAAAATCATATTCATTAAGTAGTCAAAAAGCTGGAGAGATTCAGGTTAAAGATCATATGTTTGATTTGACTGCCGTAGATGGACTGATTCATTTTCTTGTTCATACTTATCGGTTAAGAGGAATGAGAAAAACGGCAAAAGTTAAGACGAGAGCTGAAGTATCTGGTGGAGGCTGTAAACCTTGGAGACAGAAGGGAACAGGTCGTGCACGAGCAGGGACGATCAGGTCACCTCTTTGGGTTGGTGGTGGGGTTATATTTGGCCCACAAAATGTTAAGAGGCATATCAAGGTGAACAAGAAAGTTGCAAGAAAGGGTTTATTGATGGCTTTGAGTGCAAAATCTCCTGATACAGTAGTGTTGGAATCTGCACAGGATTTTGAAACAAGCATAAAAAAGGTATCGGACTTTTTGTCTATCATGCAGACGCTAGAAATGGGAGGAAAGAAAATACTCTTTGTAACACAAAAAAAACAATCACGAGAAGTTTTACTCGGCAATATTAGTCGTTTAAAGATTCAAAGTGTACATGGCCTGAATATCGTGGATATTGTCGATGCTCAAGGAATTATATTTGAGGATGCTTCATTGCAACAACTTGAGGAGATGATCGATCGTGGCTAAGCAAATTATTATACGCCCCATTATCACTGAGAAAAGTTCGCTTCTCGGGGCTGAGAACAAGTATGTTTTTGAGGTCATGAGATCATCGAACAAGATCGAAATACGAAAAGCTGTTGAAGGTATGTTTGGTGTAAAGGTCGTGTCCGTGAATACGCTTAATGTAAGAGCAAAGGTAAAGAGACTTGGCCGGTTTATAGGGAAGTCAAGTGCGTGGAAGAAAGCTGTTGTTATGTTAAGAGATGGTGACAAAATTGCTAATTTTGAGAAATTAGCTTAGGAGAGAAGGATTATGGGAACAAGGATTGTAAAAGGAGCGAGTAATGGAAGTCGGAATATGATATATTCTGATTTTTCTGAAATTACGAGAACGACACCGGAGAAATCTTTGCTGTGCAAAAAAGACAAGCATGGCGGGCGTAATAATAAGGGTGAGATTACAGTAAGGCATCGTGGCGGAGGCAATCGTCAATTGTATAGATGTATCGATTTTAAACGCGATAAGGACGGCATTAAGTCAAGAGTTAGTGCTATTGAGTATGATCCCAATCGCACTGCTAGAATTGCACTTTTAAATTACTTTGATGGCGAGAAAAGATATATTCTCTCTCCGGTTGGACTGCGTGTAGGAGATGTCATACAGTCTGGTCAGGGAGTGGAGATACGTATAGGGAATTCCCTTAAGTTAGCTGATATTCCTATTGGAACTGTTATTCATAATATTGAGTTGAATCCCGGAAAAGGTGCACAGCTTGTTCGAAGTGCTGGAGCGAGTGCGCAATTGATGGCTAAGGAAGGTGATTATGCGGTAGTAAGATTATCGTCAGGTGAGCTTCGTCTGATTCGGCTGGAATGTCGAGCAACATTAGGACAGGTGTCCAATATTGAGCATCGAAATATACGTTTGGGAAACGCTGGAAAGAGTAGACATCGAGGTCGTCGTCCTCACGTGAGAGGTTCTGCGATGAATCCTAACGATCACCCACATGGTGGTGGCGAAGGGAAAGCACCAGTCGGACATCCTGGTCCAGTTTCTCCCCAAGGAAAGCCTGCGTTAGGGAGTAAGACTCGTAATAAGCGGAAAATAACTGGTCAGTATATTATTAGCAGGAAGAAATAAGGGGTAGAATATGGGACGTTCATTAAAAAAAGGACCTTTTGTTGATGATCATTTGATGACAAAAGTTACAAGAGCGAAAGAGAATGATGATCGCAAGATCATTAAAACATGGTCGCGCAGATCGATGGTTATCCCAGAAATGATTGGGTTAACGATCGCGGTTCATAATGGACGTAAGCATATACCAATATTTATCTCTGATAATATGATTGGTCATAAATTAGGTGAATTTGTTCATACAAGAACTTTTCGTGGACATTCCATGAAGAAAGTGGCAGAGGGTTCAAGATGAATGTGAAGACAACGATAAAATATTTGAGAATATCTCCACGTAAGGTCCACCGTGTTATGAGGGAGATTGTTGGTAAACCTGTATCTGAGGCTCTAAAAATGTTAAAATTTTTGCCTCACCATAGTGCGCGAATTATCTATAATGTTGTAAAAAGTGCACAGAGTAATGCCGTGCATAATTATAAGTTGAATCAGGGTGCCCTTATTATTGCTGAGGGACATGTTGGCCAGGCATTGATTATGAAGAGAGTTACGCCAATGAGCCGTGGTCGTGGTGGTGCGATTCAGAAGAAGTTATCGCATATTACCGTGACTCTGAAGGAAGGAGATAACCATGGGGCAAAAAACTAGTCCTATTGCGTTTCGATTAAAAATAAACAAGGACTGGGATAGCACCTGGTTTGCAGATAGAAACTATGCGCAATTTGTAATTGGAGATAAGAAAATACGTGATCTAATATCAAAGCATTTTGGTAAGGCAGGGATATCTAAGATTTTCATAAGGAGACGCAATACCATGCTGGAAATTACAGTAAATGCTGCTAGACCAGGTATTATTATTGGCAAAGGGGGCTCGGAAGCTCTTAGGTTGAAGGAAATGCTTATGAATATGCTTGGTACCAGGGACATTCAGCTGAATGTAGTTGAGGAGAGACATGTTGATATGAATGCGGCAATTCTGGGAGATTCTATTGCAAGGCAACTTGAGAAGCGCGTTGCATTTCGACGAGCAATGAAGCAAGTTGTTAATAGAGCATTAAAAGCCGGTGCACAGGGTATTAAGGTAATGTGTGCTGGGCGATTAGGGGGTGCCGAGATTGCGCGAACCGAGTGGTACCGTGAGGGGAAAGTGCCCCTGCAGACAATTAGAGCGGATATTGATTATGCCTTTACTGAAGCACTAACCATTTATGGTAAGATCGGTGTTAAAGTGTGGATATATAAGGGTGATATAATGCCCCAAAAGGCTGTGAAGGAGGACGCATCCAAATATGCTTCAGCCTAAAAAACAGAAATTTCGTAAGCAGCAGCGTGGACGACGTAAAGGTATTGCTAATAAGGGAACAGATATTGAATTTGGTTCTTTTGGTTTGCAATGTCTTGAGAACGATTGGATTACAGCAAGACAGATAGAAGCTGCACGTGTTGCGATGACAAGGTACATTAAACGTGGAGGGAGAGTCTATATTCGGATATTCCCTGATAAGCCTTTTACCAAAATACCCGCTGAAACTCGAATGGGCAAAGGGAAAGGGTCTCCAGAGTATTTTGTTGCAGTAGTTAAACGTGGCAAGATGTTGTTTGAACTCGGAGACGTGACTGAGGAAGTGGCAAGGGAAGCGTTAAGATTAGCTTCTCACAAATTGCCGGTTTTAACGAAATTTGTTGTTAAGATGGAGATAGAATGATGGTAAAATATAAAGATATCAATTCGATGAGCACGGAAGACTTAAACGGAGCCATAGAAAAAAAACAAAAAGAAATGATTGAGCTAAGATTTCAGCTTGTATCCAATCAACTGAAAAATACAGCTGGGTTTAGGAAGATACGCAAGGAAATTGCACAAATGATGACAGCGATTAATTCAAAGAAAAAAGGGTGACGTAATGGAAAGAGTGGCAAGAAAAACTAAGTTTGGAGTTGTCATCAGCGATAAGATGGATAAAACCATTGTGGTTAAGGTTGAAAAAAGAGTACAACATGCAAAATATAGAAAAACTATATTAAGATCGATTCGTTTTAAGGCACATGACGAAACTAATGAATGTAAGGTTGGTGATGTGGTCTCAATCATGGAGACACGCCCTCTGAGCAAAGATAAGCGATGGAGAGTTATTAAGGTGCTAGAAAGGACGCAGATTCGTGATTCAGCAGGAGAGTAGACTCGTTGTAGCAGATAATTCAGGAGCTAAAGAGATTCTATGCATTAGGGTCCTTGGTGGAACCAGGAGACGGTATGCTCATGTGGGCGATATTATTGTTGCAACCGTGAAAAGTGCCACACCCAATACTACAGTTAAAAAATCTGAAGTAGTTAAGGCTGTTGTTGTGCGTACAACATCGCCAATAAAGCGCAAGGATGGAACTGTGGTTCGGTTTGATGATAATGCTGCGGTGATTATTAACGATCAAAAGCTTCCAAGAGGCACAAGAATCTTCGGCCCAATAGCACGTGAATTAAGAGACCGAGAGTATTCAAAGATTATTTCACTGGCACCGGAAGTCGTTTAAAGAGGAGAATAAATTGAACAAGTTGCAAAAGGGTGATGAAGTTAAGGTTATCGTTGGTAAATATAAAGGGAAAACCTCAAAAGTTACTCAAGTATTACCCAATCTTAAGAAGGTTGTTGTTGAGAAGGTAAATGTGGTAAAACGCCATATGAAACCAAGTCAACAAAGCCCGGGTGGAATCATTGAGATTGAGAAACCTATGGATTGGTCGAAGGTCATGTTGGTTTGTACTCATTGCAAAAAACCATCTCGAATACAGATGGCAATTGTAAATGGCGTTAAGAGGCGAAAGTGTAAGTCATGCGAAGAGTTTATAGATAAAAAGTAAGAGGAGATTTGTTGTGGTAAAGAAGCTGACAGAAAATATTATTGACCTTCAAGTAAAGTATCGTTCAGAGATCGTTGCTGAACTACAGAAAAAATTTAGTTATAAAAATGTGAATGAGGTTCCCTCAGTTCAAAAGATTGTTGTGAATCGAGGACTTGGTGAGGCAACAACAAATGCAAAAGTGGTTCAGATTACTGTTGGTGAATTTCGAGCTATTTTTGGGCAGAATCCGGTTGTGACCGTTGCCAAGAAGTCAATTGCTGGATTTAAGTTGCGTAAAGGCGTTCCCATTGGGTGTATGTTAACCATTAGAGGAAAACGGATGTATGCATTTATGAATAAGCTGTTTAATTTAGCATTGCCAAAAATACGTGATTTTCGGGGTCTCTCAAATAAGGCTTTTGATGGTCAAGCGAACTATACGTTAGGAATTAAAGAACAATTAATTTTTCCGGAAATTAGTTTTGAAAAAGTAGACAAGATTCGTGGATTTAATGTGACGTTTGTGACAACGGCAAAAACAGTTGAAGAAGCCCGAGAGCTTCTTAGACTGTTAGGTATGCCGTTCAGAAAGAATTAGGGTAAGGAGTAGATAATGGCGAGACTCGCGATGATTGTGAAGAATGATCGAAAGAAGAAGGAGCTGATTCAGCATCGTCATCGGTGTGGTATTTGTGGACGCTCACGAGGATATATGCGAAAATTCGGTGTTTGTCGTTTATGTTTCAGGAAATTGGCGAATGAGGGGAAATTGCCCGGAGTTACGAAGTCAAGCTGGTAAGTTAAAGGAGAGTATTTATGAGTGTGAGTGATCCAATAGCAGATATGATTTGTATGATGAAAAATGCATGGCGTGTAAAGAAGGATAGTATTACTGTCTATCATTCACGTATCAAAATAGATATAGTGAAAATCTTACAGCAAGAAGGTTTTGTAGCGCGTCATGAAATGGTTCAAATAGAAAACAAACCGTATATTAAGGTGTATCTGAAGTATAACGAAGAAGGAAGATCTGTCATTACAGACATGAAGCGCAGGAGTACTCCCGGCAAGAGAGAGTATATTGAAAAGAGACGTATTCCAAAAGTAAAAAATGGATTCGGTGTATCTGTCATCTCTACGAATAGAGGCGTTATGACCGGAAAACAAGCAAGAATGCAAAATGTTGGTGGAGAAGTATTGTGTTATATTTGGTAAGGGAGTTATAGACAATGTCTAAAATAGGAAATAGATTGATTTTGGTTTCAGATAAGGTTGATGTTGAAATATCTGAAAATGTGGTGACTGTTAAAGGACCTAAAGGTGAACTGAAAGTCAAAATAGCATCAAGCAAGATTGTTTTTGAACAACAAGATAAGGTTATCACTCTTAAGAGGATGTCGAACGATAAAGAAACTAAGGCGATGCATGGACTGTATAATGCATTGATTGCAAATATGATCAAAGGGGTTACGCAACATTATGAGGTGAAGCTCTCTTTGGTTGGTGTGGGATATCGAGTTCAAAAAAAGGGAGATGGGCTTAGTATGACTTTAGGTTTTTCTCATCCTATTGAAGTCAAAGCAGTAAAAGGAATTACATTTATGCTTGAGGGTGATACCAATATCGTAGTTCAAGGTGCCGATAAACAATTGGTTGGACAAGTAGCTGCGGATATACGAAGTATTCGTAAACCTGAGCCCTATAAGGGCAAAGGAGTTCGTCTCTCTACTGAGAAGGTAAGACGTAAAGCGGGCAAATCAGGAAAGAAATAGGGAGTATAGAATGGGTAAAAAGCAGATTATCGGAACAGACGAGCGCCCAAGGCTTGTCGTAAGTAGAAGTTTAAACAATTTATATGCGCAAATTATTGATGACCGAAAAGGAACGACACTTATCGGTATATCAAGTCTTTCGCTCAAGCTTGGGCGTGGAAATGTCTCTGTGGCTTTGAAGTTAGGGGAAGCCATTGCAGATAAAGCTTTGGCACTTGGAATTAATAAGGTGGTTTTCGACCGAGCAGGTAGAATATATTGTGGACGCATCAAGGCAGTAGCCGAGGGTGCTAGGAAGAAAGGATTACAGTTTTAATTATGAGTAGACAAAATTCAAATGCTGACCATAAAACAAGCGAATTTGTAGAGAAGATTGTTCAAATTCGTCGAGTGACGAAAGTTGTCAAAGGTGGTAAAAGATTATCTTTTCGCGCCACCATTGTTATCGGAGATGGACATGGGCGAGTGGGAGTCGGCGTTGCAAAAGCAGCTGAAGTGCCTGGAGCTATAAAGAAGGCGATCTATCAGGCTAAACGTAAGATGATTACTGTTGAAGTTCTTAATGGAACAATTTCTCACGAGGTCGTCGGCCGACTCGGAGCCAGTAAGGTGTTTTTAAAGCCTGCACCCAAAGGAACTGGCGTAATTGCCGGTGGCGTTATTCGTCTTGTGTTGGAGTTGGCGGGAATACATAACATCGTCTCAAAATCACAGGGAGCTTCTTCTGTAATTAACAATGCATTTGCAGCGCTGGATGGGTTGGCTAATCTTCGTAGGATTGAGGATTGTCGAAGTGATCGTGGTGTTGATATTAAAATTAGGCAAGTCGGCGAATAAAGGAGAGTAAGATGGATTTATCAACACTTAAACCATTCAAGGGTAGCAGAAAAGCCCGAAAAAGAGTAGGCCGTGGAGAAAGTTCTGGGATGGGTAAAACGGCAGGCAAAGGAACCAAAGGGGCTCAGAGTCGCTCTGGCGGTGGAGTTCGGCCTGGTTTCGAAGGGGGGCAAACACCTATTTATAGACGCTTGCCGAAGATGAGAGGGTTTCGAGCCCTAGCACCTAAAGATTACGAGATTGTGTCGTTAAGAACACTTAATACAATGAGCGAAGAGGTTATAAGTCTTGAAGTGCTACGACGCAGCAAACTCATTAAAAAGGGTACAAGCAAGATAAAGGTTTTGGCAACTGGGAAGCTGGAGCGAAAATTGACAGTTCAAGCACATTATTTTTCTAAAAAAGCGGTGGAGATCATTACGCAAGCGGGTGGTTCAGCCGAGGTTGTGAATGGGTAATAACTACTCAGCTGTTTTCCAAATTAAATCATTGCAGAAGAAGCTAGGATTTACTCTTCTGATTATATTAATTTTCAGGTTAGGAATCCATATTCCCATTTATGGGCTGGACATGGCAAAATTAGATGCAATGTTTGGATCTGGTGGGATCATGGGTTTTATTGATTTATTTTCAGGCGGTGCACTCAAGAGATTCTCGGTTTTTGCGCTTGGGATAATTCCCTACATTAATGCATCGATTATCATGCAGCTAATGACTTTTCTTTATCCCCGTTTGAAGGAAATTCAGCAAGAGGAGGGGGAGTCTGGTCGAAAGCGTATTCAGCAGTACACACGCTATTTGACGATTGTTATAGCTTTTGTCCAAGCGATCGGCGTAACCGTCGGACTGCGTTCCGTGTTGCTACCGGGAGCTAATTTCTTTTTGTTCCTATTTTTTGCTGTTTTTGCTTTGGTTGCAGGTACGACCTTTGTCATGTGGCTCGGAGAGCTCATTACTGAACATGGAATTGGAAATGGCGCTAGTGTGATTATATTTGTTGGAATTATCGGCGCAATGCCTTCTTATATCGCTAATACTGTGACCTTGGTGCGAGGGGGTATCCCGATATATAATGTTTTAATCCTGTTGATTATGTTGCTGATCGTTGTCGTTGGAATAGTTGTTATTCAGGAGGCTCAGAGAAATATTCCTGTCCAGTACGCGAAACGTGTGGTTGGCAGGAAAATGTATGGTGGGCAAAACACCTTTCTCCCCATGAAAATTAATCAAGGGGGGGTAATCCCTATAATATTTGCATCATCAGTACTGTCAGTTCCTATGATGTTATTACAAATGGTACCCCAATTAAGTTTTATTAATCGATATATTAACTATGGCTCTGCTTTTTATGTTATTGCATTCTCCGCACTTATTTTCTTCTTTACTTACTTTTATACTGCAATTACTTTTAACCCCACTGAGCTTGCAGACAATATTAAGAAGTATGGTGGGTTTATTTTGGGTATTCGTCCAGGTAAGCCAACTGCAGATTATCTAGACAAAGTGATTGGTCGGTTGACGTTTGTTGGGGCAACTTTTCTCTCATTTATATCGATTATTCCAATGGTCACGGCAAATATGACTCATGTGACAAGTTTTATGGGACTGGGTGGAACGGCATTGCTGATTATGGTGGGTGTGGCGAATGACATGATTAGACAAATTGAAACAATCCTTATTGCGAACAAGTATGATAAGTTGGTGAGGTAGTTTGATGAAAAAATCAAAAGTAATCCTGCTCGGTGCGCCTGGATCGGGCAAAGGAACCCAAGCGAAGGCTCTCGTATCTAAATATGGCTATCAGCATCTGGCTACAGGTGATATTTTGCGGCAAGAAGTGGCTAAACAGACCGTGCTTGGAAGGCAGGCTAAAGATTATATGGATAAAGGCCAGTTAGTGCCAGACGATTTGGTGAATAGAATGGTATACTCATGTTTAGATAAACTTGGAAATAAACCCTTTTTGTTAGATGGTTTTCCTCGAACAATCCCTCAGGCAGAGTTTCTTGCTTCTAAGGGAATAGTATTTGATATGGTTATATGCTTTGGAATCAATTTAGAGTCCGTATTGAGTCGTATGGCTGGCCGTTTGACTTGTGCGGCCTGCGGAGCGAGCTTCCATAGCCAAAACAACCCCCCTAAGAGGGGAATGGTATGTGATGAGTGTGGAAAGACACTTGTTATTCGTGATGACGATAAACCAGAAACGGTAAAAAGTCGGTATGAAACGTACTTGCAAAAAACGGAGCCATTATTGGAGTACTATAGAAAACAGGGGATAGTGGTTGAAGTGGACGCGACTCAAGAAATTAAAAAGATAGAAGAGTTGATTGCTGAGCAGGTAGGCGAAAATAATGTTTGTCAGGTGTAATGTTTAATGTTAGAATCATGAACCGTTTTGTAAGGAAGTTTAATGGCTAAAGAGGTTATCGAGGTTGAGGGAGAGATATTAGAAGCGTTACCGAATGCAATGTTTCGGGTTAGGTTAGATATGGGGCAGGAAATCTTGGCTCATGTTTCTGGGAAGATACGGAAGAACTTTATCAGAATACTGCTAGGAGATCGGGTGAAAGTAGAACTATCGCCGTATGATTTGAGTCGTGGCAGAATAACATATCGTGCAAAGTAGAGGATGAATTAGAATGAAGGTTAGAACGTCAGTAAAAGAAATATGTCCGAAGTGCAAAGTGATAAAGCGATTTGGTCGAGTCATGGTGATTTGTGAAAATCCTAAGCACAAACAAAGACAAGGGTAGAGGAAGGGAATTATGCCAAGAGTTGCAGGAGTAGATATACCAGTTAATAAACGCATTGTAATCGCGTTAACTTACATATATGGGATTGGCCCGACCACGAGCCACAAGATCCTATCTAACCTCGGAATAAGTGAAGACCTTCGAGCGAAGGATCTGACTGAGGCTGAAATTGTTAAGATTCGCGAGGAAATGAAGCAGTATGTCGTTGAGGGTGACCTAAGACGAGATATTTCAATGAATATCAAAAGGTTGATGGAGATAGGATGTTATCGTGGTATTCGCCACAAGCGTCATTTGCCGGTTCGCGGGCAACGTACAAAAACAAACGCGAGAACACGACGAGGGGTTAGACGAACAGTTGCAGGTAAAAAGGTTGCGGCGAAGTAAGGAGATTTTGGAATGGCAAAAGCAGTTGTTAAAAAGAAAAAAGTAAAAAAGAACGTCCCTCAGGGAGTCGCGCACATTAGTTCGAACTTTAACAATACAATTATTTCAATTTCTGATATGGACGGGAATATATTGTCTTGGGCTAGTTCTGGTGGAGTCGGATTTAAGGGATCTAAGAAGGGAACCCCTTTTGCTGCACAATCTGCTGCGGAAAAAGCGGCTTTAGCTGCGAAGGAGCAAGGAGTTCAGCAAGTTGATGTATTAGTCAAAGGGCCAGGCCCAGGAAGAGAAACGGCCATACGTGCTATTCAGGCGGCTGGGATTGATGTGGTATCTATTAAGGATGTTACACCCATTCCGCACAATGGATGCCAGCCTCCGAAACGTAGGCGGGTATAGAGATTTGAAAGGAGATATGGGTTATGGGATCGTATAAAGGACCATCTTGCAAGCTTTGTCGGCGTGAAGGGGTCAAATTATATCTTAAGAGTGATAGATGTGACTCGCCAAAATGTTCTTTTGAGAGAAGGAAGTATGTTCCTGGGCAGCATGGTCCGGTTTCAAGGGTAAAGCTTTCTGAGTATGGTATTCGCTTGAGAGAAAAGCAAAAGGTGAGACGTTTTTATTGTCTGAGCGAAGGGCAGACTCGTCGCTACTATGAAACAGCAAATGCTATGCACGGAGATACTGGTGAAGAGATGTTGCAGTTGATGGAAAGCAGACTCGATAACGTGGTTTACCGTATGGGACTTTCAGACACACGAAAGCAATCTCGATTAATTGTTAGGCACG
This sequence comes from uncultured Candidatus Marinamargulisbacteria bacterium, assembly GCA_964358175.1. Lineage (GTDB taxonomy): Bacteria > Margulisbacteria > Riflemargulisbacteria > GWF2-35-9 > GWF2-35-9 > CAYHOI01. The sequence goes on along the minus strand of CAYHOI010000006.1, from coordinate 9,887 downwards.
GGCATATTCGTGTAAATGGTCGAAAAGTGGATATTCCTTCATATATACTTAAGGTGAATGATGTCATTCTCCTTCGAGAAAAGTCATTGAAGTCATTCGAACCCGTGCTTATTAAAGCGAGAAAGAGGAAATTGCCGAATTGGCTAACGGCGGATTATGACGGAAATATGTACGTCTACGCCAGAGTGCCTAGTCGGGAAGAACTGGATGTTCCAGTAAATGAGCAGTTTGTGATCGAGTTTTACTCGAGATAACTATTAAGTTAAGGAGGCACCTAAGCAGTGAGATTAAATACAAAAGTTGACGTAGCAAAATCAAGTGATGGAAATTATGCGAAAGTTATTATGGATCCCTTGGATAAGGGGTATGGTGTAACGCTGGGTAATGCAATGAGACGTGTGCTTCTGTCCTCTCTTGAGGGATCAGCGGTCACTGCGATTCGAATTGAGGGCGTTCATCATGAGTTTGGTACGATTGAGGGAATTAAGGAGGATCTCCTGAATATTATACTCAATATTAAGTCTATTATCGTGAAATCACACTCTTCAACACCGAAAATTGTGAAAATAGAGATGAAAAAGGCTGGAGATGTGCTGGTGAGTGATATTCAGCATGATGACGAAATTGTTTTGATTAATCCATCCCATAAGATATGCACCATAACCGCTAAAAACGTGAATTTTAAGGTTGAAATGCGTATTGAGAGGGGTGTTGGGTATCGGTTGTCCGATTTGAATCATTATGAGAATATCCCCGTTGGAACCATTCCGGTGGATTCGAGTTTTTCTCCTATCATAAAAGTGAATCATACTGTTACGGCGACACGAGTAGGGAACCGAACAGATTTGGATAAGCTGGTGATGGAGATCTGGACAAATGGGAGTGTCAGTGCCGAGGAAGCTCTTGACAATGCATCTCATATATTGATTGATAGTTTTAGTCTTTTTACAGATTACAAACATGTGGTGCAAGCTTACAAGGAGACGGATAAACTTAAGGGCGTTGTTGCACCTGCAGAAGTGGATTTAACGATTGAGGATTTGGAATTATCAGCAAGATCCTCAAACTGTTTGCGAAAAGCTGGTATTTTAAAGGTGCTGGAGTTAGTAGAAAAACCAATGAAAGATTTGATGAAGATCAAAAACTTTGGAAAAAAGTCAGCTGACGAAATTAATGAGAAACTCATGCAGTATGGGCTGAAGTTGAAAGAGGACTAAAATGAGACATCGAAAAGGGAATGCAAAGCTAGGGTTGCCAACGGATCAACGGTTGGCACTTATTAGAAATGGAGCCAGATCACTTCTCATACACAAGCAAGTACAAACGACAGACAGACGTGCTCATGAAATCAGCAAATATGTTGAAAAAATGATCACGGTTGCTAAGGCGAATACTGTGTTTTCGAGACGAGAAGTGCTGAAGTTTGTTAGCGATAAGGAAGTACTGAAGATTCTATTTAGCCCAGAGATGTTAGAGAAGTATAGTTCTATAAAGGGTGGATATACGAGGATTATTAAATCAGGGATACGTCGTGGGGATGCTGCGAGTGTATCGGTGCTTGAATTGATTTAAGCGTTTTGGGTTCATGTGTGAGAACGGTTAAGCTCACGCTCCAGTATGATGGGGTAGGTTTTTACGGTTTTCAGAAACAGAAGGCTAACGAAAATACGGTACAACAGTGCTTAGAGGATGTTTTGTCGAGGATTTTTAGACAAAATGTATTCATTCGATATGCGGGAAGAACTGATCGTGGCGTTCATGCGAAGTCTCAGATCATTGTTTTTTCAGATGAAGGGCGAATACCTCTTGATAAACTGAGGATCGTGCTGAACAGGTGTCTTTCGGGAATGAGAGTCACAAGTGCGCAGGAAGTAGAATCGGGATTCGATCCTCGTCGGAGTGCACATAGCAGGCAATATGAGTATTGGATGTACGAAGGTGCTCCAAGTGTTTTTTTGGATCGACACATGTTGCATGTGGAAGAATTGGATATTAGCCTATTAAATGAAGTTGCTTGTAGGCTTCTTGGATGGCGTGACTGTAAATATTTATGTCACCAACCTAAACAGTACGTTCGAACAGAACGTTGCATCAATAGCGTGGTTTTCGAGAGAGTACCTTTCAACTATTTGGGGTATGCTGGTCATGCTATTCGAATGACGATTGAGGCAAATAGTTTTTTGCAGCATATGGTGCGACGAATTGTTGGTTTGTTATTGTCTGTTGGTTTTGGCAAGTTGACAGTAGAGGATTATGAAGATGTGATCAATGGCCGTGCTCGACACGCTTGGAAGATGGTGCCAGCGAAAGCTCTTTATTTGAGTAAGGTAGAGTATACTCGTCACGAATTGGTTTTCGGTGAAGTTGAGACGAGCGAAGCTTAGACCTGCTAAGCGAGAGAGGCGAAGCAAAACCGAAAACCAATTTTAGTAGAGCATATAATTGAAGAAGTGAGGATGTGGTGTTATGAGGAATAAATTTGATACGATCTATGTTAAAAATGAAGCTGTACAACGCGAGTGGTTGCTGGTGGATGCGTCTTCTCAGTGTCTGGGACGTTTTGCTTCTCGCATAGCACATTTATTGCGTGGGAAGCATAAGACGTTGTTTCAACCGAGCGTAGATAATGGTGATTATGTTGTTGTGATTAATGCAAGCAAGATAAGTTTGTCTGGTAATAAAGAAAAAGACAAGATACATTATTGGTATACGGGTTATCCAGGAGGCATCAAGAGTGTAACTGCTGGAGAGATGCGACAGAATCATCCGGATCGTTTGATTTATCTAGCGGTAAAGCGGATGATGCCGAAAGGTAAATTGGGTCGAGCAATGTTGAAGAAATTGTTTCTTTACCCAGCGCAGACCCATGATCAGACAGCGCAAAAGCCAAAATTAGTCGAGATAAAGTAAGGAGATCGGTATGGAAAAAGTACGCTATTATGCGACAGGAAAACGTAAAACTGCTATAGCCAAGGTATGGATGGTTTCAGGTACAGGGCAAGTTACCGTCAATGGTCACAAGATCGAAGAAATGTTGATTCCTTTTTCGTTGAAAAATTCAGTGAGACGTCCGTTAGTGCTTACAAACACACAAAGTCGATATGATGTTATTGCAAAGGCAAGTGGCGGTGGGCAAACTGGTCAGGCAGAAGCCGTGATGTACGGAATTTCGAAAGTGCTAAATCTTATTTCGGATGAGTATCATCGAATTCTAAAGACTGAGGGGCTTCTTTCCCGAGATACTCGTATTGTTGAGCGAAAGAAGTATGGCAAAAAGAAGGCTCGTGCAGGTCACCAATATCGCAAACGATAATGAAAATATTAGTTAGCGACAAACTTTCAAATAAAGGGATTGAAGTTATTGATAAGGACTTTACGGTCGACATCAAAACAGGTTTGACCGAGGATGAAATCGTAAATATTATTGGTGAATACTCAGCCCTTATCGTCCGTTCTGAAACCAAAGTAACAACCCGAATCATTGAAGCAGCTCATCAACTTAAAATTATTGGGCGCGCAGGCGTTGGTGTGGATAACATTGACGTTGCTAGTGCAACAAAAAAGGGAATTATTGTATGTAACAGTCCTGAGGGGAACACGATTGCTGCTGCAGAGCAGACTTTTGCGCTTCTGATGGCTATGGCTCGAAACATACCCAAGGCACATGTGAGCGTTCAAAAGGGTGAATGGAATCGAAGTCAGTTTACGGGCGTTGAATTGGCTGGCAAAACGTTGGGTGTGGTTGGTTTGGGTAAAATTGGTAAACGTGTCGTGCGCTATGCCCAAGGGATTGGAATGTCTATTGTGGGCTATGATCCATACGTCAGCGAGGAACATGCCTCACAATTGGGTATCCAGTTATTGAACTTAGATGATTTGTTAAAGAGGGCCGATTTTATTACATTTCATATACCACGTACAAAGGAAACTCAGAATCTGATTGATAAAAATAAGATTGAGATGATGAAAGATGGTGTGTACATTGTTAATTGTGCACGTGGAGGAATTATTGTTGAAAAGGACTTGCGTGCGGCTTTAGAAAGCGGGAAGGTTCGGGGTGCTGCGGTTGACGTGTTTGAAGTTGAACCAATTTTGCCGGATAATCCTCTCATTGGTGCAAAAAATATCATTACAACGCCGCACTTGGGGGCCTCAACAATGGAAGCCCAGGAAAATGTTGCGATAGACGTTGCTCAGCAGATTAAGTCTGTGCTTAGCGGAGGGGAAGCAAGTGCAGCTGTGAACATACCGTCCCTCAGAAGAGAGCTTTTGGAGCCGGTAAAAGTCTTTATGGTGTTGGCTGAGAAGTTAGGATTGTTTGTTGGACAGCTTTTAGCAGATGAACCTATTGAAACGGTTGAACTGGTATACCATGGTCAATTGACCAGCCTGAATGTCGCGCCATTGAACCTCGCTGTGTTAAAGGGATTGTTGGGACACTTGGAGCCAGGTGCTGTGAACTTTGTGAATGCTGAAATCCTTGCGAGAGAACGGGGAATTCGCGTACAGGAGACAAAATTGCCTATTGAGGATGATTACAAAAATCTGATTGTGGTGAAGGTAAAGACAAAGTCCTCTCAGCATGAGGTTGGAGGGACTATTTTTGAGGATATCGGGGAAGCCATCGTTCAGATTAACCAATTGAAGGTAAGTGTTTTACCCGAGGGTATATTGTTGGTCATTCCAAATGAAGATTGCCCCGGGATTATCGGGAAAATAGGGTCTGTGCTTGGACAGAATAATATTAATATTGCCAACATGCAGGTTGGTCGAGTGAAGAAGGGGGCCAATGCTGTGATGCTGGTCAGTGTTGATCAGAATGTGGATGCTCAAGTCATTAAGGAGCTTGAAACTGTACCAGAGGTTCGGGGAAAGATAAGACTGGTTCGTTTTTAAGACGCTTAAAGACTCAGGGTTTCTGTTCTGCTGACATTGCATTTTAACCTATTTTCCATATAATAAGGATGTCATGCCACATTCATTTCGAATTAAATTTTCTCTTGTCATCTTTTTCTTCTTTCTGCTTCTTTTAGCAAGTGCCATCTATTTATTTGTAAATATCCAGAAGGATCATGAATTTGACAAGAGGATCGAGTATTATTCAGCAAACACAAAAAATGTAATCAATTACAGAGGCGCACTGTCACAGATATTTACTCTTCTATATGATTATGGGACGGTCAAGGATTCGAAGCTTGAGGAAAAGTACCTTCGCCTTAGCCATATTATTGCCAATCAGTTTGAGACTTTGAGTAAAAGTCCCCAAAAGTCCTCAACAGTTAGGCGAATATTGGCAACGCAATATCGATACTACAGTAAACTCAGGGATCTTGGTAATCGGTTGTTTTCAACTGAGCTACAAGAGGAGCAACAGCAGATTCTCCAGAAGGTGAAGTCGCTTGAAAGCCAAATGATTTCGTCTATCGATGAGTTGTCAGATACAGTTTATCAGGATTCGGATCTGATCTTTGAACAACGAACTAAGAATTACGAGCACTTGTTACTATATTATATTGGAACCATTGGCGTCTTCGTTGCTGTTGGGTTTGGGACGTTGCTACTCTTTTTTAAAAAGAATGTGACGAGGCCTCTGAGCGAATTTCAAAGGGTGATCAAACATGTTGAAAATGGAGACTTCGATGAACGTGTCAGCGTGACAGCGAATGTAGAGTTTGAGTCTCTTGCTGACGTATTTAATGGGATGGTTGGAAAGTTGAAATTTCTGACCGAGCATTTGCAGGAGAAGAATAATCGACTTGAAGCGATCCTTAACACCCCTGCGATTGGTGTGCTTATTTTTGATGAGAGACAAAAGCTTATTTATCAGAACCGATGGGCGGTTAGCAAGTTTTCCAACGGTAATGAATTGAATTTTGTAGGAAAGAATCGTGATAAGGAGGCATTTTATTCTAGGCAAGTGGTGGATTCAATTTTTGAGACCTACATGTTCGAGGATGAAGATGTGCAGGGAAATAAGTATGAATGCTTTATGAACAAAATGGGCAATGAACGATTGCTGGTTGTCTTTGACATTACTCAAAAAATTCAATTAGAGGAGGATTTGAAACATTACATCGAGAATATTGAAAACATTGTTGCTGAAAAAACAAGCAAACTGAATGGTGCCTATAAACAACTTGAAGAGAAAAACACACAACTACAGAAATTGGATTTACTGAAGGATCAGTTTCTGCAGAATATTTCTCATGAGTTAAGGACTCCTTTAACCAGTATCATCGGTTATCTGGATGTTGTTTTGACATACCAGAATATGCCAATGACGCAAAGAAACTTTCTGCAGATAGCCTTGCAAAATAGCCTTAGCCTGCTCAAAATCATCAATGATCTCCTGAATCTGACTGAAATTGAATCTGGTCATCTTTCTCTGCATTTGGAGGAGATAAACCTGAAGAATGTCTTGGAGTCAGTGATTATGCAGATTAAAATTCAAGCAGAACAGAAGAAGCTGGCATTGGATGTGATGATCGATGAGGATGTGAACCAGGACTGGTATAGGATGAAAGCAGATGAGATGAAGATTTGCAGTGTGCTCAATAACGTGATTGGCAATGCAATCAAGTTCACCAAAAAAGGGAAGGTCACGGTAAGTGCTTCTGCTACAGAGGAAGCGATAAGCATTGTCGTAAAGGATACGGGAATAGGAATGAAGCAAGAGGATTTAGACGTTATTTTTGACAAGTTTCGTCAGGCCGACAATTCTACCTCTAAAGCATATGATGGGGCTGGATTGGGGCTTCCCATTGCGAAGAAGATTCTAGAACTCCACCACAGTGACCTTCAGGTTGAAAGTGTGTTTGGGAAGGGTGCGACTTTTACCATTATCCTCAGAAAAGTCTTCAAATAATTCAGTTAGCAGACTTTGATTATAAACTGGATGCTAAGCGGATAGCCCAGGAACCCACCAAGAATCGCGAGGAGTCTCGACTCATGCTGGTTAACAGAACTGACAGCACACTTCTTGAGGGTAAATTTGCTCAAATCGTAGAACTGTTGAACCCTGGAGATTTGCTGGTTCTGAATGATGCCAAGGTGTTACCCGCGAGACTCACAGGGCACAAACCTACCGGCGGAAAGGTAGAAGTTTTGCTGCTTGAGGAACGATCCAGTTTGGTTTGGGAGGTCATGGTGCGTCCTGGGAAGCGTATTCATCTGGGAAACCGGATTTTCTTCGATGATGAGTTGAGCGGGCAAGTTGAGGACTATTTGGAGGGTGGGCGTCGGCTGCTTCGGTTTGAGTGTAACGGCGAATTGGCTACCCACATTGATCGTTGTGGTCGTCTGCCACTGCCACCGTACATTGCCTATGAGGATGCAAAACAAGAGTACTATGCAGAGCGATATCAAACGGTATATGCGGCGAAATCAGGGGCGGTTGCCGCTCCGACAGCAGGGCTACATTTTAGCGTAGAACTTCTCAAGTGCCTAAAGTTGAAGGGGGTGAGCCTTGCCTCAGTGACCCTTTACGTAGGAATGGGTACTTTCAAGCCGATTGATGTGGAAGATATTTCGAAGCATCAAATGCATAGTGAGAGGTATGATCTTCCGCCTGAGACTGTCGATCTGATTGATCAGACGCATCGTAGCGGACACAAGGTGACTGCAGTGGGAACGACGGTGGTTCGTGTGCTGGAGGGCGTGATGAATGCTCGGGGTCGGCTTGAGGCAGGGAGTGGACGTTTAGACCTTTTTATCACACCAGGGTTTAAGTTTAAGGTGGTTGATCAGCTGATTACGAATTTCCATCTACCAAGATCATCGCTACTGGTTTTGGTAAGTGCTTTTGCGGGAACCGAACTGATTCAAAAAGCCTATCAGAAAGCTATTGAAGATGAATTTCGCTTTTATAGCTTCGGGGATGCGATGTTGATTCGCTAAGAACTCTTAAACCAGCGACATGATCTTCTGCGCGATGAGTTCTAACGAAACGATGTGGTCAGCGGCTCCCAGCTTGATCGCTTCCTTCGGCATGCCGAAGACGATGCAAGATTTCTCATCCTGAGCGATTGTTTTCGCTCCAGCTTCTTTGAGTTCGAGAAGACCTTTTGCTCCATCATCCCCCATGCCGGTGAGGATCGCGGCAATGGCGTTTTTTCCAGCATTCTGAGCGGCAGACCGAAACATGACATCAATGGAAGGGCGATGACGATTCACCAGTTCCCCTTCCTTGACCGTGACATAATAGCGATCTGCCGAGCGTTCCAGAAGAAGATGTTTGCCGCCTGGTGCGATGAGGATATGCCCCCGCAGAACAGGATCGTTGTCTTTTGCTTCACGGATGGTGTGCGGGAAGGTCTCATTGAGATGATTTGCAAACGCGAGCGTGAACTTCTCGGGCATGTGTTGAACAATCACCACTCCCGGACAATCGGCTGGCAAATGTTCCAGCACGACGCGAAGAGCCTCGGTTCCACCTGTGGACGCGCCGATGACCACGATCTTCTCAGTTGTTCGAAAAGAAATATTCTGAGGCTTTCTGGCAGCCAGAACCACGTCTGTCGAATACTTAGGGGCGATATCGGCACGGTCAGGAATTTGACGTATTTTGGCCGAGACAGCCGCTTTGACAACATCACAGATTTGGATCCGGGATTCCTCAAAGAACTGCCGTGTACCGACCGCCGGCTTACAGATCACATCAACCGCACCGTACCGCATCGCCGTGATGGCGGAATCTGACCCGGCCTGAGCGAGGGTTGAGCAGATGATCACGGGGAGCGGATGTTGCGCCATGAGTTTTTTGAGAAAGGTCAGTCCATCCATGCGGGGCATTTCAATATCCAGAATGATCACGTCAGGCTTGATGGTAAGCAGTTTGCTGGCCGCGACGATGGGGTCTATTGCGGTTGCAATGACCTCAATTTGGGGATCTGTACCCAGAATTTGAGTAAGAACCTGCCGCACGGTGGCGGAGTCGTCAATAATCATTACCTGAATTTTTTTCATTCAATATCTCCTCTTTTGGTATAGATGGTGGGTTGAACATTAACATAGGGAAGATCAATGTCATGCAGGGTTTCCGAGTGCCCGATGAGCAAGTACCCGCCAGGCAAAAGACTCCGATAAAGGTTTTTCAGCACGGCATGTCGTGTTTTCAAATCGAAATAGATGAGGACATTTCGGCAGAAAATAATATCAAACTTTTTGAGAGGACCCAATTGCCCTGTAACGAGGTTGAAGGATTCAAATTCGACCTTTTGCCGGATTGTCGGGCAAATACGAACGGTCTGTTTGTGAGGATCCTTGCTGCTGAGAAGATAACGTGACCGGAACGCGGGAGGAATATCCTCGATACGCGAGGCGGGATAGATGGCCTCGCGGGCTTCCCCGAGAGCCTTGGTGCTGATGTCCGTGCCAAGGATATAAAAGTTGTCGGTCAGAGTGGGGTTGAGCCGGACGTACTCGCTGAGGATCATCCCTATGGTATAGGCTTCTTCCCCAGTTGAGCTGGCTGAACTCCAGATCATAACAGGCTGGCTGGAGTCTGGACTGAGTTTTTGCTTGATACGTGGCAGGGCGGTTTGGGTCAGAAATTCAAAGTGTTTCGGTTCTCTAAAGAAATCGGTTTTGTTGGTGGTCATCCGATTGATAAAGTGAACCCGTTCGGATTCCCGTCCTTTATTGGATTGGAGATAATCGACGTACTGTTTGAATCCTGACAGATTCAGGTCGATGAGCCGCCGTTGAAGCCGTGCTTCCATCATGACCCGCTTGGAGTCCGACAAATGGATACCCGCCTCCTGGTAAATCAAATCGCGTAGAATCGCAAATTCACGTTCTCCCAGCAAGGACCGATTTAGCACGCCTTGTCAACTTGGAAGTATTGAACCAGCTGCTTCATTCCGTCTGCCTGATTGGCCAAGTCCTCG
>CAYHOI010000005.1:0-40437 GCA_964358175.1 uncultured Candidatus Marinamargulisbacteria bacterium | reverse complement strand
ATGCGGGGATTGATCTCTATCACGTAATATCTCCCCTCACTGGTTTTCACCAACCCAATCTCCAGACATCCACGCCAACATGTCCGACGAATAATGTGCTTTGCCAAAGCCAGCAACCCAGGCTCATCGATGGAAACTCCTGCCCAGGCCTTTCCTTTGTCAGTAACAAAGTTCTTTTTCATAGCCACCGCACCCACCATATCTCCTGCCCCATCACCCAGTGCAACGACGTTGTATTCCTGCCCTTTAACAAATTGTTGAACAATGACCGGCAATCCCCATTTCTTCTGAATGGTTTTAAAGTAGGCAATCGTCTCCTCCAAAGTACGCGCAACAAAGGCCTCATAATATTGGCCTTTTACAATCACCGGAAATGAAAAGGATGCTAGAGTTTTAACGATATCCTTGACCGCGTACAGGGAACTGCTATAGGGAACATCGACTCCATGGTCATGCCCAAACTGAACGAGGTTCGCCTTCTGTCGGGACTCAAACTGTTTTTCATTAGGTAGACACATCGCGATTCCCATGTGACGCAATGGAGACTCCAGCTTAATAAACGAGAGGAGTTCAGCATCAAAATTAGGAATCAGAACGTCAATCTTCTCTCGATCATGAATATAGCGCAAACGCTCCAATAAATTTTCTGAGCCGGAAGAAGGATAAGGAATGTGGTAGGTTTTATGAACCAGTTCCTTCATGTAAATACCTGGCTCCATGGACTCATAAGCTAAGCCGATGATTTTCACCGAATAGCGTGTCGACTCTAACAGAGATCGGATAACCGAAATTCCAGGGCCGGGGCTGTCCACTGCATTGAGTCCGGTCACCGCGACCGTAATCGGCTTAGTCATGAGTTTCAATGAGTTGGAAATACTCTAGGGTATTCATAAATTCCCGGAAATCTTTTTCAACCTGCATGGCGTCCAAAGAAAAACGATCTATCAGGTCTTGTTTAACCTGTTGATGATCACTGTTTGTTTTTAACAAATGCATTATATATAAACCGGTGGGGTTCACCATGTAGGACTCACCTGTTGTAGGATTAAAAATAAAACCAGATTCATTCAGGGACAGATTTTCTTTGATGGACATATTCTTCAGGGTTATTTTACGAGAAGACCTTGGCACTGTCCATGCTCAAATTTCTCAGATGAGCAATTCTAATTAGAATTGCTGGGTTTCACTCACTGAAGGTATGATATGATATTTTTCACCAACATAATTGGAGGATATCTAATGACGACAAAGGCGATCTACGTTGACAACATGACCTGTGAACATTGTGTCCAGACGATAAAGGCAGCTTTATCAGGAATTCCGGGAGTTTCTATGGTCTCAGTGAATCTCAAAGAGAAAAAGGTAAATCTTACCCTGAAGGAATCTGTTCGTGATGAACTGCTCAAAGAGGTTATCGAAAAAGCTGGGTATCATATGGGGAGGAAAGGTAAAGTCGCGAAATTGCTCAAAAAGTTATCGGTTAGCGTAACATCCGACTACACCTGTCCCATGCATCCAGAAATCCACCAGATAGGGCCTGGAAACTGCCCTAAATGCGGCATGGCCTTGGAGCCAACTGCCCTAGATTTTGATCAAGAAGAAGATACCTCTGAATTAAGGAATATGACCAAACGGCTCTTCTTTTCGTCTCTTTTAACCCTTCCGTTGTTCATCATTACCATGGGCGATATGCTGGTCGGTCATTTTTTCTTATACAATGACATTTTCAAAGCACGTGTCTTTATGGAATTAGCATTGGCAACACCCGTTTGCTTGTGGTCCGCGTGGCCGTTTTACCTTCGAGCGGTTGACTCCATCAAGAACAGAAGTTTAAATATGTTTACCCTCATTGGTTTAGGGGTTGGCGTGACCTATGGATATAGCTTGATTGCGACGCTCTTTCCCGCCATTTTCCCCGCATCCTTTCGAGGACATTCAGGGGAGGTAGCGGTCTACTATGAAGCTGCTACTGTTATTGTAACCCTTATCTTGCTGGGTCAAGTATTGGAACTCAAAGCCAGAAGTCAGACGGGAGCCGCGATTAAAAAACTTTTGGGATTAGCAGCCAAAACGGCCAGAGTAATTAAAGCTGATGGAATAGAAGTCGACATCGCTATTGATCACGTTCAGGTGGGAGACACCTTGCGCGTAAGACCGGGTGAAAAAATTCCCGTGGATGGAATTGTCATTGAGGGCAAAAGTACGGTAGATGAATCCATGGTAACGGGAGAGCCCATCCCGGTAGACAAAGAACATGGTGAAAAGGTTATCGGTGCGACCCTCAACGGGACAGGCTCGTTCATTATGCGTGCGGAAAAGGTGGGCGCCCAGACAATGCTTTCCAGAATTGTAGCCATGGTCTCACAGGCTCAGCGTAGCCGTGCGCCTATTCAGAACCTAGCTGACAAGGTCTCTGGATATTTTGTTCCTGCCGTTCTCGCGACATCGATTATGACGTTTATACTCTGGTCATTTTTTGGAGCTCAACCTGCCATGGCAATGGCTCTTGTGAATGCCGTTGCGGTGCTGATGATTGCCTGTCCTTGTGCTTTGGGCCTTGCGACGCCCATGTCCATTATGGTTGCGACTGGCAAAGGGGCCTCTTATGGAGTTCTCTTTAAAAATGCAGAAGCGATTGAAGTGATGCGCAGCGTGGACGTGCTGGTTATAGATAAAACAGGAACGTTGACCGAAGGAAAGCCGACTCTGATTTCGGTGACACCTGCGTCAGGCTTTACGGAGTTGGAATTGCTCAGTTTCGCTGCGACCCTGGAAAGGGGTAGCGAGCATCCCCTTGCAACGGCCGTTGTTCAGGGTGCGGAGGTTCGGAAAGTCCCGCTTCTGGAAACCTCTCATTTTGAGTCGATGACCGGAAAAGGGATCAAAGGAATCATCTCGAATAAAACGGTTGTACTTGGGAATCAAGTATTAATGGATGAATTGGGGGTAATGTTTACTGACTTTACAGATTTGACAACGCGCCTTCAAACAGAGGGACAGACGGTTATGTTTGTCGTAGTGGATGGCAAACCCGCAGGGTTATTAGGGGTAGCTGATTCAATAAAGGCCAGCACCCCTGAAGCCATTAAAGCACTTCATCATGAGAAGATAACCATCATCATGTTGACGGGTGATAATCAGGTCACCGCGCAGGCTGTAGCAACAAAATTAGGCATTGATGAAGTGATTGCCGGGGTGCTTCCAGATCAAAAGGCTGATGTCATTAAAGATTTACAAAAAAAGGGGCATATTGTCGCCATGGCGGGGGATGGCATTAACGATGCACCTGCCTTAGCCCAGGCAGACGTGGGAATCGCGATGGGCACTGGAACCGATGTAGCGATGGAGAGTGCCGGGGTAACCCTGGTCAAAGGAGACTTGCGTGGCATTGTACGTGCGAGACAGCTTAGCCGAGCGACGATGAAAAACATTCAGCAAAATTTATTTTTTGCCTTTATCTATAACATCGCAGGGATCCCTGTTGCCGGAGGGGCACTTTACCCCGTCTTCGGGATACTGCTAAGCCCCATGATCGCGGCAGCTGCCATGAGCTTCAGTTCTGTCTGCGTTATCACGAATTCACTGCGCTTGCGAAAGGTTAAGCTATAGCACCTCTTAGGTGTAAAAGAAATATGATCCAAACGGACTGAATGGTCGATGGATATATATCGCTTTTTATGAATATATCGAGAGTAAAGAAACGATGAACGCCTTCTGCTGTCACGTTTTTCGAGATTGTTAGAGATTGGATTACTGAAAGCATTGCCTTCAAAGTTCCAAAATAATGGGATTTTCTCTCAATCAAACCGATATATTCATTAGGAGCTCGTGAATCGGGCTTTTGCAAACGTTCAATAAGGAGGGTTATGATGAAAAATAAAGTGGTGGCACAAAAGAGTTCTGAAGAAAAAGGTGGTCCAGTAGATAGAGGTGACCCAATGCTAGGCTTTAACACTTATCTATATGAGAACTGGAAGCTCGTAAATCACGAAGTTAACGCTGAAGTTCAACGATTATCCATAGGAGACCTTAGAAGGATGGTGACGGAAGGCAGATTGATACTTGAAGCTAATGACAAAGGGAATATTATAGACAATAGTAATTTTCTCTCGCTATATACTGAAATGATTCAAACACTGGTAGAGAATCTTAACCCTACCCCTAAACCTAAAGATGAAGATATTCCTGGTCTCGAACGTACACTTTCTAGTGGGTTAGATGTTTCACCAGAACATCATATTCGAATGATTGAAGCCTGTTTTCAGGGTATTGATCTCCTACATCTTAAATCATTGTTTGAAGTGATTAGTGATATGTTTGATGAAAAGTTATTGGTAGAGGGTGTTTTGAGTGATAATGCTAAGTCAAGCAGGAATTTTGTACTACAAAGCGAACACTCCACACTTTTCTTATCCGTATTTAGTAAATATCTCAAAAGAATTTCTCCTAACGCAGAGCATCCGGTTCTCACAAGTGATCCACTTGGTGTTGATTTTCTTAAAGAATAGGATTCCACGTTGCCTAACTAAGGAGTTGGAACGAAATAACCTTTACAGATCATGCAGTATTTTTGATTTGGCTTCAAGGCTTGGAATCTTTCGCATAGTTTGGCTATGCGAAAGATTCCACAACGCAGAAGACGGACAAAAAGACAAATCAGATGTAAAGGTAGTTTCATGACAATGACTAAGATAAAAATAACAAACATATAAATTGGTAGCGATGAGTGGAATCGAACCACTGACACCACGGGTATGAGCCGTGTGCTCTAACCATCTGAGCTACATCGCCACCTTGGGTGAGGCCTATTTTGTCATAGAAGACTGTTTTTCGCAACCGGATATCCCCGTGTGACCAGGCATTTTTTGATTGACAGGGTTTTGTCGTGCATTGAGAATGATCCCATGAAAAGTTGCTTCAAGATGGCGATTAAAGTCCTTGCAGGGGTATTGCTCTTAGGGATGAGTCTGGGGAGTGTCTATTTCTCTCCCAATGGTGGGGCCAAACAGGCACTGGTTGAGCTAATTGGAGCCACGACGGCTGATATCGATGTGGCAATGTACAGCTTCACCTCCAAAGAGCTTGGTTTAGCACTTGCCGGAGCAACTCAGAAGGGAAGGAGAGTCAGAATTGTGGCCGACAACGGGCAGTCAGCTGGGCGCAGCAGCGTTTTAGGGTGGCTGTCGCGTTATGCACAAGTTCATCTCATGCACGAGGAAGGCGAACGCGGAATGATGCATCATAAATTTATGGTGATTGGTGATCGGTATTTGACAACGGGTTCCTACAACTGGAGTATCAATGCCGAAAAATTTAACAATGAAAATTTGCTTATTTTGAAGGATTCCGATCTGATCAGTGAGTTTAAGCGGGAGTTCGGTCGTTTATGGGAACACTCGCGCCCCTACGCAGAAGTTCGTGGGACACAATGATTATTCCCAACGATCTTGATGAAATTCTTTCCGAAATTGAAAAGAAAGTGCTACATGCGCAGAAGCTCTATATCTCGCATGAGCTGAATACGATTGAGGATGTGCAAAAGCGAGCGTTCAAGATCCTAGTATCCGCTGTTATCAGTCTGAGAACCAAAGAGAAAACAACGTGGAGTGTATCCGAAAAGCTCTATGAAAAGATCCACAGTTGGGAAGAACTTGTGGGCGTGGAAGTTTCTGTCCTTGCAAAACTTCTTTTTCCCTGCGGATTCTACAACCGTAAAGCCGGACAATTGAAGGAAATCGCTCACTTGATCCTTACAAAGTTTCAGGGAGAAGTTCCTCGAGACATCGATACATTACTGACATTGCCGGGGGTGGGTCGAAAAGTGGCCAACTTGGTGGTGACGGAAGCGTTTGGGGAAGAGGGCATCTGTGTCGATATACATGTTCATCGGATCAGCAATCGGTGGGGACTGGTGAACACCCAGAATCCAGATGAGACTGAAAGGGTGCTGAGAAGGATTCTTCCGCTTCGATTTTGGAAGATTTACAATAAATTATTGGTGCAATTTGGCCAAACGATTTGTTTGCCTGTCAAGCCAAAGTGTGGGCTGTGTTTTTTGGCGCAGAGGTGTGAGTTTGCGAATTTGAAATAGTCTTTTCAAAAAATCGCATTGTTTCTAAGGCAGCGTGCTTATAGGAAAATAATTTGACCCTTTCGAATCCTTTGGCAACATAATCTTGTCTTTTTTCAGGATCGTGGAGGAGTTGATCTAGTCCTTGTGTGATTGAAGTTGGATTATGCGGATCAACGAGCAAAGCGGCATTGCCAGCTATCTCGGGTAAACTTGTAACCGTAGAGGTGATCACGGGAGTGCCCACAGCCATAGCTTCCAAAACAGGCAAGCCAAACCCTTCATAATTTGTTGCGAATAAGAAAACGGTTGCCAGTTGGTACAGTGCTACCAGATCCGGCTTTGAAATCTCGGTGAGCAGACGTATTTTCTCAGGATTATTGTCGAGAAGAGATTGAATGTCCGCCGGTGGAGCAGGGTGTCTTTTGGTGACGATAATAAGCGGGATATTCTCTTCAAGTGCTAGACAGGATTTGATCATGGTTCTCAGATTTTTTCTTTCCTCGAAGGGTGCGACGGTAAGGATGAATTGGGCAGGGAGACTGTAACGCTTCAACACAGAACGATTGGCCGGGTTCGCAAGAAGAAAATCTGAATCGATTCCATTGTGAATAACCGTGATCATTTCAGCCGGAATGCCTAGATGAACGGTAAGGTCATCCTTTGTAAATTGGCTCACCGCGATGAGACCGGCGGCTTTTCGAAGCTCACGTTGGGCTCGTAGCGTCATCCAGACAAGATCAAGAATCCATCTTATCCGTTGCCAAGGCGAGGTTGCTTTCTCAATCTCCAGCTTCCTGAGCGGAAAATACATGATGTCGTGAACCGTCACTGAGTAGGGCAGGGGAAGCGGGATCACATTGTACTGGCCGCTGAAGTGAAAGAGCTCAACTTGATGGGAGCGCAGGAAATTTGCGAAGTGCGCAGGGATGCGCCAGAGTATCGGCGTAGGTGAGTATATAAGAGACTTGAAATGTCGCAATATGGGCAAGTCGGGGATGGGTTTTTCCGCAACAAACACCAGACGAAGGTTATCTGGCGATGACCATTGTTCCAGTAAGTTGAGCAAATAGCTGCCTATTCCTCGTCCGAGGGAGCCATCTTGCAAAGGCCGACAATCTAGTGCAACGAGCATAATTGCTCCATGAATTGTTCCCATGCGAAGGGGTGTTTCTTGTCATATTGCGCATAGTTATTCAGATACTGATGGACATGAGTTTTATTGAACTGAATCCAGTCCTGATAGTCTGATAGCCGACTTAAAATCTGGTCTATTAATGGGCTAATTTTCTCATGATCTTTGGCAATAGTCATGGTTGTCACGGGCATGGGGATAAAGGTCTGAAGGCCGTGGATATCTGTGCTTAAGGGAATACAGCCTGCGAGCATGGCCTCAAAATGACGATAAGTCCATCGACTGTGTCCGGTGGGGAGCAAGGCGATTTTGGAATGTCGAAGACACCAGAAAAAGAGCCTGAAGTCAAAGGGGTTAAAGAGAAAATAGAGTTGATGGATGTTTTCACGGTTGGCCTGTCTCGGGTAATTCGGGTGATCCTGAAGTCCACCAAAAAAAGAATAGTGCCCCTTAATTTCGGAGAGCCATTCGATACGCTGATCGTACGACCCATCGGGCAGGGTAAAGTAGGTAGGATTTCCAATAAAGAAGCAATCCCATCGTCGGTGATTCAGCTTCCGGATTGGGCGTTGTAGTAGCCAGGGAATGTTTCTGAAATGCAGTGGTAGCGTTCGTAGAGGAAGGATTTCAATCTGAGTATTGTAAAAGGACGTTTTAAAATATCCTACAGAAAGTAACCCCAGCCAAGCCTTTTGATCTGCGGTCCACCCGAGCTCATGGGAGTCCCCATAGTCAAAGAGAATTAATTTCTTATAATGAATATTGACCAGATGAGTCTTCGAGAGTGTGGTTGGGATCCCCAGAAATAAATAATGGGTTTCAATCTGGGTAGAAGCCTCCAAATCGGATGTCCTCAATACGGTGAATTCTGTTGGCGGTAAAAAGGTGCCAACGAAGTTTACTAACGGGAAGCCCTGTTCTGTTTTATGGTGCTTTGGAGCCGTACTCAGAATGATCGTCAGGGTGTACACACAGGCTAGTATAACATTAGTCAAGGCGGGCATGATATGATGCAAAAATGATTAAATTGAAGTATGATAGGAAATAAGGATGGTGAGGATGAATGAATGCCTTAAGAATAATCATGGATCGTAAGGAATTGAAGAATATTGCAATACCGGAAAATTTTGGTTTGAAAGTTGAGGTTGTTATACTCCCTGCGATGACTGATGCCATCAATAAAAAGAACAACAAATTCAACCCCAAAGAATATATGGGTATCACTAAGATTAAAGATATTACGGCTAAACTAAAAGAGCTTTCCGGTGAAAGAGATCGTTTTTAATGTATTTGATTGACACAAACATCCTTATTTACTATCTGAATAATGACATTCCGAAGCATAGTTTATTGAAGATAGAGTCTGTTTTTCAAAGTCACTTTAATATTTCTGTGTTGAGTCGGATTGAGTTTCTTGGATTCAGATATTTTTCGTCACCAGAACGTAAACAAGCATTGAAATTTATTAATGAAGCGACAGTTTTTGATCTCAATGAGGAGATTGCGAAGGAAGCGATTGAGCTGAGATGTAAGCATTCAATTAAACTTATTGATGCCATCATTGCCTCGACAGCAAAAGTAAATAATCAGGTACTCATCACTCGAAATACTGATGATTTCAGGAAAACTAAAATAGAGTTATTGAACCCATTTAACAACTGACTTGATTGTGATTAACAGAATTCATTCACAGCACATCATTTAGGTATGCATGAATGATTAAACTGTCTATTTGTATCCCCGTTTATAATATGGACATTTATCTTGATGAAGCTTTGAAAAGTATTTCTCATGAACTCGCCAATTTCCCTGAAGTGAAATCCTTGGTCGAAGTTTGTATTAGCAATAATGCCTCATCAGATAAAACAGCAGATGTTATACAAAAATGGAAACAGAGTTTACCCATCATTGCCCATGAGAATGAAATGAATCTTGGTTGTGATCAAAACTTTATTGATGTAATAAATATGGCTAGTGGTCAATATTGTTGGTATTTGGGCGGTGATGACGCACTCCTGACTGGAGCTCTCAGAAAAGTCTTCTCTTTACTGGACAAAGGCTTGGATATCATATTGGCAAATCGAACTGAATGTGACAAAAGCCTGAATCCCATGAGAATTAATTTATGGCTTAGGGGGCACAGGCAATATTGGAATACAAAAAAAATATCTGATCAGGTAGATTATTTAAGAAGAATCAAGTCAATGGGAGGGCTTTTCAGTTATTTAAGTTCATTACTTTTTCGAAGAGATGCTTGGACTCAGGTTGACTATCAAAATAAGTTTACTGGAACAGGGTACTCTCATGTCTCGATGATGCTGGGGATGTTTAAGCAAGGTGTCCGACTCTGGTATTGTGAAGAATCACTTGTTCTCTGTCGTGATAATGACGTGTTTTCGAGCGCATTTGGGAGTACCAATCGACTGATATTGGATCTGCGTGGTTATGGAGCTTTTATAGAGCATTTCTTTCCAGATTCTCAGAACGTTGTTCACAGGGAAATGTTAAGGGTAATCCGGCGGGATCATGGCATGAAAAATGTAGCCTCATTTCGTTCTAGGGAAGAGGATAGTGGAAAATGGGGCGAAGTTGAACCATACCTGAAATTTTTTAAATACCCGGGTTGGTTTATCTTTTTTATGCGAAATCGGAAATTCGCCAAGTGGTTTGCGCGATTCTAAAGCACCTGATCATGCTTTATGTCATCGACAATGCCTCGGAGGATAGTCCTGCGATGAAATGGTGACGTGACGATGAGCGAACGCCTACTGTGCGCAACAAGTGAGGAGTTATTCCTGTTCTACATGACGGCATCTAGCGTTAATACAAGTTGAACTTCCATAGAAGACTTCAATTAGGATTTGGATTGGGAACAAAAGTGCCCCCATACATTGAACAAGAAAGTTTGATTTATCAAGACCAGTTAGGATTGAAATTGTATTTCCCATCAAGGGCATTTCATTCTTTCCAATTTCTGCTCTAAGACCAGCCGTAGTTACTATTTCTTTTAATGAGCGGATGGTGTAATGATATATATGACGTGGCACATAATAACTATTCCAGTTTTTGCCAAATAACTTAGCGCATCCTGAATGCAGATTGGGTACCTCAACATATAATATCCCATTTGGATTTAGTCGTTTAGCCAAATTATTTAGAAGTTCTATAGGGTGATGTGTATGTTCCAGAACATGGCGAAGAAAAATTAAATCATATTTCTGATTTAATTCTCCAAAATCCTTTAAATTGAAATAGTTTACACGTACATCCTCGTCTAATAAGTGTTGCGGTGGAGCATCTTGATAATCCACGGCATGAATACACGCATTAGGGAACACCTTTGCCGACTGCATAGCAAATCTGCCATTTCCAGTTGCATAGTCCAAAACTGAATTTATATGCTTGTGTGGTTGGGCTATGCGGATTATTTGTCTGCGACTCAGAAAATCTTTAATCTTATCGATGATCGTATTTTTGATAACATCAAAATCAGCACTTTCTTTTGAATCGTAAAGGAATGCAGTTGTTTCTTCAGTCGGGTAGGGATCCGTAAACCCTAAACTACAACGAGGGCAAAAATATACATCAAACTCACCCAAACCGGATTCATGATCTTTCAATCTAATAACTTTTTCCCAGTACTTTCTGCAGTCATTTATAGGTTCGTTTCTTAACTCGCAAGTTGTTCGAGTCAAGAAATTGATTTTACCATTCATATCGCAACCCCCTCCTTTATTTAACATAAATAAATTATTTTAGGTGTCATAGGAATATATTCTTTCTTACGTAAACCGTCAAAAGCTGTGAGGATTCTACAGGCTTATAGTCAGCGTTAACACCCAGGAAGATTTCCTTCAGATGTTGCAGGCGTTGAACTCTCCACAGGGACTCATCATGTAAATATCCGATGACAGGTGTTTCCTTGGGAATAATATCAGATGCGCTTTCTCTCAAAATATCTTTGTCAACAAATAAGAATTTTGGTTTATCCTGTTTAATGAGCTGGATGCAAGCATCCACTTCTCTGGCAGTTAGCAGATACATGGGAACATCAAAATAGGGCATGGCACTGTATTTTTTTGCTAGGAACGGCAGGAAATTATCATATTTGGACAAAATATAGCATTGAGAAGTGGGTGAATATTTTTGAAGCAGAGTTATAGAATCGCGAAAGTAGTCTGGATTCATCGTTGAGAGGATCCGTGCTCGATCAAAATCCCATTGGTATGTTTTGTGGGTACGAAACACTGAATCAAATGTCCCTTTGGAGTCATAGTAGGTCGATAGCCCGCTCACCCAGAACAGGGTGCATACGAATAGAACAGTATAGTGTATTTCTTTTTGATATCGACTGATAGAAGGAGACCTTTCCAGAGCGAGCTTAAGAAATGCAAACAAGCTGAGTGCCAGGATAGGCAAAAACACAAGAAAGTGCTGGTAGTCCGAGCCCCAGACATAATAGAGGAATACCCCTTGAGCGTAGAGAAAAAGCATCAGCGTCCAGTAAACGAGAGGATGCTTTGAGGATAAGGTTAATAAGAGGACGCTATAGAGAAAGGCAACCAGAAATAATGCTGAGTACATAAGCGTTTTTTCAATAGGAAATCCCAATAAGCCTTGCAGGAAATAGTGGCTCACAGGGTCTATCCCAACCTTGCTGGTGCTATAAATGAAAACTGAAGCAAGCAAGGCGAGAAATAATGTCATAAAGCTTAAGAAGTTTCTTCGGGTAGAATCCATCATGAGCAAGAGTAAATGAGTGCCTGCAACGGCACCCAGAAAAAATAGACCTGTCTGAGTATTATTCGCTAATCCCAGAAGTCCAACCATATAGGTCAAGATGAGATAGCGATGGCCTCGACGGAAAAGATAGAGATAAAAAAGGACAATTCCTAGGAGGTCAAAGAAATGTCGGATAGGGTTTATCCCAGGCCCAAGATTTAAGAAATTAAATCCCATGCTATTGAGAGAAAAACTGATGATCATCATGAGGGAAAGTGCCATTTTTGGCTTGAATAAAATCCAAATAATGAGAAAAAACAGCAAGTAGTAAAGATAATAAATAGAATAAAATACTTTGAAATAGTTTTGGTAAGAAATCCCGCCTAAAAGGTTAAGACAGGACTTGAAGAACAAAGTGTTTAGAGCTCCATATTGCATGAACGTCTGATGGATATCCTTTCCGAGATCTAACTCATTGACCGGACCAAGGATATGATTGTGGTGATGAATGACACCCCTGTTAAGGATTTGCCAGTGCAGTTCAAATGAATTTCTATCAAGAAACTCATGCTGAATCTTCTTGTCTTGAAAGAAAGAAGTTGGTGCTGGATGAGGTGAGTCGCCATAGAGAGTAGTTCGCAAGTCATACCGAGGGGAGCTTCCAAGCAAATGAGACTGGCTTAGAAAATCGAAATTATCAACCAGTGTCCCCTGGATATAGGTGGACTCAGGGATATTCCATTGGTCGTTAATCAATCGAATGGGTTGAAAGACAAAAGGGTAAAATATATGAAAAAATTGGAGTAAGACGATGATGACGAAAGAGCGACCGATCCATTGCCGATGTGAATTCAAAAAGAAAAACAGTCGATCTAATCTTTTGGTTGGGAAATAAATGGGGAGTGTAAAGAAGAAAACCCAGACGAGAATCCTAGTCAAAATATCGCCAGGATTTTTTGGAAGAAAAATGGCAAGATTCAAGATGAAAATAAAAGTTAAACAAATAATCCTATGCTCAGGGGAAAAGGCGAGGGTGAAGAACTGTTCAAGTCGTTTAAAGGGCTTTTCATCGAGCATCCATCTGGCTATTACAAAATAGACCGCAAGAGTAAGGATGATAAGTATGTAAAAAACAATATCTGATAACTTATCCGGATAATAAAAGGAGTTTACCCATTCATAAAACGGTACGGGGTAGCTGAACGAGCGGGCAAAAATTCCTGACAGAATTTCAACGATTTTTACCAATCCGATTGAAAACAGGAAAAAATAAATGACTCCACAAAGCTTGGTGGATATCATTTAAAGTTAATGCGCTCCTTTTCAATCACCAGTGGCCGTTGTTTCACATGGGTGTAAATGGCTCCAATATACTCTCCCAGGATACCAATGAAGAATAATTGTAATGCGGCGAAGAAAAATCCTCCAATCACGAGAGGTGCAATTCCCATTTCAAAACTGTCCCAATGGAGGATCTTGAATCCAAGATAGAAAAGAGCGATGACCAAACTGGCGAAAGAAGCAAAAAACCCAAAAAAAACTGCAAGTCGGAGTGGCACCTTGGATTGATTCACAAAGCCCAAGATAGCCATGTCATAAAGCGTGTAGAGGTTGTTGCTGGATTTCCCTCTTTTTCGCCGTGGTTCGGTGAATTCTATCTCCTTTCGATCAAATCCAAGCTCCGCAATAATGCCACGAAAATAGGGATAAGGGTCACGGAAAGCTCGAACGATATCGATGACTTGCCGATCATACAGTCCAAATCCCGTAAAATGTTTCACTTGTTTAACCTGAGACAACTGTGTGAGTAGGTGGTAATAAAACTTCCGAAGATAGAGCATCGGCCCTCGGTGCTCACTGGTCGTTTTTACCCCAATAACAATCTTATAACCATCTTCCCAGTGGCGAATGAATTCAGGAATCAGGTCTGGAGGCTCTTGCAAGTCAGATGCCATGGAAACAATCGCATCACCAGTTGCCTGTAGGTATCCATGAAGAGGAGAACAGATATGTCCAAAATTTCGAGCGTTTAGGATGATTTTTACGTGGGGATCGTTTTTTGCGATCGCACGTAGCTTTTCCTGAGTATGATCTGTGGATGCATTGTCAATATAGATGTGTTCATAGTCATAATTCTTCAATTGGGAAAAGATACTTTTAATTTTTTCGTGAACAACTTGAACATTTTCTACTTCATTGTAGCAAGGGGTAACGACACTAATCTTTTTTTTGATCATTTTTTGCTCCAAAAACAAAATGTTTATTCATTATGTACGACATCATAGCAACAGGCAATATGCTGAATGCTCCACTGAAATATTCATTAATTCCTAAGGAGATAAAAAAGTGAATAATAGCTATATTAAGAAAATAAAGGAGTCCATATTGGAGAATAAACTTGCCAAATATTCTTTTAGTCCTTTCTCGATGATTGAATACGTAGTGACCTATTGTTTTAAAGTTAAAAAGAACACCCAATATAGTCGCAAAAAGAACGGCGAGTGGGTAGGGCATCCCCAGAAGGATGAAAAGGCAAAAGAGTCCATATCCAAAGAGTGTATTGACGATACCTACTAAAATGAATCGAGTGGCAGTCATCCTTGCAGTCTACACTAATTTGGAAACAACGAAAACAAAATGGTTCTGCAAAACAATGAAGTCTTCGGATATAATGACACTCATGCAAATTCTTCTGACAGGCGGACACGGGTTTATCGGACGTAATATTCTGGAATCAGAATGGGCGAAGAGTCATACTATTTTTGCTCCCCGTCGTGATGAGCTTGATTTAACGGATGAGGAGGCAGTTCGTCTCTATTTGCGCCAGAACAAATTCGATGCCATTATTCATGGAGCTACCAAACCTGGGCATCGAAATGCCAAAGACTTATCTCGTATATTTATCGACAATACTCGGATGTTTTTTAATTTGGCACGAAACCATCAGGATTTCGGAAAAATGATTGTCCTGGGTTCTGGAGCCATTTATGACAGCCGATACTATATTCCCAAAATGCGCGAAGACTATGCTGGAGAGCATGTTCCTGATGATGAGCATGGGTTTTCCAAATATGTGATCGATCAAATGATTGAGAAATATGACAATATGATCGACTTGCGTTTATTTGGTGTTTTTGGGAAATATGAGGACTATGCGATTCGATTCATTTCCAACCTGATGTGTAAGGCACTCTATGATTTACCCCTCACCATGAAGCAAGATCGACTATTCGACTATCTATTTGCTCCAGATCTGATTCCGATTCTTGATTATTTTTTATTAAACCAGGTGAAACATAAGGCTTACAATGTGACCCCAGGAGAACCTGTTTCACTCGTCGCCATCGCCGAGAAAATCCTTGAAATCTCGAAAAAAACGTTACCGATACAGATTTCACAAGAAGGGTTGGGAAAAG
Organism: uncultured Candidatus Marinamargulisbacteria bacterium; assembly: GCA_964358175.1. Classification (GTDB taxonomy): domain Bacteria; phylum Margulisbacteria; class Riflemargulisbacteria; order GWF2-35-9; family GWF2-35-9; genus CAYHOI01. The sequence continues at coordinate 25,094 of CAYHOI010000005.1, read as the reverse complement.
AGTATAGTGCAGATAATGCGCGTTTAAAGGATGAGTTTAAAGGCCTCCGCTTTACCCCATTGTCGCAATCAATGAAGCAATTGTATGATTGGCTGACGCTTCAGAAGGATCAGATTAATCCTGAGCTATTAAAGGTGGATAAGTGATAAAAGTAAGTGACTATATGATTGATCGGCTTGTTTCTCATTATGGCGTGAGCCATCTCTTTATGGTTTCTGGGGGAGGAGCCATGCATCTCAATGATTCTATTGGGAAGCAAGCAGGACTCACTTATATTTGTAATCACCATGAGCAGGCGTGTGCAATAGGAGCCGAGGGATATGCACGTGCTTCTGGGAAAATGGGGGTAGTCTGTGTAACGACTGGTCCCGGGGGAACGAATTGTCTCACAGGGGTTATCGGGCAGTGGCAGGATTCTGTTCCGGTACTTTATCTTTCAGGGCAAGTCAAATTCGAAACGACCATAGCCTCTTGTCCGAGCATTCCTTTGAGGCAATTAGGGGATCAGGAAGTGGATATTATTTCTATCGTTAAATCTGTCACCAAGTATTCTGTCATGGTGACAGACCCAAAGCAGATCAAGAAGTGTTTAGATAAGGCAATCTATTTGGCTACCCATGGTCGACCAGGTCCTGTATGGCTCGACATTCCGATGAATATTCAAGGAGCCCTAGTGGATGAAGCAGATTTGGAAGAATACGATGAGCATGAAGATCAGCTAATTTTTGATGAGCAGGATATTTCCAAAAAGGTGAAGGAAACAATCAGTCTTTTGAGATTAGCTAAAAGACCCATCGTTTTGGCAGGACATGGCATTCGGCTTTCCAGTGCGCAAGAGTCTTTTCTTAAGCTGCTTGAGAAGATGCGTATCCCCATTTTGGCAACCTTTAACGGCTTTGATCTTGTTCCGACAGATCATGAATTGATGATCGGGCGAATCGGAACTGTTGGGAACCGAGCAGGAAACTTTGCCTTACAAAATGCAGACCTGGTTTTATCGATTGGTTCAAGAAACAACATTCGGCAAATCAGCTACAGTTGGAAATACTATGCACGCCATGCCAGGAAAATTGTGGTGGATATTGATAGGGCCGAGCTGAATAAGCTCACTTTGAGGCCAGATATTGCCATACATTCAGATGCCAAATATTTTATCGAGACTCTTTCTCTTGAGCTTGGTAAAAAAACTCTTTCAGACAACTTTGAATGGCTATCTTGGTGCCAGGCTCGACGTAACAGATACTCGCTTGTCCCGAAGAAAGACTCAGGTCGTGTGAATATGTATGTGTTGGCGGAGTCTCTTGGGAAACTGATGCAGGAGGGGGATGTGTTGGTGGCAGGGAACGGTTCTGCTTGTGTTTCTCTATTTCAGACTGGCGTCGTCAAGAAAAATCAGCGACTATTCTGGAACTCAGGTTGTGCCGGGATGGGGTATGATTTACCCGCAGCAATTGGCGCAAGTATTGCCCTCAACCGTGGGAACGTCATTTGTTACACTGGAGATGGAAGTTTTCAGATGAATATGCAAGAACTCATGACGGTTATTCACTACAGATTGCCGATTAAGATCATCTACTTGAACAATGAGGGGTATTCATCGATTTCGCAAACCCAAAATGCGTTTTTTGAAGGACGCCATACCGGCTGTGATGAAAATAGCGGTGTCAGTTTCCCAGAGATTCGCCAAGTGGCGAAGGCTTACGGGATTCGCTATGTTTTCATTGAGAATAATGATCAATTAAAGTCAAAATTGAGGAAAGCCCTGGCATTAGAACAAGCCTGCATCTGTGAAGTGAAGCTTGAAAAAGATGCTGTGTTTACCCCAAAGCTTTCCTCCGAGAAGAAGCCGGATGGGCGAATTATTTCGAAGCCGTTGGAGGACATGTATCCCTTCCTGGACCGAGAGGAATTTAAGGAGAACATGATCGTTCCGATTTTAAATGAAAATGATTGACACCATTGATACAATCCTCTTCGACTTAGATGGGACACTTATCCATTCGGTGGAGGATATTCAGGATGCCTTGAGATTAGCCTACCAACGTGTTGTTGGGAAAAGTGATTTTAGCTTTGACAAGAATGTGATAGGTCCGCCAATTAGAGAAATCATTCTTAGCTTAACGCCGGATATCCTAGAGGATCAGTGTGTTGAGCTGATCAAGAGTTTTCGTCACAATTATGATGAGAGTGACTTTCCTAAGACGATAGTCTATCGAGAAGTTAAACCTTTACTTCGACAGTTAAAAAAAAACAACTTGAAGCTGTTTATTGTTACCCATAAAAGAACAGTTACCTCAAACAATATTCTAAATAAAAATGCGATACGAGCTTATTTTACGGAAGTCCTTGGCGTGGATTATTTCGAAGGCAGGCTGGTGACCAAGGTCGAAATGATAAACCACATCATGCAAAAATGGGGGATAGCTCCAGAACGACTCATGATGGTGGGCGATTCGGTGGGTGACATTCAAGCAGCAAAAGCCTACAAGATTGCGTCAGTAGCCGTACTGAACGGGTATGGCTCTACACAAGAATTGCTTGAAAGCGGTGCTCAGTATTTTGTGAAAAATATGGGTGAAATAAGCAAGATTCTGAAGTTAGGAAAGGGGATGTCGAGACAGTCCTTGCTGAAAAAGTAGTGGCAGTAATAAAGGTTTTGTTTTATAGTCAATCCCTGTAAAATCTCTAGAGAGAAGGAGTAGCCCGATATGAACCGTGAAATTTTTGAGAATCTATTTATTCTTGAGATGACCAATAATCATTTGGGGGACAAGAAAAGAGCCTTGCAGATTATTCAAGAATTCTCGCAGGTGGTTCGATTCAATAACGTTCGGGCAGCCATCAAGCTCCAATTCCGAGACATTGACAACTTCATCCACAAGAAGTTTCGCAAGAGAACCGATATCCGATACATCAAACGTACCTTGGAAACTCGTCTTTCTGATGAGGACTACGGTGACCTCGTGCAAGCCATCAAGGAAAGCGGATGTATCCCGATGGCGACGCCATTTGATGAGCACTCTGTGGATCTCATGATGGAGCTGAATATGTCCATCATTAAAGTGGCGAGTGCGGACTCCAATGACTGGATACTCCTTGAAAAAATTGCCAAGACCAAAAAACCGGTTATCATTTCTCTTGCCGGACTTAGCGAAAAAGATACCGATGACTTGGTGCTTTTCTTTAGGAATAGGAACATTCCTCTGGCACTCAATCATTGTGTAGCTGCCTATCCAACAGTCGCGAGTGAAATGGAACTTAACCAGATTGACTACTTGCGACGGCGATATCCAGATGTTGTTATCGGGCATTCTTCGCATGATAGCCATGCCAGTGAGGAGTATCTGTTGTCGATGTACATTGCCTATGCAAAAGGGGCACGGCTTTTTGAGCGACACATTGATATCGATCTTGGAGATACCGACATCTCCAGTTATTCTTTCCGTCCAGAGCAGATTGATTCGTGGCTCAAGGCTCATAAAACTGCTCGAGAAATGTGTGGTGCATCCTCGTTGGAACGCTCTATTCCCATGAAAAAAGAGATTGATTTCCTAGACAACTATATTCGCGGGGTTTATGCCAAAAGGAACTTGCCGGCCGGCCACGTCTTAACAAATGAGAGTTATAGTCAGGATGTTTATCTCGCAATCCCCCTCCAAAAGGGACAGATCTCTTGTCGGGAGCTGATGACAGGGGAAAGGCTAACGAAGCCAATTCCAAAAGATGATCCACTGTTAATTGATGCGATTGACAGTCCCTATGCAAAGAATGAACAGCTAAAGAAGACTATTTATGATCGTGGCATTTGAGTAGGCTTTATAACGTTAGCTACCTATAATTCTCAAACTGCAACACGATGCCGAAATCTTGGCCACGTAATGAGCTGATAGAATCTTGCAACACGTCCTTTTTGGGGGAACTTACGCGGATCTTGGTGTCTTGAATCTGAGCGTTCACTTTGATCTTGGACTGCTTGATAAACGTGGTGATCTCTTTAGCCTTCTCTTTGCTGAGTCCCTGCTTGATCAATACCACTTGTTTTACATGCCCGCCCAGCGAACTTTCTTCCTTTTGATAATCCAGGAATTTAAGGCTTATCTCACGCTTCGCAAGCTTCGTTTCCAGGACATCGCGAACATTTCGCAATTTCATCTCATCATCGGCCAGCAAATCAAGTTGCTTATCAGAGCGAGAAATCTTGCTAATACTGCCTTTGAAATCAAACCGATTGGTGATTTCCTTCATGGCCATATTCACAGCATTATCCATCTCGGAAAGGTCTACCTCGGATACGATATCGAACGAAAAATCAGCCATAATGTACCTGTATTATAGTCCCATAAGTCTCAACTGGTCTAGGAGTGGAGCAATATGTTGCGTGGCAACCAGCCAGATTTTCTCAGCAAGTATCTCTCCGTAATCATGTGCGATAATATTGCGTAACCCCATGATCTGTTTCCATGGAATGGTTGGGTGTGTAGTTCGACATTGATCAGAGATGTGGTAAGCAGCTTCGCCGATAACCAATAGTTGGCGTTCAACTGCAAATCGTGTCATTTTATTCCCTGCGAAGTAAGGATAGTCTATTCCTTCAGTAAAAGAGAGAATGTCCTGACCAGCGTCAATCATATCCCAAATAAATGATTTATCTTGCGTGCTAAGTAGCATATACGGGAAAGGCTGTTGAGAGAATTTTTTCTCGACGAAACGGATTTCTCAAACTACTTCTTTCAACCAAATCAACTGGATGTTGAAGTTTTTTCTCGAAGGCATCTCGAATCGCAAGTAAATCAAAATAAGAGTAATGTACTTCTGGTGAAAAACTAATCAAGACATCAATATCACTTTGAAGAGAGAAGTCATCTCGAAGGACAGATCCAAAGAGCATTAACTCAGTAATTTGATATTTTTGAGCTAATGAGATGAGCGACTTCTCATTAATCTTGATCCTAGGAAATTCAAGCACAATCTCAGTTTATCACGAGATATACCGCTGTCAAGGCTAGATGCAGTATAGTATAATTCTCAAGCGATGAGTACTCTTCAAGACGAAATTAAACGCCGACGCACCTTTGCGATTATCAGTCACCCTGATGCAGGGAAAACAACCATTACCGAGAAACTTCTTCTCTTCGGGGGGGCAATCCAGCAAGCAGGTGCGATCAAAGCCAAAAAGGCCGCCAAGTATACGACCTCTGATTGGATGGAGCTTGAAAAACAGCGTGGCGTGTCTGTTTCCACATCGGTAATGTGCTTCGAATACCGCAACATGATCGTAAACTTGCTAGATACTCCAGGGCACGCCGACTTCTCAGAGGACACTTATCGAACCCTCACTGCCGTAGACTCTGTGCTCATGGTCATCGATTCAACCAAAGGCGTCGAAGAGCGTACGAAGAAGCTGATGGACGTCTGTCGTCAGCGTGATATTCCCGTCATGACCTTCATGAATAAGCTGGATCGAGAAGGACTCAATCCCTTTGAGTTATTGGATGATGTTGAAAAACAGCTTGGCATAAAGGCGATTCCTCTGAGCTGGCCCATCAGTATGGGGAAAACCTTTAAAGGCGTTTATAACATTCGGGAAAAAAAGCTTTTGTCCTTCACCAAGGGGGAGAAACAAAAATATCAAGAAATTTTGGTACCGGATTTGCTGACGGATGAATTCACCGAATGCGTGGGAGAAGATTATGCAAAAAAATTATCGGAAGATCTCGAAATGATCCAATGCGTCTTAGAACCGTTCGACCGACAAGAGTATGAGAATGGAAGAGTGACACCCGTTTTCTTTGGAAGCGCCATTAATAATTTTGGTGTCATAGAACTATTGGAGTCCTTAATCGAGCTTTCTCCTCCGCCTCAAGGTCGCAGTGCAAGGGAACGAAGAGTCAACCCCGATGAACAAAAAATGACAGGTATTGTTTTCAAAATTCATGCAAATATGGATCCCAAACATCGAGACCGAATCGCTTTTATGCGAATTTGCTCCGGCATTTTTACACGGGGAATGAAGGTTAAAATGGTGCGAACCCAGCGTGAGTTCAAAGTGTCCAACCCCATGACTTTTATGGCTCAAACACGTACAGTTGCAGAGGAGGCCTATCCAGGAGACATTATCGGCATTCATGATACAGGTCTGATCAAAATTGGAGATACCTTTAGCGAAGGGGAGCTTCTGAATTTCACTGGGATTCCCAGTTTTTCGCCTGAAATTTTCAAAAAAGTGATCAATCGGAACCCTATGAAATCCAAACAACTTCATACTGGCCTTCGTCAACTGCTCGAAGAAGGGGTAATACAACTCTTCAAAATGGTTTTGGATCAGCAATTGATTCTCGGGGCGGTGGGAGAGCTTCAGTTCGATGTCGTGAAATTTAGACTAGAAAATGAATACTCTGCTCATTGCGATTACGCTCAGTTTGATTCCGGGTTTGCATACTGGTTTCAAGGAAGTGTTCCTTTGGAAATGGAGCGTTTTCGGTTTGAAAATAAAAGCCGAATTGCAACAGATGCCGAAGATAAGCAAGTTTGTTTTTTCAAGGGTCAATGGGAGCTACACCATATTCAAAAGAATTATTTAGGAGTTCAATTCTTTCGCAGCTCTGAGTGTACCGAAAAAGATAAAGTGATATAATCCCAACTTAAGAGGTGACCTATGGCAGATGAAGTGAATAAAGTAATCTACTCCATGATCGGAGTTAGCAAGTTTTACGATAAGAAACCCGTTCTCAAAAACATCTATTTATCCTACTTCTATGGGGCAAAGATAGGTGTGATCGGGCTCAATGGGTCAGGAAAAAGTTCCCTTCTGCGAATCTTGGCAGGCACCGACCAGGAGTTTGACGGCAAAACTGCTGTATCTCCAGGCTTTACAATCGGCTTTCTTGAACAAGAACCCCATTTAGATGACCAGAAAACAGTACGACAAGTGGTGGAAGAGGCGGTGTCGGACGTGCTAGCCGTCGTTAAAGAGTATGACGAGATTAACGAAAAATTTGGGGAGTCCCTATCTGATGAACAGATGGAAAAACTTTTGGATCGACAGGGAAAAGTCCAAGAGAAAATGGATGCCATGGATGCATGGGATCTGGATTCGAGACTTGAAATGGCCATGGATGTATTGCGTTGTCCTCCGCCAGATACCTTGGTGAGCATTATTTCGGGTGGAGAGCGAAGGCGTGTTGCTTTGTGCAGATTACTTCTGAAAAAACCCGATATCCTTCTTCTTGATGAGCCGACCAATCACCTGGATGCGGAGTCTGTCGCCTGGTTGGAAGAGCACCTTCGCCGTTATGAGGGAACGGTTATCGCAGTCACGCATGATCGGTATTTTTTGGATAATGTGGCCGGATGGATTCTCGAGCTTGATCGGGGCGAAGGCATTCCTTGGAAGGGGAATTATTCCAGTTGGCTCGAACAAAAAGGCCAACGATTGAAGCAGGAAGAAAAGTCTGAAACAGACCGTCAGAAAACTTTACAGAGAGAGTTGGAGTGGGTTCGGATGTCCCCCAGGGCTAGGCAGGCCAAGTCCAAGGCAAGAATCAGCGCCTATGAAACACTGCTGGCCGAGAAAAGCGAAAAACGAGGCGGCGAATTGGAGATTTATATTCCTCCAGGTCCACGTTTGGGGACAACCGTTGTGGAACTTACCAATGTGAGAAAAGCTTTTGATGATAAACTGTTATTTGAGAACATAACGTTTTCACTTCCCGCTGGTGGCATCGTTGGCATAATCGGCCCGAATGGCGTAGGGAAAACAACTCTTTTCAGAATGATCACCGGCGAAGAAAAGCCGGATGGTGGAACCATCAAAATAGGTGAAACGGTGAAGCTCGGCTATGTCGACCAGAGCCGATCAAGTCTGGATCCGGATAAAACGGTCTGGGAGGTCATTACAGGCGGCCAAGATATTATCCCCTTGGGAAAACGTGAAATGAATTCCCGTGCATATGTGTCTCGATTTAATTTTTCAGGACAGGATCAGCAAAAGAAAGTCTCCCAGCTTTCCGGCGGGGAACGTAACAGGGTGCATTTAGCAAAGATGTTGAAGGAAGGAGCCAATGTGTTTCTCCTCGATGAACCAACGAATGATCTGGACGTGAATACGATTCGTGCTCTTGAAGATGGCTTGGAGAATTTTGCCGGCTCTGCCGTGGTTATCAGCCATGATCGATGGTTTCTGGATCGTATTGCTACCCATATACTGGCCTTCGAGGGGGATAGCGCCGTGCGTCTGTTCGAAGGAAATTTTACCGATTATGAAGAAGACCGAAAAAAGCGTCTGGGAGACGTGGCACTACAGCCTCATCGTGTAAAGTATCGCCAGTTGACAAAGGGTTGAGGTTTAATAAGGAGGGGTTGGAGTGAATCCACTGGAACGGTTATTGCGACTGCAAGATCTGGCTAAAGGACGAGTCGCGGAGAAAAAAATCAATTATTCTGTACGAATATACTGTGGTTCCGCTACGTGCGAAAATGCAGCGGGAGCGATTGAGGTTTACAAGGCTATTGAAAAAATTAAAGAAGAAAAGAAGTTGGATTATCTTTACCTCGGTAAAACAGGCTGCTCCGGAAGATGTGACAAGGAACCCATTGTTCAGGTGATTATGGACTCCGGTATTCCCACCAAATATTGCGAAATGACCCCCGAAAAAATCGCTCGAGTCATTGACGAACATATTATCGGAAACAATGTCATGACGGAGTGGGCTTTGTGAAAAACTACCAATATGCCGTTTCTATCTGTGCCGGCTCATCGTGTAAGTCTGAGAACAAAGCAATTCTCGCCAGACTCACCGAAGAACTGACGAAGGAACATTTGTTAGACCAGGTACGAATTAACGAATGCGGCTGTGTGGGGTTTTGCTCAGAGGGCCCCGTAATGGTCATTCACCCCGATGATGTCACTTATTGCCGGGTGTCGGTTGAGGATGTCCCCCAGATTGTGCAGGAACATTTACGTGAAGGCCGTCGGGTGACTCGGCTTATTCATCACCATGAAAACCAAGTCGCAAATACATTTTTCCCCTATTTCGGGGATGTTCAATTTTTTGCAAAACAATATCGCATCACCCTTCGGCATTGCGGGATTATTGATCCCGAATCGCTGGAAGATTATTTAGCCTTTCGCGGGTATGAAGCATTGGCAAAAGTGCTGACCGATTATTCGCCGAGTCAGGTGATTGATATCATCAAAGCCTCAGGCCTTCGCGGACGTGGGGGAGGGGGGTTCCCCACAGGGGTCAAGTGGCAATTGACCTATGATGTTGAAAGTGATGAAAAGTATGTGATTTGCAATGCAGATGAGGGCGACCCAGGTGCTTTCATGGATCGATCAGCTATCGAAGGAGATCCTCACACCATTTTGGAAGGAATGGCCATTGGTGGTTATGCAGTGGGAAGCAAAAAAGGGATCGTCTATATTCGCGCAGAGTATCCGCTCGCGATCAAGCGTTTAGAGCTTGCAATTGAACAAGCACGCGCTCAAAATCTTCTGGGGGATAATATTTTGGAGTCTGGTTTTTCTTTTGATATTGAGCTCCGATTGGGAGCCGGTGCTTTTGTGTGCGGAGAAGAAACTGCTCTCATCAAGTCCATCGAAGGGCGTCGCGGAATGCCAAAGCCAAGACCTCCATATCCTGCAGTTTCTGGACTGTGGGGAAAGCCAACTGTGATTAACAATGTAGAAACTTGGGCCAATGTTCCTGTGATTATCCTGGATGGAGCTACCAAGTTTGCCTCACTGGGTACTGAAGGTAGCAAAGGCACCAAAGTGTTCGCCCTTGCGGGAGATGTGGTGAATACTGGACTGGTCGAAGTAACCATGGGGACGACCTTACGAGAAATCATCTTTGATATTGGTGGAGGCATTGCTGCCGGAAAACAATTTAAGGCCGCTCAAACGGGAGGCCCCTCAGGGGGATGTTTGCCAGCGCAATATCTGGATATCCCGATTGATTACGAATCCCTTCAAAAAGCCGGATCCATCATGGGTTCTGGCGGGCTCATCATTATGGACAATGAAACCTGCATGGTCGATGTGGCGAAATACTTCCTGGATTTCACTCAGAACGAATCGTGTGGAAAATGCACCCCTTGTCGAGAGGGCACCAAACGCATGCTTGAGATTTTGATTCGGATTACGGAAGGCAAGGGTGTAGAGGGCGATATAGAAAAGTTGGAACGACTTGGTAATATGATTAAGAAGGCCTCTCTTTGCGGACTCGGAAAAGCAGCTCCCTCCCCAGTTCTTAGCACCCTTAAACATTTTCGGGAGGAATATGAAGATCATATTCTGAATAAACGGTGCAAGGTAGGGGTTTGCCGATCTCTCATCCATTACAGCGTTATCGCCGAGACGTGTACGGGATGCACGGCCTGCAAACGCGTCTGTCCGGCCTCGTGTATATCGGGCGAGGTGAAACAGGTTCATCACATCGATCAGAGCCGCTGTATTCAATGCGGACAATGTTTTGATATATGTAGATTCAGTGCCATTCACAAGGAGTAACGAATGAATCATTCAGGAACCGTTCATTTAACGATCGACGGGATAGCCATTCAGGTTCCAGCCGGGACAACTATCCTTCAGGCTGCCAAAAAAATCGGCGTCAATATCCCGACGTTGTGCCATCACCCGTATTTATCGGAAGAGGGCGCCTGTCGAATTTGTATCGTGCAGGTCCAGGGGATGCGAGATTTCGTCGCTTCCTGTGCCTATCCGGTCAACGAAGGGATGGAGGTTCTTACCCATAATCCTGAAATTCGCCAAGCCCGGCGAGATATCGTCGAACTCATTTTGGACAACCACCCCGATGAATGCCACACCTGTGAAAGAGACACAAATTGCGAACTTCAACGTTTAGCCTATACGATGGGGGTTCGCACCAAACATTTCAAAGGTGAGAAGAAAAAATACAAACGAGATGATTCCTCTTTTGCCGTTGTGCGTGATCCTGAAAAATGCATTTTGTGTGAACGCTGTGTCCGTGTTTGCGACGAAATCCAGGGGGTGTGCGCTATTGATATGGCTCACCGTGGGTTCAAGTCGGTGATTGTCCCTGCCTATGAGCTTCCTTTCGGCGAGTCTGTTTGCTCTTCGTGTGGCCAATGTATCAATGTTTGTCCGACAGCCGCTTTTCTGGAGAAAGATTACACGAATCAAGTCTGGAATGCGCTTAGCGATCCGACAATCACTACCGTTGTTCAGTTTGCTCCCTCGGTGAGGGCGGCAATTGCGGAGGGCTTTGGATTGCCACCAGGTACCAATATGGAACAAAAGATTATTACTGCGTTTCGTCGGCTGGGGTTTAAATATGTATTTGACACCCAGTTTGGAGCTGATTTGACAATTGTCGAGGAGGCATCGGAGCTGATTCATCGGCTGAAAAACAATGGCAAGCTTCCCATGATCACCTCGTGTTCAGCCGCATGGATCAAGTTTGTGGAGCAATTTTATCCGGAGCTGTTGCCCAATTTGTCGACGTGCATGTCCCCCATGTCCATGGTGGGAAGTTTGATCAAAAATTATTTTCCTCAAACTATTCAACAACCAGCCGACAAGGTTTTCTCTGTGGCCGCCATGTGTTGTACCGCCAAGAAAGATGAGTCCATGCGTCCCGACCTAATGACCAAAGACGGACTCCGGTACGTTGACGCGGTGATCACGACTCGGGAACTCGTGTGGATGATCAAGTCCACAGGCATCAATTTTACGGAGCTTGAGGATGGGGAATGCGACAGTTTGCTCGGAGAGTCTTCCGGCGCAGGAACTATTTTCGGCGCAACCGGTGGAGTAATGGAAGCCGCCATTCGAACAGCACACTTTCTGGTCGCTGGACACGAACTTCCCGAGATCACCTTTACTCCCGTGCGTGGTGCCATTGAATACATCAAAGAGGCAGAGGTCAATTTGGCCGGGACAATACTCAAGGTCGCCGTGGCTTCAAGTCTGGGACATGCCCAAACGCTTCTTGAAAAAGTGCGATCTGGTGAAGCACAGTACCATTTTATTGAGATCATGGGGTGCCTTGGAGGCTGTGTTGGCGGGGGAGGGCAGCCCTATGCTGGAACAAATATGGTGCCACTAGATAAAGAACTGCTCAGAAAACGTGCAAGTGTTCTCTACGGAATTGACGAGCTCAAACACAAGCGTCAGTCGCATAACAACAGTCAGATCGCTGATCTGTATAACAATCTTCTGGAGCATTACGGTTCACATAAAGCACATGAACTTTTGCATCGTGGCTATCAGGCCAATTTACCGACAGGAATTTGCCGTCAAACAAAGCCCGAACAAATTCATCATTGCGTCATCCCGGAAGATCCCCGCTTCCACGAGTTAAAACAATTAATCGAGTCCAATCGGAACAAAGAACACTTTCAGAGTTATCTCATTCCCGTTTTGCACAAAGCTCAGGAATTGTTTGGATATCTCTCTGTAGAGGTCATGGACTTCATCTCTATACAGATGCAAATTCCGACCTCTCGAATCTATGGGGTCGCAACGTTTTACCATTTTTTCAGCCTTCGTCCCAAAGGGGAAACACGAATTAATGTCTGTCTGGGAACGGCCTGCTACGTCAAGGGCGCGGCCGATGTTGTGCGTGAGTTCGAAAAACAGCTTGGCATCAAAATGGGGATGACCGGTCCTGACGGAAAGTATTCGCTTGAGAGTACTCGGTGTATCGGGGCTTGTGGCCTCGCGCCGGTTGCTTTGATTAACGATAAGGTGCATGGAAAAGTGAAAGCTCAGGATGTAAAGGATTTGTTACGGGAAAAGTTATGAAAAAAGAGTTTGAGGCTAAATATCACGATCTTGAAGGGTTCCATTGGTTGTTTAAGTCTCGACGAAACATGATTCTTCGGCTACTACGCAATTGTCCTAAAGAGTCCACTATTGAAAATAGCGTGTTAACTCTGTTCAACTTCCCCGTTGGAATAAGCCTTTTTGCGGTGGCCTATAAGTCGAATGTATCTACTGTAAAGCAATAACTCCGTTACCTTTATTTTATCACGTTTGAATGACCTGGACCTTTTCCAACCGTACGCCCCAAACGCTTAATCCTGTTTTGTACGCAACTGGCGCAATCTTCATTGGATTCGGTAATGCAAACTTTACCGGGATAAAGCATATAGTGTTCCCGGTACTTCTGGGGGGTCGCGTTAGGCATAAAGATATTCCCGCCTCGCAAAAGCACCAAATTTCGTCCCTGTGGATCAATGGTATCGAAGGCTGTTGTAGCGGGGATGTGTGAGCGGGGGTTGAGAAGCCGGATAATCGACATTGTTTTATAATAAATATCGGGGGTAAACGGATTCGGCTGATTGGCAAATGGGGTATCCGGGTGAGAAATATACGGCCCGATTCCAATCATATCCAGGTTTAGCTGGGTACAGTAGGAAATATCTCTCGCCAGCTGATCGAGAGTTTCACCAGGTAATCCAATGAGAAAGCCAGAGCCAAGCTGAACGCCGATTTCAGCAAGAGTCGCTAAACAAGCCAATCGCTTTTCAAACTGCTCATCAGGGTGACAGTATGCAAATAAATTCGGATCTGATGTTTCAAAACGAAGCAAGTAACGATCCATGCCAGCATCACGCCATATTTGCAAGGTTTCCCGATCACGCACCCCCACGCATACGGTGACGGCAAGCGATGTTTTCCCTTTGATCTGTCGAATCAGTCCGGCAAGTTTATCGGTCGTATAATAGGGATCTTCCCCTGATTGGAGAACTACGCTGGTATACCCCCAATCCGCCATTTTGATACAAGTTTCCAGAATCTCGTCATCCGAAATACGATAGGGGATAATCGATGTATTGGATCGTCGAATCCCGCAATAGCGACAGTCTTTTGAACATATATTTGAAAATTCAATAATCCCTCTTAAATGGATATCATCACCCATCGTGGTTTTGCGAAGAGCGTTCGCTTGCGTATACAACGTCTGTTCTTCGTCACCGGTACATTCTAGCAAATGAAGAATCTCCGAGAGCGAAAGCATTTAAACGTTTCGGTAAGCGGCTAAGGCTTCGGGAAACGGATCAAGCGCACGATCAATAATCCCCTTTAATGAAGCGATAACCACGCCATAATTGGTCATGGGTATGCCAAGCCGTTGGGCTTCTTCCAATCGGCTGAGAATAAATGGACGATTCGCCATACAGCCGCCACACTGGATAATGAGCTGGTATTTCGTCAGGTCATTGGGCCAGTCTTTGCCGGAGTAAACGTCAAACGTTAAATCAAGCCCGGTTTTTGTTCGTAGCCAATGGGGGATTTTAACTCGTCCAATGTCTTCTCCAATGGGGCGATGCGAACAAGACTCGGCAATGAGAATAGGGCGATTCTCAACCAGATTTTCCAATGCCTTGGCCCCGGCGGCATATTGGCTCAAGTTGCCCTTTTGCCGCGCAAAAAGAATGGAAAAAGAGGTGATACGAATCGTCTTTGGTGTGAGATGACTGACCTGCTCAAATGCTTGAGAATCCGTGATTACTAGGGCGGGAGGCTCTGCTAATCGACGAAAGGTCTCTGCTAATTCCGTATCACGAACGACCATGGCCATCGCGCCCCTATCCAGTAGAGCACGAAGTACCTGCGCCTGAGGATGAATAATCCGGCCAACAGGAGCTTCTTTGTCAATCGGCACAACCAGTATGACCAGCTCACCAGGTTGAACAATATCAGAAATCAATTCGGGAACAGATGTATTTTGTAGTTGATCCACCAATGCGTCCTTGATTGAATTCAAGCCAAGACCCGATAGAGTTGAGGCCGCCAAAACAGGTTGTTTCCAAAAGGTCGTCAATTGATTGATCTTGTCGTTTAAATCGTGCGTTGAGAGTAAATCTGATTTCAGAAGCACGATACACCGAGGGATATTTTCGGGCAAAGCCGTGCAAATGGTCTCTTGTAAGGCCTCCGATGATTCAGCGTCAAAAACGATAAGTAAAACATCCGCCTGCTTCAACGCTTTGAGTGTACGGGCCACGCGCAATTCGCCCAATTCACCCCTATCATCAATTCCTGCCGTATCCATCCATACCACTGCCCCAAGGGGCTGAAGTTCATAGCGTCGTTCAACAGGGTCGGTGGTAGTACCCGCAATCTTCGACACAAGACTACACGCTTGTCCTGTCAATGCATTCATTAACGAGTATTTTCCAACATTACGCGGCCCCACCAAAACGATATGAGGCAATTGATCTTTTGGACTAGACAAAGACATCGCGAGTTCCTTCCCGAATAGATTGCAACATTTTAGTGGAACGATCTTGGAGGCTATCGGGTAATGTCGAAATGGCGTCCTTGATTAATTGACGACCGATACGTTTTGTATTACTCGAAGCATAGTCACTCAGATATTCTTCAAAAGTAAAAAGAGCATTTGGAAGGCACTTTGATTTAATGTCACCGGGTTTGGCATATTCCATAAAATCAAGGCCTGTTCGTCCAGTCCGATAACATCCGGTACAAAAGGAAGGGATATAGCCGCGCGTCGCGCAGTCTAGCACCACGTCATCCAGCGAACGATCATCACCCAATGAAAATTGCTCCGTCGTATCACTTTGCGAGTAGCCGCCAGGGTTTGTTCTAGAGGATGCGCTAATCTGGGAAACACCCAATTCAAGAGCTCGCTGGCGCATAGGTGCCGATTCACGCGTACTGAGGATGATCCCCGTATAAGGGACTGCGAGTCGTAAAATAGCGACTATCTTTTCAAACGTTTGATCGTCCACAGGCCAATCGGGATGTTCAGAAAGTACTGATCCCATAGCAGGTTCAAGTCGAGGAACGGAAAGTGTGTGAGGCCCGAGGCCATACGTCACCTCCAGATGTTCAATATGCTGCATAAGAGCTAGTACCTCAAAGCGATAATCATAAAGCCCAAACAACACGCCCATGCCAATATCTTGAAATCCGGCCTGATAGGCTCGATCCATTGCTTCTAAGCGATAAATGTAGTCGGATTTTGATCCCTGCGTATGTAATCGGGCATAGGTTTCAGGGTGATAGGTTTCCTGAAATAATTGATAGGTGCCGATTCCAGCTGAAAGGAGTTCTTTAAATCCATCGATAGCCAATGGTGCCATATTCACATTAATACGACGAATTTTGTTTTTTCCATCGCTAACATCGTAGACCGTTTTAATCGACTCCATCATCAATTGCAAATCATCATCAGGCTTGGTTTCACCTGTGACTAATAAGACGCGTTTTTGCCCTGTTTTCAAAAGAATAAGGGTTTCAGCCTTAATCTCATCCATAGAAAGCGTTTTACGATGGACCATTTTGTTATCCGATCGAAACCCACAGTAAGCACAATTATTTTTACAAATATTGGAAACATACATCGGAGCAAAAATCACAATTCGTTTTCCATAAATTTGTTCTTTGACCCAACCGGCCATTTCCAAGATCATGGAAATACCTTCAGATGAATTCACACGTATCAGGCTGGCAACTTCAGTCAAATTTAGACGTTCTAAACGGTGGCTCTTGTTTAATATGGATGTAAGTGTAGCCATCGAGGGTTCAGATCCCTCAAGAAGGCCAAAAAGAACGGCAGGTTGAATAAACATCGGTCAGAACATCCTACCAAGATTAGCTTCCGAATTAAAGCGTTCTTTTATCGCTCTTACTTATTTGACATAATGTATATTATGCGACATTGAATAAAGGGCAACAAAAATGCCCTGTTTTATAAATATTTAAGCTATTGTCCTGTTGGTAACTCTTGGGATTGTGGATATGTGGGCAACTCTCCGCTTGCGCAGAAAGGAAAATTCAGCAAGGGCTGGGTGAGGTGGCATTGACTAACGGGCTATACCAAAAACAAATTCCTGACGAGTATGAGTTAATCCATAAATCTCAACCCATCAGAATCTTGAGGCTCTCGCGGTTCTGAAAGTTGCATCGCTCGGGGTGAGGCATCATTCCCAGAACATTTTTCTTGGCATTGTAAATACCCGCGATGTTTAAGAGTGAACCATTAGGGTTCGCGTCATCCGTCAACCGCCCTCCCTCATCGACATACCGAAAAGCTATCTGGTGCTGATCTTCAAGAGCTTGGAGTCCCTCTTTATCTATATAGTATCGCCCCTCGCCATGGGCAATGGGAACAGAAAGGATATCGCCTGATGAAAAGGGCTTCGTAAAAGATCCCTGAGTAGACTCCACCTTCAGGTATACATCCTGGCAGATGAAACGCTGGTATTGATTGCGAAGCAGAGCCCCGGGAAGAAGTCCTGATTCAGTGAGCACCTGAAACCCATTGCAAATCCCAATAACATGTCCGCCTTTGTTCGCAAATGAAATAATTTCGGGCATAATCCGCGCGAATTTTGCGATAGCACCACAACGAAGGTAATCACCATAGGAGAACCCTCCAGGAAGCACCAGAACATCGAGTCCTTTGGGCAGACTTGTTTCCTCATGCCAAATATATTGTGCGGACTCTTTTAGCTCGTCTCTGATCGTATAGAAACAATCATGATCACAGTTTGACCCTGGGAAAACAACCACGCCGTATTTCACGAAACCACCTGTTCCAGCGAGAACTCAAATTTTTCCACCACAGGATTGGTCAGCACAGTCTTACACATCTCCTTCACCTGCTTTTGCAAGATTTTCTCATCAGTTTTATCTGATAAAAACTCAATAAACTTCCCTATGCGAACATTCTCAATTCCGTTGTACCCCAAATGATCCAGAGCCTTTTGTACGGTTTTCCCCTGCGGATCCAATACGTCATCTTTGAGTAACACCTTCACATTTACCTTGTACATTGCCTCAACTCCTTTTATTCCCTAATTTGTCCATTTCCCTGAACAATATATTTGTAAGTTGTTAGCTCACGAAGCCCCATCGGTCCCCGTGCATGCATTTTCTGGGTGCTAATGCCGATTTCTGCCCCAAAGCCAAACTCAAAGCCATCGGTAAATCGTGTGGAAGTGTTGATCATAATGGCAGCTGCGTCCACCTCAGTCTTGAAAGCTTCAATGGCAGAAATATTCTCAGATAAAATGGCCTCTGTGTGTTGTGTCCCAAAACGGGAAATATGTTCTATGGCCTCCCGAACATCTTTCACTACCTTTACAGCAATTTTATAGTCCAGAAATTCCGTTGCGTAGTCCCCCTCAGATGCAAGTTGAATGGCGGGGTCTATTCCACGGGTCACTTCGCAACCCACAATTTCTACTTTTTCCTTTCGGAGTGCTTGAAGAAGGTCTGGTAAATAGCGTTCTGCCACTTCGGCATGCACAAGCAGCGTTTCAGCGGCATTACAAACGCTCGGGCGCTGAGCTTTTGCATTCAGAACAATAGGCACAACAATCTCTGGTCTCGCATCCTTGTCTACATAGACATGACAATTCCCAACACCGGTTTCAATACATGGAACAGTCGAGATTTGAATAACCGACTGAATCAGTGTAGCGCCTCCGCGTGGAATAACCAAATCGACAAACTGATTACAAGTCACCAACTCAGCAACGGTATCTCTCGATGGATCTGTAATGAGCTGAATGGTCTGAGACGGAAATCCAACTGAGAAAAGAGCCTCACTCAAAACCTTCACAATCGCCTGATTGGAATGCAATGTGGAAGATGATCCTCGTAAGATCACGGCGTTTGAAGACTTGAGAGTCAGGCCAATGGCATCCACGGTGACGTTTGGACGTGCCTCATAAATGATTCCAATCACCCCAATGGGAACACGCTTCTTTATAATCTGGAGTCCATTTGGCCGAATCCAACCTTCCATCACCTCCCCCACTGGGTCTGGCAATCTGGCAATCTCGCGAAGTCCATCAGCCATAGCTACAATTCTCTCTTGAGTCAAGGTCAACCGATCCAAAAGTGTAGCACTCATTTTATCCTTGTGCCCTTGGGAAATATCTGCTTTATTCGCATCCAATATTACTTGTTTATCTCCGACTAATCGTTCGGCCATGGCAAGCAGACCTCGATTTTTTAACTCCGTAGAGCACTTTGCAAGAAATAGAGATATTTCCTTTGCCATGGCGGCTTTTGCTGACACATCTGTCATAAAAGATCTCCTTTGAGGCAAAAGGTTCCGATTATCTGTCCTCGATAAAGATCCAAAAGCACATTTTCTCTTTTTCCCGGAGCGATAATAGATTCAATGTTATTTTCCAAAAGCAGTTGAGCCGATGTCACCTTGGACTTCATTCCCCCACGTCCCTTTTGAGAGACACTTTCAGCACTCATTTGGCTTCGAAGGGTTTCTGGAATATCTCTAAAACGTGATATCAACTTGGCCTCTTTGTCAGTGCGAGGATCAGCGTTATAAACCCCATCAATGTCCGTCAGGAATATTTGCAAGTCCGCTCCTAGTAAGATTGAAACCATGGAGGACAATGTGTCATTATCTGAGAATTTGATCTCATCGACAGACACTGTGTCGTTTTCATTTACAATCGGGATCACATCGAGTTCCAAAAGTCGGTTGAAAGTATTTTTGGCTAACTTTGCACGAGTTTGATCGAGGAGGCCATCTTTGGTAAGCAGAACCTGCCCTACCTTAAATCCTAGCTTTTCGAAGAATAATTGATAATGTTCCATCAGAATCACCTGTCCTACTGCAGCTGATGCCTGTTTGTCTTCCAAGCTTTCGGGGTTAATCCCCAGAGCGGCCGAACCACAAACAATTGCACCGGAAGTCACCACCACGATCATCAGGCCCTTTTGCTTCAAGAAAGCTATTTGCTGGATAAGATGTCGCAGGACATTAAGGTCTAGCTGGTTGCGACTATCCGTTAAGATATTAGATCCGATCTTAATGGTTAAGAGCATTTTGGTAGTCATGTCCATTGTGCTTTACTCCACCGTTACGCTCTTGGCTAGATTGCGAGGTTGATCAACATGACAACCACGAAGCACAGCGGCATGATAGGCTAATAATTGCAAAGGAACAACCGCTAAAATTGCCGTTAACTCTTCCTCGGTATCTGGAATGTAGATGACATCGTCTACCTTTTCTTTAATAGAATGATCGCCTTTTGTGGCTATAGCCACGACTTTCCCTTTTCGTGCCTTTACCTCTGAAATATTACTCAGTATCTTCTCGTAGCTTCGTCCTTTGAGGGCGATCACCACGACTGGCATATTTTCATCAATCAGGGCAATCGGACCGTGCTTCATTTCCGCCGCAGAATAGCCTTCAGCATGGATATAAGAAATTTCCTTCATCTTAAGGGCTCCCTCAAGAGCAACAGGAAAGCCAATCCCTCGTCCCAAATAGAGGAAATGGTCTGACTTGTAATATTTATTTGCAATTCTGATAATTTCATCTTCATGGGCAAAAATCTCACTGACCAACGTGGGAATATGAAAAAGCTGCTTCAAAAGATGAGATGCCGTATCTTTGGAAATGATCCATTTGATCCGAGCCAAGAATATTGCAAACATATAAAGTGCTGTGATTTGTGCCGTAAATGCCTTGGTGGATGCAACCCCGATTTCTTGTCCGGCTTTGGTAAAAATAACCCCGTCACATTCTCGAGTGATCGTACTTCCATGGACATTGCATATCGCGATCACCATGGCTCCTTTACTCTTTGCTTCAGCAACTGCCGCCAAAGTATCTGCCGTTTCTCCTGATTGACTGATCGCTAAAACAAGCGTTTTAGTGTCTATAATGGGGTTGCGGTAACGAAACTCTGCAGCATACTCCACCTCAACGGGTATCGCGGCAAATTTTTCTAAATAAAACTCTCCGACCAACCCAGCATGAAGGGAGGTCCCGCATGCGGTTATCACAATGCGATTAATATTCAAAAGTTGACTGTTGCTGACATTAAGAAACTGAAGTTTCACTTCACCAGATTCGATATCACATCGGCCTTGAATGGTTTCAATAATCGATCGAGGTTGTTCGTGGATTTCTTTCATCATATAAAAATCATAGTGTCCTTTACTGACATCCTCCACATTAATAGAGCTTTTAATGATCTCCTTTTCTTTTCGTTTGCCGTCAAAGGTTTTAACAATGACGTCTTCGGCCGTTACGAGAGCGTATTCAGCCTCATCAAGGTATATAATTTGTTTGGTATAATTAAGAATCGGTGCGATATCTGATGAACACATGTTTTCATGTTCTCCAACGCCAATAATAAGCGGACTATTTTTTCGGCACGCAATTATTTGGTTTGGCATATGTTCCGAAATCATACAGATTGCGTAACTACCTTCCAGCCGCTGAATCATTTTCACAAACGCCTGTTCCATATTTCCTGATTCACGGTAATACAGAGAAACCAAATGTACGATGACCTCGGAGTCGGTCTGAGATATAAAAATGATCCCCTTTGAAATCAACTCAGTCTTCAAGAGCTGATAGTTTTCAATGATTCCATTATGGACGATCGAAATTTTTCCTTCACGATCCAAATGGGGATGCGCATTAATCGCGGTGGGTTCTCCATGGGTGGCCCATCGTGTATGCCCAATTCCAACTTTGCCGTTTAGCTTTTTATCGCTGATCTCCTCTTCAAGCTCTGATACTTTTCCTACACACTTGTAGGTATTCAATTTGCCAGACAAGGTTGATATCCCGAGGCTATCATAGCCACGATACTCTAATTTTTTGAGGCCACTAATCACAACGTTGGCAGCAGGCCGTTTACCGATATATGCAAATATTCCACACATAAATGAAGTCTCCCTTTTTATAATAATAGATCAAAGAATGGGCTGTCCACCCATTCGTTCTAGCAATTTGGCGAGCAAGATATTCGTGCCTGCCAGACATTTCGCAACCGACAACTCTCCGGGAGATGGTATTTTCCCTGGCTCACAAGATTTTCGATAATTGCCTATTTTTTTACATACCTTGGATGATGGACAGTCATCACAACTGATGATGGGTTCTCCATAATAGCCAGCTTGCGAATGCGGCACTCTTGGAGGAATCGAAGATGCCTGCGAAACATGATGAAAATCCGAACCAATCTCAACCATTTCCCTTGTAGTCTAGCATACTCTCCACGACAAAAGCTACGTGTGTTTCGAGGATAGCATGATCATGTCCAAGTCTTGAAATTGATCACGCAAAATTTCTGAAAGACGATGGATCATTGGCATCTCACTGGCATAATGCCCAATAGCTAAAAGGGTTAAGTCGTTTTCCTTCGCGAGAAGCTCATCATGATAGCCCATTTCTGCGCTTGCAAACAAATCTAGCCTCAAATCGATAGCTCTTTGAATGAGCTTAGAGCCATTCCCGCCACACACTCCGACCTTACGGATCACCTTTTTCAAATCAGTATTCCCTTTCAATGTTCCCTGAATAGGAAATTCCCATTCCGAAAGGTTTATAGGGGTAACAATGCCATGACGCCCAAGCCCTTCTGGCTCCTCCAGAGTAGAGAGTTCAAAAAGATCATACGCAACCTCCTCATAAGGATGATATTTTTTCATATCAGCAATGACCTTCTCGCAATCTCTCTGATGAACTATGGTTTCAAACCGAAACTCCGCCACCTTTGAGAGCTCTCCCGTTGAACCAATGTAAGGACTCGCCCCTTCACCGGGCTTAAAGGTTCCCTCACCCTGCATGCTGAAAGAACAATGTGAATAATCTCCGATATGCCCTACACGACTTCCCAGCATGTTGGATCTGAATGTCTCGAAATCATCACAAGGAACATAAACGACTAGTTTATAAAGACTGGCTTGCGACGTGATTTCCATCACCTGGGATTGCTTAATTCCAAACAGCTTGGCCAGCTCATCGCTAACGCCATGACGAGCGATATCAAGATTTGTATGAAGGCTATAAACTGTAATATTATGTTGAATTAATTTTTCTAACATCATACCCGACGGTTTAGAAAGATCGATCCTCTTCAAAGGCTGAAAGAAAAGGGGGTGATGTGTCACCACAAACTGAATATTCTTCTGAATAACCTCCTCAAGAATCTCTGGGGTCAATGTCAACGTTATCCCAACCTGATGGATCTCGCGTTCATGATGCCCAACTTGCAGCCCCACATTGTCCCAGGAAAGCGCGAGATTGGGTGGATAGGCTCTTTCCAGGAAACCAATGATTTCGTTACTATTCATGAGGGACTCTTAAACCAGAAGATTTGGAATATTCTCACTTTGCACGCGGCGAACGATTCCTCCTCGCACGGTTGCAAGAAAATCTCTATCGCGATCATGTTCATTCAAGAAAGTGACAGGAGATAATATAAAGACAGACTTTCTGTTAGGGATCCATTCGTTGAACATTCTATTCAGGGTATCCCTATGATTACCGGTTTTCTCTATGACATTGTAAGGAATAACAACTCGCTTCTCAGAAGGAGAAATCTGACGTTTATGCATCGTTTCATTGATCATAAAATCTGAAATCATTTGCTTTCCGAACTCTGTAAATTTGAAATAGTAATCAGACATAACCTTCCCTTTGCGTTCCAGCTGAACCACACCCAAAAAATTAAGCGTCTTGAAGACAAAAATGAAAATAAACTGTTTATTGCTAAACACTTCGCCCTTCGTGTAATAGAAGTTTGAGGGGTTATTGAAGTCCCTGAAATAGGCATATCTTCTGCTTACGGTTTGATAAAAACTTTCAAATGCAATATTTTCCTCTTCAAGCATACTTCCAAGTGTCCTCAGAATACTTTTTCTTTTATTCACAACCTCAAAGTCATTGTTGGAATAAATAGTATTAAAAACAAGAGGAGACTTATAATACTCATTATAATCTCGTGTAAAAGAGAGGAACTTGAATATATTTCTAGAGAGGAATCCGGGTCGATTTAATTTTTCAGCTAAAGTTTCATTAACTTTCCATATTTTATTTTCAATAAAGACCGTTTTTGTCACCATTAAGAATAAAGAAATGTAGTTCGCAAAGTCTTTGGCAATTTTATGGGTCTGGGAAATCTGTTTCACTCGAGACTTGAGGGTGTTACGTTTATGTGAAATCTCAATGACATTCGTACGGATAACATCGAGGTACTCGACAACAAAACTCTGAGCCCTGACTTGATCGCCTGGATTGACCTCAACCATAAAACACCTCGTTGTCATTCATCATCTTTAACCGACCCCCAATTCAGTGATTCCATTCTAATACATGGTTTTAAAATTTGCAAATAGCAAAATCAAAGGCCACAAAACTCGCATATTATCCAGTTGACATCAACAGTTCAGAACCTATAATCACCCACCATGGAGAACTATTTTTCAGAGGACTCCCCATTCATTGTCCATGATACACGTAAGCATCGATGGGCTGTCCCCTATCATGTTGAGGCCGTAAACATTCGCGGGACGATACTCCTCGCAAACAATCGGACATTCATTTCCGGCAAAACCATTTTAGATCTCGGATGTCACTTCGGGACATGGTCTATGCTGGCTCTGAAGTTAGCTGCCAGACATGTCACAGGACTTGACAGTGATCCCAAGCTAATTAGCCACGCGAATGCATTATTTAGTGATGAAGGGACTATCCCTGAGTCCTACACATTTATGGTAGGCAATGTCATGGACATTTTGAAGACCCTGCCGGACAAATGTTTTGATACGATTCTTTGTCTTGGCCTACTGTATTATTTACCAGATCCATACTCCATTTTAAGAGAGATGAAGCGCATTGCGCGTGAGGCTATTATCCTGGACACCTTTACAGCAAGTTACTGCGCCATTCAGGGCAAAGACAGTCCTGACATTTTGTCACGCATTAAGCCGGAGACTTTTGAGCTTCCCCTACTCTTTCATAGCCTCACTCAATCAGACAAACAGTCTTACCATGTACCACATATTGTTCGAAAGACGGATACAAACTTAACAATTCTTACCTGTCCGACACAATCTCTGCTTGAGCTCTATGCAGAGTCTCTCTCATTATCTATGCAAAAGCTTGACTGGAACCCCTTTCTGAAGAATCCTACTATGACCTGGCAAGAACTGATGAGCCATGAAGCCAAAAAGGCCTCCCATTGGACTGATATCTATGCGACGGGGGTGCGAGTCAGTTATGTATTGAGCATGTGATCTCAGCAATTCTCATTATGGGATTTAATGCCGAATAATTCCGCCTCTATCCGCCCTC
>CAYHOI010000004.1:0-44412 GCA_964358175.1 uncultured Candidatus Marinamargulisbacteria bacterium | reverse complement strand
TTTAGGCTGCTTGCCTAGTGGCACTTGAATCGCGATAGTTTCAACTCAGACACTATCTATCAACAGTATGATATGAATAATGCTTTATCGCTGAGCAACCGGAACCAGAAGTTTCGTAAGTGCAAAGCCTTTGAGCTCACGTATTTGAAGGTATAGGGATGGACATTGAAAAATTGGATCAATTAATAACTGCCGATTCCTGTGAAAGTATCCAGTGAGTGACGCCTAAAAGGTACCGGTCCGTGATGGGTAAAGGGACTAGGTGTCATCGGAGCGAAGCGACGACACTAAAATGATGCGGCTAGATGGAGCCTTTGTCTAACGAATTGATCTTTTTTCAGCAATTCTAATTATGGGGAATAAGACGGTTGGGATTGACCTAGGATGTCACTTTGTGACCTTGGTTATTTTTGAGGGAAAAGTCAACGAATTCCATACAACTATTGGTTTAAATGATAATAATTATATTTCAGAAACCTGAAAACCCGTAGGACTTCGACTATCTCACTGCAAGCAACTAAGACTTAATTGTTTTTTGGAACAATTAAGTCTTAGGATAAAGGCATTACTCTATATTCGCGCCAACCACTGAAGCCAGTTGAAGCATGTTGATCGTTTGTCCAACTTTAAGACCAGTAAAATCGGTGACCTTTCCTGAAGCTTTGCTAGTTACCTTTGTAACTTTAAAAAGAGACAGCAGGGTATCGTCGGCGACGATGTACTTTCCCGCACCCTCAGCTTTACCATTTTCTGTCTTCGCTTGAAGCTTCTTTGCTTTAATGTAATCCCATAATTTCTGCGTAATTGCTGTTCTTGGGAGAGCTTTTGCACCGCAAAACTTCGCCAGAGTCTCTTTCAACTTAACCGGTTTATTGAGTCCTACTTCTGCCATAATCTACTACCTCCTATTTTTTATTTGGAGGCAGTATAGCATGTGTGCTGCTTTCGTGGATTGTTTATTTTGAGGTTTGGCAGAGAAAAAGAGATCGAAAGATATAAGGATACTTAAAATTCATGATTTTTTGTCTATTTATTGCCGATATATTAGTATGGCGAACGTTTACTCAAGCATGATTTCCGATAAAGTTTTGAAAATGTGGAATATCTCCAGCGGGGCTCCAAAATCTCGTTCTGAGATGAGATTGCCCGTTAAGGCGGGAGAAATTTGCGAAGCATGTGCCCCCTTTGACCCCAGAACCCTGACTGTCTATAGGGATCCTGTGAAGTTGCAAAAGGTTCAGCAACAGGAAGCTAATTTTAAGCTTATTTCTAAGGAAATTAAAGGTTGTCTGACAGAAAATATAGGGTTAACCGAAGATGAAATCTTATGTGCCAATGCGCAAATGCTGAATTTAATCGATCAAGACTTGGCTCAAAATTATTTGAGCACTCACCAAGAAGAGCTTGGATTATTTTTTCAGTTGATCAAACAACTTGAGATCAAGATAGAGTTGTCGACTTTGACAGAATCATCGAATAAAAAAGATTCTTCAGGTGCATGTAAGCTTTTAAGGATGATGGCTAGTTTGCTCGAGAAGCTCAATCCACTCATGGAGAAGACGACGGATGCAAGCGTATATAAGGAGTTCTATTTGCTTCGGCTTAGAGTGGAGCTTGAAAAATATCGACGGACAAAAAATTTTACCTCTCCGGCACCGAAAATTGCAGAAAATATTTGCCATCATGCAATTTCTTATTTTACAAGGAACTTAAATCTACTTGCTCAGCTCAAGAATTATCCTGATATCTTGGCTCAAGTTACCAATGTAGCACTTGCTCAACATTTCTTTAACGCTCTGGCTCAGGCAATGACGGGTTATTCTGGGGTTAATCCCGATAGTTTAAAATTTTTATCGGAGGGGGCTCTCGCGAACAAAAAAGTGAAGGCCTACGCAACCTTGCTTTATTGGGAGGAGCTAACTGCGCTTTATGGGGAGGAGCTAACTGCTCGGAGGAAACCAGAAAAAGCGACGGAACTTTTGAAACACTTTGCCGACAGATTTAATGAAAATGAAAAGAAGTATGATCCACTGGTTCAGAGTTTAATGAGCTGGGCAACGGCCGATGACTCAAAACGCATCCAAATACTTCAGATGGTGATAGCCACTTTATGAAGTTATGGTTCTTGTATAGCGCAAGATTTCTTTTTGTAATTTATTTATAATATCCAATAAACGAGGAACAGCATCTTCTAGTCCTCTCAATAGTTTCTTAAGTATTTTCTGTAAGTCGGGGTTCTTCTTATTTTCCTCGATGAGAGCTTTCAACTTATCAAAAAAATCATCTTTGCGTATTGTTTTTGAGATATCTGCGAGGATATCGCTGAGTTCGGCAAGCTGAATAGAGGATGAATGAGAGGACAACTTCTTTATCCATGATTGGAACTGCTCCACAAAAGCTGTTTCTCCTTTTTGCTTGTACAAGATATAAAGCAAATCCCAGAGTGGTGCATAGGAAAGGGTTGTATTCTGAGAAAGGAACTTTTCTCGTGCAATGTACTTATAAAGTGTATTAAGGCGCACAGAGGTATCATAAGCGATCATGTCTTTTCGGACTGATCGCAGGACAGAGCTTGAAAGAGTTCTCCAGGCCTTCTCGCTATTTGCAGGATTCAAACCAAAACTCGCGATTAGTCTAGAATTTTCCAGAAGTGGAAGCTTGGCAGAAGTCCATTGATCCTCCTGATAGCATATTTCCCCAGTGCTAGAAAGCATGCCACTTTTCTCCAAGTAGCGCAGAAGCAGTTTTCTGTTAATCACTTTGGGGGCTAGCCGGCTAAACCCATTCATTAATAATAGACGTTCCCAGGAAAACTTTTTTGGGTCTGCGCCGGAGCGCTTGAGCTCTTCAGCGATTTCACTGAGCTGCAATTTTGGCCAATCTTTCATAATATCCCAAAATAAAATGTTTTTGTTCAAGGTGGCGTTTAACTCAGGAAATAGTTGAAGGAAGCTAAGAATATGACGAGGGTAATATTTTTTTCGATAATTGATGTAGGCGATGATGGCTCCCAGTGTTTCTCTGGTACATTTTGCTGCTAAAGCAATATCGAATCCTGCGATGCCAGTGTGTCCTCCTTGGTAATAAAGTAGAAGTGGGATCCCGAGAATTAAGCTCATGGGCCCACGAGTGGAATTCCAAAATCGCGTGGCTGGGTCTATTCCCCGGTAGGTGTTGTGAATGAACTGCCAAACGCCATCACCGAGTGAGACTCCTATTAACGCGAGGAGACTTGGATTTGCTAGAAATTTGGGAAGCGAGGACATGAATGGGCCTGCGATGTCCATGCAGAGGATCCAGCTGGCGATCATCATCGATATCGGGATGGACCAGGTCGTTAATGCCACCGAGGTGCTTAGCTTCGTATAGTTAACCAAGTGAAGACCTTTGAAGCTAATCAGATCCGTTGCAAAATTACGAATGGCCGTGAGCCCTTGCCATATTAAAAGCTTAGTAAGACCGAATGTGTGAGGCAGATCGAAGGTCTGGGGGAGAAGGGGCAGCCCCATCATGGCGTATTGATAGAGATGAGCCTCTAATGCAGCACGAACCAATGGGATGGAGCTGATCCACTTTTTTGTGTGTCGGTATTTTTCAATTGTATTTGTAACGCCTGAAGTTAAGGAGTAACCCTTTTGGGCAATAAATGAAGGTATGCCCAAGGAGACCAGGTGATTCACATAGATATCCTCGTTTTGGTCTTCTTGGTGACACACGGCGCCTTCAGTCAGACTTGTTGTAGGTGCTTGCTCGAAGGACTCCTTGCCCGACAAAAAGAATGAAACAGGGCACGTTTTCAGAAAAGAGTTCGCTTGAATCAGGGCGATGTTTTCGGGGGTAAAAGGATAAAAACTGCTTATAGAAATATTATTTCCAACCTCCTGCAATTTCTTTAACCTAGCCAAATCTATTTCTGCAATGTAATCTAGAGGGCCCTGAAAATACGTTGTATCCAAAATGGACTGAGAGGATGCCATGCGACGAAGATGTCTGATGTTTTTCAACAACAACCACTTCTCTCGAAATGTGTTGGGTGCAAGAACGTAGCTTTTGATTGCATCTTCTCGGGCTACGATAATATTCTTTAGATGCTTCTGAAGAGCAAGTGCTAAATGCCATTTTGATAGCGGGATATCCTCTGAAAGTGACAATAATTCTCTACATAAGGGAAGAGTCAATTCCGATAGTTGCAATTCAGTTCTGAATAAGTGATTCTCAAAGTCCAGTGGCAGAAATCGGAAATTGAACTCAGAGAGAAGTTTGTCGAGCACGCTTTTTTTAGAAGCTTGATTTTTGTTGATTTGAGAGAACAAATGGATAAAGTCGGAGTTATTTGTCAAATCTTCATACTCCGCTGATGTCGGGTTCGGCAACTTCAGCCTGAAATGAAAGCGGTGAGCTGTTTTATTATTTTGAGTGACTTCTTCACCAATTGTAGCAGAGAATTCAAGCTCAAACTTTACTGAAATTCCGAGATAGTTTGCCAGGGTCAAGGCCTCTACCAAGACAGATTTGTTGAGAGTATGGTCGTAGCAAATAGTGATTGAAGAAAAGCCTTTGAGGTATGAAAGCAAGATCTGATAGGAACTGCTGCCCGGTTGAGAGAGGACGTCAGCTACAGTTAAGGAGTTATCCGTGGCTGCAGGGGCTACGGGGAACTCTAGGTGGGTGCCTCTGATTTCTTTGCCTTCGAGTACATTTTTGAGATCCTGTCGCATACTTTCGATTAACCTAGGTTTGGTTTGATTGGAAAGTGCAATTGCAATAAATATTGCCCTTCGCAGATGCTCCTGCTGGTGAGGCGCCAGGTGTTGAATAGGCATTCCAGGGGTGTCATTAAGACTCGGACTCATGCTTTTGTGAAGTAGATCAATGAGCGCAATTGCCGTTTTTGGCAGAATTTTAAAAGGAGTGAGAGGCTCTGAAAGAAGGTGAAGAACCATATCAGGAACTTCTCCAAATTCACTGGCTATACCCTTTGGATGCAAAAACATATTTGCCTTGGTTGTTGGGAATCTTGTTGGGGGTCGAGTTTTTTCTCTCGCAGGTCTTCTTTTTTCACGTTTACATCGAGGGGATTCGGGTTCGCTGAGGTTTGTTGAGGCTATGTTTTTGTAGAATGTGCTTAATTTGAGAACTAAACGCCACGTTTTTTCGGAATATTGATGCCCTTCTCCAGGCATTTGATCAACTTTAAGTACGCCACAAAGTTTGTTCTCATTATTTAGGACAGGATAAAGGTCAAAGGAGTTTGTTAGTGTTTGATTCAAAAGAAAAGCGAGTCTTTCCTGTCGAATTTTGTTCGGAGGGCGACATACAATAGGTGAGCCTTGAAAAGTTGCCTCTAAGGCTGTTACATTGCTGGGGGACAAAGTTGGGTGTTCATCTTTGGCAAACGGATAAAACACCACATCAGGGGAGTTGTTTTCTATTTTCATGAAACAGATTAAGTCGTCAATGAGCTCCGGGGTAAGGTTGTCAGCCCCGCAAAGGGTGCCGTGTAGCAAATGAAATTTTTGCTGGGGGTTATCTAGTCTTAAGGAAATTATTCGAAAATAGGTCATACATATATATCGACAGGAAAAACAAAAAATCCCACTTTTATTTTCTGGTTGTTATTTAGTTGGCCTGCCCACCCTAGGCTCTTTCGTTCCCCTACAGACAGGTTTCGCCCTTTCCACCTAGTACAGCGTGCTCTGGATATCGCGAATCAGCTCGTTCCAATATCTAGGGGAGCCCCATTCAGGAAAATGAGAGTGAAACCCCAGATCATGTCGTTGCATGGCACACCATCCTGCGTAATGAAGTCTTCGCATGATTCGCAGAAAGGGAATGGTCTTTAAGGAAGAGAGAGGGAAATCCCGAAACACCGAGTATCCCTCCAGAAACCATTCGATTTCAGGTAGACATTCTTCAGGAGTACCGGGTAGAAGCATCCATAGATCTTGAGCTGGGGAGCCGATGCAACAATCGTCGAAGTCCACTAGGAATATTCCTTCACCTGGACGATGCAGTAGATTCCCCAAATGACAGTCGCCGTGAATGAGAGATCTGGGCTCCTTTTCCAAAAGAGGCGAAGCGATCTTCAGAAACAAGTGGGTGCTCTGTTCAAAAGGTTTACGAAAGTCAGCTGGGAGCAGATCGCTGTTAAGCAATAAACGGGTGGTCATTTCCGTGACATAAGCCGGAGTCCACGGTGCTCTTTGTGATCCCTGAAGTGTGGCCCCGATAGTATGTGTTCGCGCGAGTAAGCGCCCCACAAGTGCCCATGCCTCCTTATCTAGCTCATCCACCGCACGTCCGCCTATCTTGGGGAAAATAGTGAAGAAAATATTTCCAAACTCAAAAATACTATTATCCTGGATAATGAGAGGGGGTATGACGGGAATTTCCTGAGCAGACAAGGCCATAAGAAAATGATGTTCTGATAAAATAGTTTCCTTGTTCCATCGATCAGGACGGTAAAATTTGACGATGAATTTTTCTTGATCAACAGATTTGAGTTCAAAAACACGATTGATATAGCTGTTGCGTGGAACGATCAAGTTCGCGAGCTTGACCGCCAAGATGCCCTCAACGGTACGAAGAAGGGTTTCCGAATCTAATAAGTCCCATACATCTTGCATACAATTTAAGAGTATACAACAAACTTCTCCTTGTTTACCCTAACTTATCAAATTTCACTAAAAATACCCTTTTAATTTTAATGGAAATGTCTTACCATGCTTATCATATGGTTATTCATTCAAACTTTGAAACGTTTACCATTGGGACTCGCGATGACGGTTTGCCGTTTCGGATATTCCTGATTGACGACTCGCCTGCGATGACCAAAATTTTGTCCCGGTTTCTCGTTGGGTTTGGGATGGAAGTGGCGGGAGAGTGCAACGAAAGCCTGAGAGCCATTGAACAAGTTGCTCCCCTTGCCGATAAACTTGACTTCATTACCTTGGACATCACGATGCCGGGGCTGGATGGACTCACGCTACTACCCGATCTCATCAAGGCTTGTCCGAAGTCCAAGGTGCTCATGTGTAGCGCGATGGGGGATATGATGCGTGTTAAGAAGGCAATCTCGCTGGGGGCGAAGCATTTTATTGTCAAGCCGTTTAACAAGGAAAAGCTGTTTGATGTATTGACGAGGGTGATTTAAGTATACTCGTCATGAATTGGTTTGCGGTGAATCAAAACTGTAAGTCGATTACGATAGAGTAGGGATAGGTTGAAAGGGGTGGGGAAATGTTAAATAGAGTCCAGATCCGAGTATTGTTGCAGGGTGCTGTCGGGGTGCTGTTCGCATTGGCACTGGTTAACGTGGGGGTGGTCTTTTATCAGTTGAACAGAATGGCAAGTGACGGGAAGGTGGTTAACTATTCCGGTATTGTGAGGGGGGCGACACAACAGCTGATGAAGTTTGAGTTGCACAATGACCCTTCAGACAAAACCATCGCGAAGATAGACAATATCATTCGCGCCTTGCTTGAGGGGGATTCGGAATTGAAGATTCCCAAAGCGACTCAGTCTGGTTTTATCACGAAGATGAATGATGTTTCCGAGGGCTGGCTCGCGCTAAAGCAGGATATTTACAATTACAGGAAGGATCCGCAGACAGCCGATACGCTCTATAAGAACAGCGAAGCGTTTTTTGTGAAAACCAATTCTGCGGTGTCGGCGGCACAGGATGCAGCTGAGTCCAATGTAGCTAAACTCAAGACCACACAAATTGTGTTATTTCTCGTGAATCTATTATGTCTTGCTGTTATCGTACTGATTAGTCAGAAGCGGATCGCGACACCGCTCGCGAAAGTGTCCGCTGTCGCCAGAGAGTTCGCGACGGGGAATGTGGATCTGTCGGTAGAGGTGGATCGTTATGATGAAATTGGTGTTTTGCAGAAGGCCATGCAGGAGATGGTCGTTTCGCAACAGCAACTGGCGGTGTCGTTGGACAAAGTCGCCGCAGGAGATGTAACCGTGCAGATCATTCCTTTGTCCAGTCGGGATGTGTTGCGCCAGTCCTGTGTCAACATGATTGATAAGATTAAAGATCTAGCTGGGTCGATGAATCAGGTGGCGTCAGGGGATTTGACGGTGCAGATTGTGCCTTTGTCCAGAAACGATGTCTTGCGCCAGGCTTGTGCCAATATGGTTGGCAAAATCGCAGAAGTTGTGAATGAAATTACAGCGTCCTCAGAGCATGTCGCGTCAGGAAGTTCGCAGATGAGTGCCAGCACGCAGTCCCTGTCATCGGGAGCTTCCGAGCAATCGTCCGCGACGGAACAGGTTTCGGCGTCGATTGAGCAGATGGGTGCGAGCATCAAGCAGAACTCACAAAACGCCCAGCGCACAGAGCAAATTGCTTCGCAAGCCGCGCAAGACGCCAAGACAACCGGAGAGGCTGTGACGGGAGCCGTGACCGCCATGAAGGAAATCGCGCGTAAGATCGCGGTGATTGAGGAAATCGCCCGTCAGACCAATCTTCTCGCGCTCAATGCGGCGATTGAAGCCGCGCGGGCGGGAGAGCACGGTAAAGGGTTCGCGGTGGTGGCAGCTGAGGTGCGTAAGCTGGCGGAACGAAGCCGGCAGGCCGCCGCTGAGATTACGGAGCTGTCCGAATCCAGTACTGATGTGGCCGAGCAGGCTGGTGTACTTCTGAATAAGCTGGTTCCTGACATTCAGAAAACCGCTGAGTTGGTGCAGGAGATTTCTGCGGCGAGCCAAGAGCAGAATATTGGCGCGCAACAGATTACCAAAGCTGTTCAGCAACTGGATCAGGTCGTGCAACAAACCGCAGCCACCTCGGAACAGCTGACCGCTACCGCTGAGGAACTGGCTAATCAGGCGGATGGTATGAGAGAAATGGTGCAATATTTCAGGATCACGAACGGACGGAAAGCTGGGAAAAAATTAAAAACTTCCTCTGTGTCCGCTTCGGTGAGTCGCCCTGTCAGGGAGGATGGTCAGGGGATTGTCCTAGACTTGAACCACATTTCTGATGAACCGACGAATCTGGATGATGACTTCGAGCAGTACAAAGCCGCATAAAAGGAGGGGATGACGATGACACAGTATTTGACGTTCAATCTGGATGAGGAAATTTTCGCGCTTGAGATTTCGAGAATTCATGAGGTGCTTGAGTTTACGTCGGTGACACCCGTTCCCCGGACACCTTCGTTTATGCGTGGAGTGATCAATTTGCGGGGAAATGTCGTGCCGGTGGTTGACCTGAAGCGTCAGTTTGGAATGGCCGAGACAGAGATGTCGGTGAGTGCCTGTGTGATCATTATCGAAATGAAGGTGGATGGCGAGCAAACGATCCTGGGAGCACTCGCGGACTCTGTTCAGGAAGTCATGGATCTTGAACCCGAACAGATTGGTCCCCCTCCGAAAATTGGTTCCCGTTTGAAGACCGAGTTTATTCGGGGAATGGGGCGGCATGATGAGAAGTTTATTATTATTCTGGACATTGATCGGATTTTTTCGGATGAGGAGTTGATCGCGGTAAGTGCCTCCACCCCCAGTGGAATATAGGGGGGCGCGAATGACAATCAAGAGTCGACTATACTTGCTGGTGGCCTGTTTGATGGTTTCGCTTCTGTTTATGATGTCGTGGAATAACCGTCAATACCAAGTCTTCCAGAGTCATTTTAAGAAGGTCGTCAGCAGTGATATCCCTCTTCTTACCCGGACACTGGAGGTTCGCACCGCTATTTTCCAGGTTCAGCAGTGGCTGACGGATGTATCCGCGACAGGATTTACCGACGGCTATGATGAAGCGGAAAAATGGACAGGTGTTTATCATACGAATATCGGCTTGATTTATCCGGAAGTCGGCAGTGACGCGAAGTCCGTTATTGACAAAATGAACACCAGTTTTGAGGCTTATTATTCAACAGGAAAACTTATGGCGAATGCGTATATCCAGAAAGGTCGTGATGCGGGAAATCGCTATATGAAGGACTTCGATGCGGAGTCGCAGCGGCTGGGGGACAACATGAAACAGCTTCAGCTGACGACGGAAGCACGATTGAAGAAGGAGATGGATGGCCTTTCGGGAAAAATCACGTTTACACGGCGAGCTCAACTGGTCTTAACGCTGGTGGTGGTGTGTCTCAGTGGCATCCTTGCGACAGGGGTGATTTGGAGTATCACCCGGCCTCTGAATAAAATGGTGCAGGTTGCAAATCAGGTCGCGGTGGGTAATATGGACTGTGAACTGGCGGTAGATCGAAAGGATGAGATCGGGCAATTACAAACAGCTATTTCTTCCATCGTCGCTTCACAAAAGACCTTGGCTGAGTCGATGGATCAAGTCTCTTCCGGGGATCTTACGATTCAGATTGAGTCGTTGTCCAAGGGAGATGTGTTGCGGCAGGCCTGTGCCAGCATGGTTCACAAAATCTCAGAGGTGATATATGGAATGATCACGTCGGCGGGGAATGTAGCTACAGGAAGCGCGGAAATGAGTGCCAGTACGCAAGCTCTGTCCTCCGGCGCGTCTGAGCAATCATCCTCGACGGAACAGGTTTCTGCTTCCATTGAGGAAATGGGAGCGAGTATCAAACAAAATCGGCAGAATGCCCAGCGAACCGAGCAGATCGCCGCGCAGGCCGCGAAGGATGCCCGAACCACGGGAGAGGCCGTGACCAAAGCGGTTGGTGCGATGAAGGAGATTGCTCAAAAGATTTCCGTGATAGAGGAAATCGCCCGTCAGACCAATTTGCTTGCGCTCAACGCTGCCATTGAAGCGGCTCGGGCGGGAGAACATGGCAAAGGATTCGCGGTCGTGGCGGCTGAGGTGCGAAAGCTGGCAGAACGGAGCCGTCAGGCCGCTTCTGAAATCACCGATCTTTCTGAGTCCAGTACTGGTGTGGCGGAACAGGCTGGTGTTCTCCTGAGTAAACTGATTCCTGATATTCAACAAACCGCAGCACTTGTACAGGAGATCTCCGCGGCGAGCCAGGAACAGGATATCGCCGCGCAACAGATTACGAAAGCCGTTCATCAACTGGATCAGGTGGTTCAGCAAAATGCTACGACCTCCGAAGAGTTATCGGCTACCGCTGAGGAACTTGCCAATCAGGCCGACGGGATGAAAGAGATGGCCCAGTATTTCAGGGTTTTGGCCAGACAGGATGACGAGGGCGGGGCGGATGAGGAGATGGGCACTTAGATGTATACCATTACAGACAAGTCGACCAAGAAAAGCATAACCGTGCATTGTGCCGGTAATTTCAATGCAGAGAGCTGTGTCGCGCTGAAAGACGCCCTTTCAGGCGCGTTCAAGAAGGTTGCTCCTGCGGTGATCCTCAACTTAAGCCAGACGGAAGGAATGGATCTTGCCAATCTGCAGGTGATTATTTCCGCGTCAAAGACTGCTCAGTCTTGCAAAAAAGACTTTGTGCTGGATGAGCCGATTCCTGAGTTGATCAAACGTCGGTTGACAGCTATTGGGTGTTCCTCATTGATTGTGACGGAGCGTCTGGAGAGGGTTGATGGTAACTGACATGGAAGTGGATGAGAATATCGTTGAACAATTTCTTGAAGAAAGCAATGAGCATCTCAGAACAATTGAAGACTCGTTGCTGAAACTGGAAGACAATCCCTCGGATTTGGAGGAAATTAACAAGGTTTTTCGCGCCATGCATTCCATTAAAGGGGGCGGACAGATGTTCGGGTATGCCGATATCGGTACGTTCGCGCATGAGTTTGAGACTTTTTTCGAATTCGTCAGGAAAGGAACCCTTACTCTCAATCCGGAATCAATCAGCTTAACCCTTAACGCCTGTGATCTTATGAAAAAAATGTTTTCGGCGCAAGTGGGGGATGAGGCGGTTGATGAGTCTGCCATGCTCATTGAGTGTTTGAGAGACTTGTATGTTTCTACAGAGAAAAATGCTATTTTTGCCAAAAAAAGTGATACAGTTTTCTGGGTTAAGTTTATTCCGCAGATCGATATTTTCAGTTCGGGTATTGATGTCATAGAGATTCTCGAAGAGTGCCACCATATTGGACGCTGTGAAATAGAGCTGGATATAGGGGATATCCCGCTTCTGGACGAGATGGATCCTGCCATGAGTTATTTTTCTTGGACAATGATTACCACATCAGCGGATGGGATTGAGCCGATTCAGTGTATTTTCCTGTTCATTGACGAGGCGAAAGCGACCTTGAAAATTGAACCGATTACCCCGGATACCGTTCCGGCGGATGAAACGGTTAAGAGGCTTTTCGCACGGTATCAGCAGCAGGGTTCCCAACCGGAATCTGTTGCGTTGCCGTCAAGCCCGATACAAGCCTCTTCCAGTCCATCGTTGCCAGTGAAGAAGCTTTCGACGGAGGCGACGTCTCCCCCTGCCAGTCCAGATGAAATCGCCAATGTAAAGGTTCCGTTCCAAAAGCTGGATAAGCTTGTGAACTTGGTAGGGGAACTAATCACGGTGAAGGATCAGCTCAGTCAATACAGTCAAACCCATAGTGATGTAGAGTTGATGCTGATCTCGGAAAAGGTGGAGAATCTGTCATGGGAACTTCGCGACCATACGATGAACATCCGCATGTTGCCGGTGGGGACTATTTTTAACAAATATCGACGATTGGTAAGAGATCTTGCTTCGTCATTGGGCAAAGAAGTGGATCTGGAGATCACGGGATCCGAGACAGAGATTGACAAAACGATTATCGAGA
The DNA here is from genome assembly GCA_964358175.1 of uncultured Candidatus Marinamargulisbacteria bacterium. Classification (GTDB taxonomy): domain Bacteria; phylum Margulisbacteria; class Riflemargulisbacteria; order GWF2-35-9; family GWF2-35-9; genus CAYHOI01. Next base: position 31,728 of record CAYHOI010000004.1, on the reverse strand, counting down.
AATTGTCAGATCCGCTTCTTCATATTATCCGGAACTCGATTGATCACGGATTGGAGCTTCCAGCGGTTCGTGAGTCGCTTGGAAAGCCAAGAAAAGGAACCATCAGACTTGCAGCGTCGCATTCCGGCGCGGATATTTGTATCGATATCGAGGATGACGGTGCGGGAATCAATCTTGAAAAAGTAAAAGCGAAGTCAATTGAGAAGGGGCTCATTCCTTCTGACAAAATTTTGTCTGACAAAGAGGCATTGGATCTTATTTTCATGCCCGGATTTTCGACTGCGGAGGCTATTTCGAGCCTGTCGGGAAGAGGGGTAGGGATGGACGTGGTCAAGCGGGCGATTACGGACATGCAGGGGGCGATCGATCTTCAGTCCAAACAAGGTCAAGGCACCACGATTTCTCTTCGCTTACCGCTTACGCTGGCTATTATCGATGGATTGCTGGTGGACGTTCTGGGGAGCATGTATATTATCCCTTTGTCCGCTATTGAAGAGTGTGTTGAACTGTCAGAGCATGTGAAGAGTCCCGGTAGCAAGAGTCAGCTGATTAGTCTTCGAAATGAAATGATCCCTTATTTCTTTCTGAAGGAGTACTTTCAAATTAACGGAGCCCATACAGGAGTTGAGCAGATTGTGATTGTGAATAGCAATAGGCTCAAGGTGGGGATTGTGGTGGATAAGGTCATTGGTGAACTGCCCATTATTATTAAATCGCTTGGGAAATACTATAAAAATGTCAAGGGATTATCAGGGGTGACCATCTTGGGCAATGGAAGCCTTGCCATGGTGGTGGATATTCCGCGAATCATTCAAACGGTAGAAATAGAGGGGGGATCAATATGTTAAGTAAAATCCGCGTTAAGGTGTTAGTTCAGGTCGCGGTGGGGGCGTGGTTTGTATTGGCGGGATTGAATATCGTGATTGTTTTTTCGCAGCTGAATATCATGGCGGATGACGGGAGAGTGGTCAATTCCACAGGAATCATCAGAGGCGCGGCTCAACGGCTCGTAAAACTGGAGATTTATGGCTCCCCCTCGGATAAGCTGATTGCCAAGGTTGAAAAGTTTATTCATGCTTTGCTGAATGGGGATGCCGAGTTAAAAATTCCGAGGATTACCGATCAGAATTATCTTGCGAGAATAAATGTCGTCAATGACGGATGGCTTTCACTCAAACAGGACATTCTCAATCATCGCAAGGATCCTTCAAACGTGGGGTTGTTATTTAGCAGTAGCGAGGCATTTTTTGAGAAGACGGATGTCGCAGTACTGGCTGCGGCGGAGTTTGCGGAACGTCATGTTGATCAGCTGAAGAAGACGCAGATTTTTCTGTTTGGCCTCAGCGTCGTGTGTCTGGGAGTAGTTATTGTGTTGATACAAAAACGAATTACAACGCCACTGGAACACATCTCGAAGATTGCCGGACAGATGGCTCTTGGAAATGTATCCGTATCCGTATCAGTGGATCGTTCGGATGAGATAGGAGTGCTTCAGAAAGCGATAATGGAGATTGTATCATCACAGCGTCGGCTGGCGGAATCGATTGACCGTGTCGCTAGCGGGGATCTCGCTGTAAAGATTGTTCCTTTATCAAAAGATGACTTGCTTCGCCAGTCTTGTGTCCAGATGGTGAATAAGCTTTCAGAGGTTGTGAAAGAGATTGCAAAGTCGGCCGAGAACGTCGCGTCAGGAAGCACACAGATGAGTTCGGGGACACAGTCCTTGTCTCAGGGCACATCCGAGCAATCCGCCTCAACGGAACAGGTTTCGGCGTCGATTGAGCAGATGGGTGCGAGCATCAAGCAGAACTCACAAAACGCCCAGCGTACAGAGCAAATCGCTTCGCAAGCCGCACAAGACGCCAAAACAACGGGAAAAGCTGTGACGGGTGCGGTGACCGCCATGAAAGAAATCGCGCGTAAAATCGCGGTGATTGAGGAAATCGCCCGTCAGACTAATCTGCTCGCACTCAATGCGGCGATTGAAGCCGCACGGGCGGGAGAGCACGGCAAAGGGTTTGCGGTGGTGGCGGCTGAGGTGCGCAAGCTGGCGGAACGAAGCCGACAGGCCGCAGCCGAGATCACGGAGCTGTCTGAATCCAGCACCGATGTAGCCGAGCAGGCTGGTGTGCTCCTAGATAAGCTGGTGCCTGACATACAGAAAACCGCCGAGCTGGTTCAGGAGATTTCTGCGGCGAGCCAGGAACAGAATATCGGTGCGCAACAGATTACCAAAGCTGTTCAGCAACTGGATCAGGTGGTGCAGGAGAACGCGGCGATTTCCGAAGAAATGGCCACAACGTCTGAGGAGCTGTCCAGCCAAGCGGGGAGCATGAGAGAGATGGTAGATTACTTCAAGACATCTTCTTCTGTCCAGAACGTGATTCAAGTCAAAAAATCCACTGTGTCAGGTTCAGGTGCTCCCGTGAAGAATGAGGGGTATTCGGCGGGGATTGTTCTGGATTTGGATTCTAAGAAAGATTCCCTTGACAGTGAGTTTGAGCCTTATCAGGGGTAAGTTGAGGATGGACTAAGACTAAATTGCTTTTCGGAGTGTTTCCCTAGGATCTCGTTAATTTCCGATAGGCATTCTTCGAAATAGGGTTTAAGGGTAGGGTTGAATTTCCCGCCGAATAGGGAGAGCATTTCTTTAATCATTTCTTCTTTAGGAAGGGAAATTTTATTATAGCTTCTAGGAAAGAGTAGTGCATCGTACACATCAGCGACGGTGGCTATTTGTGCGAGGAGGGGGATGTCTCCTCCTCTTTTTGAATTAGGATAACCAGTTCCATCGTAATGTTCGTGATGATTCAAACAAACGGTTTTTGCAAGAATAAGTATTTCTGTAAGCATAGGGTCTCGTTTATGGGTGTCTATTAGTTTTTCGATAGCTTTGCAACCATCGAGGGGATGTTTCGTTACAATAATCTTATCTTCTCTAGTCAGGCTTTTCTTGCTATGAAGAATGCCTCCCATCGATGTTAATTTGCCATAGTCATGCAAGAGAAATGTGAGTGATGCCATTTCCATCCCAACGTATTGAAGCAACTCTACTTCTTTTTCATTTTCTAGCTGCCTGACACCCTTAAAGTCTTGCTCCAGCAGTTTTTTTAATAACAATTTCCCAATCAGCTGAACGCGTTTGCTGTGATCGTGGGTTTCTGGATGAAGCAGGATTAATGCATTAGTCATAGCATCAAAGCAAAGCTCAATCATGTCTTTGATCAAATGTTCCCTTGATAGTATATTGGCAAGGGCGTAAGTATAAGCTTGTATATCGGTGTGGAGTCTCAGAAGTTGTTTCTCTCCAAATTCTTGAAAATTAAACAGGGTTTTAGGTGAAGTAAATTCTATTAAATAGGTTTTTTTTTGAATTGAAACGATGCAGCCTAATAAATTCTCAGAAGTAATAAGGGCAATGCCTTGAGGGTCTTTTCGAAGATTATCCAAATGGAGTGAGAGTTGATCCGAAGAGAAATGATGATCAGGGGAATCTTGTTTTGCAGGAAGAACATGGACAGTGTGCAGAGGAATTCCAGGAATAGCACCCTGATCCAAACGATAAAATAAGATTGAATTGAACTGAGAGTTAAAGAGAGAATATATAACTTTTTTATGAAGCAGAAGAAGGAGTTCATTCATACTTGAGCAACTAATTATTTCGTTGGAATCAGTTGTACGGGTTCAGGGAGACTGTATAATTACTCCCTGTTCCCCTAACGGAGTAATAATAACATTTTTATCCTCGGGTTGGCGTGACGCTTTTTTGGTGGCAATGATTTTTTTCTGCCTCATATTAAAGTTATCGGCAGAAAGAGAAGAAAATTGCAGAAAAAAGCCCTGCTCTTTAGCTAAGAGCCTTCTTTGCAAGAGCCTCATTCCAATGGGCTAACGTGTTTCCTAGGGATGCCATGAGATTTGTCGTATCCCCCTGAATAGTGATGCTTTGAATGGTGTCTCCACCAGCAATCTTGTTAATGACAGTTTGATCTTTTTTGCTGAGAACCTCGCCAAAGATGGTGTGTTTTCCGTCCAGCCAGGGCGTGGGTACGTGGGTAATGAAGAACTGACTCCCATTCGTGTTTGGGCCTGAGTTCGCCATGGATAAAATGCCAGATTTGTTGTGTTTGAGATCCAGGGTACATTCGTCCTGAAACTGATAGCCGGGGCCACCTGTCCCAGTTCCTAATGGACAACCTCCTTGAATCATAAAGTCACGAATAACTCGGTGAAAGGTCAGTCCATCGTAGTAGCCACGGTTGGCCAGATGAACGAAGTTAGCAACAGTAACAGGGGCTTGTTGGTCATGAAGTTTCAACTTAATGTTGCCTTTCCCCGTTTTAATAATCGCGCGCAGTTCGTTTTTCTTAACCATGATGCCTCCTCATTTTTTTTCTGTACTAGTATATCGTGGGATTTGAAATTACACATCCTTCAACTTTCGAAGAACGGGTAAACAGATTAAACTTGTTGCTGCTCCGATGAAAATGGTGAGATGAAGTCCTGTAAAGGTGAATTGTGCGATTTGATAGGTTCCCTCAACGTAGGTATAGATCCAGCCTCCGGAAATGGAGCCGAAGGCGAGTCCCAAGTTCATAACGCTGGCGAGTATAGAGAAATTGGTCGCCTCCACTCCACTCGGAGTGACCTTGGCTGCTAGCTTGAGTAAGGGTAGGAAAGAGATCATAAAGAGAATTTCGAGCAGGAATGAGAGGATTGCATCTAAGTTTAAGATAGAGGGTTGAGTCATTAATTCGCCCCAGGCGTGGCCTGGATAGACAATGAAATAGATGGGGTAGAGCAGGAGCGCCGCAGTGTATTTGATGAGAGGGAGTCTGCCTAGCGCAAACCCCAATTCAGGCGTGGCAAGGGTTAATTGCGTAAAGGAAACGACTACACCAATGAGAACTGTCCAGAAAAGCAGTTTTTTTAGGGGGATGTTGTCCAGAAATCGATTGTAAATCCAAGTTCCCAGAATCCAGCTTACCGAGGAAAGGGCCCCCAGTAATCCCAGTTTTTCGGGTGAGAGATGGAGGGTATTTAAGTAATAGTTGCTCCACGGGGCACCAAAGCTTGGGGTGAACCGCCAGAGGAATAAAAATAGGGCCGAGAAAAGCAAGGTGGCCGTTGCCATATTGTGCCGAATGAGGCTTCGAAGGTAGAAGGCAATCCACGTGCTCCAAATAAGGATAACCCCCAGAGTTGACGCCGTTTGGTGAGCGTGTAAGCCAAGGATGACCACAGTGGTTGAAGTGAACGCCAGCAGTGCGGTTAGAATAGTTGGAAGCGAAAGAGGATGGTTTGCGGCAGGCGCAGATGTGGGTTCACGAAGCGACATCGAGAGGATAAGCGTCAATACGGGCCATAGACCTGTGAATAGCAGAAGGTACCGAATGTCGAGCATGTTGATCTGGCCGATCATCTGGGTGGAGAAGCTCGCGGGGAAGTGTATGAGAAGCCAGCTGGTCATGGGTGAAGTGGTGAGTACAGAGGAAAATACAGCTCGCTGCAGAAGAAGCCCCGAAAACAGTGACGCGAAGAGAATGCCCCACCCTTTGGCACGCCAGCAAAGAGCTTGATTGGCTCCAATGGTGTCAGGGGAGGATCGTTCCACCACAAACCCATCAACGATAACGTCAGCGAAGCCGAGTCCAATGCTGATGGCAACAGAAAAGAGTGCGAGGGAGGCAAACGATGTGCCCCACAGAGCTAAGCCAATGTAGCCGCCGGTAGCAAGCAAAGAAGAAAGGATCATGTAGGGCTTGCGGCGTAAGCCGAAAATAGGCACCAAGTCCGTGAGAAATCCATAGAGAGGTTTTATGCACTAGGTAAGCGTGGTGAGAGCCCCTAGGAATGCGATTTGCGTCCACGTGAAATGAAAGGCATTTCGAGTCAGGATAAATTCAGCCATACCGGTCATGCCCACAATGCCTTGAACAAAGTAGACGGTTCCAACCAAAAGACGATTTGAAAAGGAGAGGGAGGACATTTTTTTGAATTATACCAATTTCTGAGGAGTAGGCGTAGCCATAATCGTGACGATGTAAAGAATCCCGCTTGCCTCGTCCCCCTTAGCGTTATTATAATGAAGGCTGATGAATACAATGCTTCCTGAAGCTTCACACTTTATTGATGAGATTGTCCGCGAAGATTTGGAGTCAGGTGTATGCAAGGTTGTGCATACCCGCTTCCCACCAGAGCCGAATGGATGTTTGCATATTGGTCATGCTAAGTCGGTTGGGTTAAATTTTGGGATTGCGAAAAAGTATCAAGGTAAATGTAATTTGCGATTTGATGATACGAATCCGAGCAGGGAAGATTCCGTTTATGTTAATGCAATTATGGAGGATGTTCGGTGGCTTGGATTTGAGTGGGATGGAGAACCTTGCTATTCGTCAGACTACTTTGACAAGCTCTATGAATATGCGTTGTGCCTCATCGATGCAGGAAAAGCCTACGTATGTGACTTGAATGCTGAGCAAATGCGGCAGCACCGAGGGACGCTCACCGAGCCAGGAGTAAATAGTCCATTTAGGGGGCGAACGGTTGCGCAGAATCGTGAGCTTTTCATGAGAATGAGTCAGGGGGAGTTCGATGAGGGCTCGAAGACATTGCGAGCGAAGATAGAAATGGCTTCCCCCAATATGAATATGCGCGACCCTGTGATTTATCGAATTATGAAGGTTGAACATCACCGAACGGGTGGTCGGTGGTGCATCTATCCGATGTATGACTTTGCCCATGGAATTACAGATGCCCTGGAAGGCATTACCCACTCCATTTGTACCCTCGAATTTGAAGATCATCGACCCCTCTATGACTGGTTTTTGGATCAATTGTCCGTTCCCTGTCATCCAAAACAAATTGAATTTGCGAGACTGAATATGACTCGAACAGTGATGAGTAAACGAAAACTCCTTGAGCTGGTGGCCAGCAAGATTGTCAACGGATGGGATGACCCCAGATTGCCAACGATCGCGGGAATGCGAAGGCGAGGCTACCCCCCTTCGGCTATTCGAGCCTTTGTTGAGCGAATTGGCGTTGCCAAAATGAATAGCATCGTGGACTTTGAGCTGTTGGAACATTGCGTTAGAGAAGATCTCAATATCCAGGCTCTTCGCGTGATGGCGGTGCTTCGTCCGCTTAAGGTGATTATTACAAACTACCCTGAGGGGCAGGTCGAGTGGTTTGAGGCCGAAAACAATCCAGAAGACCCTTCGGCGGGTAAACGAACCATTCCCTTTTCAAGAGAAATATATATTGAACAAGACGATTTCATGGAGGTTCCACCCCCCAAATATTTCAGGCTATCCCCTGGCAGAGAAATTCGGTTAAAGCATGCTTACTATGTGACGGCGACACAGGTCATCAAGGATGAAGCAGGGCAGATCAAGGAAGTTCATTGTACCTATGATCCCCAAAGCAGAGGTGGCTGGACGAACGATGGGCGGAAGGTGCTTGGCACCTCACACTGGGTGTCTGCGTCTTATGCGATTTCTGCTCAGATTCGATGGTATGAGCCGTTGTATTGTCCTTCTGCCTCTGACCACAAAGAGGATATAATGAATGACCAGTCTCTTTGTGTCATCGATACGGCTAGAGTTGAGCCGAGCCTGGCTGATGCTATACCAGGTACACGATATCAGTTTTTAAGGCAGGGGTATTTTTGCGCGGATACCGACTCTTTGCCAGAAAAACCAGTTTTCAACCTGACCGTTACGCTTAGGGATTCCTGGGCTAAGGATAGTAAAAAGAAGCCTTAGACTGGCACAAACAAGAAGACGAGCCCCATCCCAAATAGGGAGATCAGCTGATTCCCTGCATTGATCAGAAAGAGCTTCCAAGGCTTACCCGCGAAGGCGACATCGGTGGCCGTGAAAGGGAGAACAAATCCGCCCCAAATAAATAGCGTAATCATAAGGACATCCTGAATATTCGTAACATGGTTAGCCCGAATGACATTGGATAATACGAGCGAAAGAATTACGGCAAGGACGACCATGATGGACATGCCACGAACGGGGCTACCCAACTCAGATTTATTTTTGCCGATAAGTTCAGTCCATTGTTTTCCGAAAATAAACGGAGAGTACCACAGAGAACCGACAACTACATTGACCGCTACTGCTAAAAAAATGCTAATGACTGACATATACAGGCCTCCTTTGGAATATCTTTATGAACAGTTTAGCATATTTTATAGAAAGGTTGTCGAATGATCAATATTTTGCCATAATGTTATGTATAGCGCGTAGGTGCTAAATATTTGTAAAGGGAGGTTTTGTATGAAAAAAGTGTGGGGATTAATGACCGTTATGTTAGTGGTGGGCAGTATGTGGACACCGTCTTTTTCGCTATTTCAAGTTCAAGGAGTGTATTCGAGTTATGCAAAGGGAAGCAGTGTGGGTGCGGGTATTGAGTTGCCCATCATTCCGTTTATTCCAACCACGTTGTATTTGTCGCAATTTAGTGACACCAACATCACTTGCGCCTTCACTTACTTATCCAAGACTTTCAGCGGGACAATCCCCTTTAAATCTTTTGCAGCTGATTTTCAATTTAAGTTGCCTTTGCCAGATGTGGCAGGATTTACTTTCGGGGCGGATGTGATGGTAGATTTACTCACGGGTAGAGTAAGCGGATCGGATGTAGCTATGCCAGGGAACGTCTATGCAGGACTCTTTGCTCAATACAACCAGAATTTACTTCCTTTAGTGAGCGCATTTGGGCAACTGGGATATCTTGCCAAGGTCGTTGATACACAAACTGCGATTAAAAATGATAGTAGTTTTACCGGAACGATTGATTTAAGTGCCATCGATCGAAGTGGGCTTTTTTGGAGAGCCGGTGTAGCAATCGGTTTCTAGTCCTAGGAAGTTGCTCAAAAGGATATAAAGAGGTCAGCGAAAGCTGGCCTTTTTTATTGCTTGAAATAGGGATATACTCGTTACGAATTGGTTTTCGGTGAAGCTGAGACGAGCGAAGCTTAGTCCTGCTAAGTGAGCGTCCTTCGACATTGTGCTACACTGAGCTTGTCGAAGTGCTCAGGAACCAAGGCGAAGCAAAACCGAAAACCAATTTTAGTAGAGGATAACAGCAGGCTCTACTCTAGGATATAGGACTTGAGCGGAGGGAATCCATTGAAGTTGATGCTACAGTAAGATTGAGTGTAGGCTCCAGTTGTGAAGATGTAAACTCGATCTCCCTCGGTAACGTTGTTAGGCATGGTGTATTTGTATTTCTCATAAAGGATGTCCATGCTGTCACAGGTCGGGCCTGCCAATATAATTTCTTCTTCTTTTCCTTCTTTGTCGAAGAAAATAGGGAACTGAATAGATTCATCCATTGTTTCGATGAGTCCCCCAAACTTGCCGATATCCAGGAAAACCCACCGGTGGAAGCTGTTTTTTGTCTTTGCCGAGACCCGAATCACTTCGCTGACAATGATCCCTGCATCTCCCACGATAGAGCGCCCAGGTTCCATATAGATGAGGGGTGGATTATTTTTGAAGTCTTCGCTAAGGAAGCGCAGAATTTCGGTGGTGTAGACCTTGATCGGGTTGGTTTGTTCCATATAATTAGCCGGAAACCCGCCTCCAATATTGATCATTTTTAATTGAAGTCCTAATTCCTTTGCTGCATCAAAGAGGTACTTGCTTCTTGCAAGAGCCTCGTCCCATTGTCCGATATCGCGCTGTTGGGATCCAACGTGAAAGGAGACCCCAAAGGGTTCAATTCCAAGGGTCTTAGCCTCCTGAATGAGGTGATAAATCATGTCAGGATGCGCACCGAATTTTCGGGACAGAGGCCAGTCAGATCCAGCACCATCTGTGAGAATGCGGTAGAATACTCTCGAGCCAGGAGCTTCGGTGGCGATGTTTGCGAGATCTTCAGAAGAGTCTGTGACAAAAAGACGAACCCCTCGCTCAAAGAAGTATGCAATGTCTGCCTTTTTCTTAATCGTATTTCCAAAACTAATCAGATCGGGAGAAACCCCAAGACGTAACAGCTGGTCGAGTTCGTGCCGTGAGGCCACATCAAAGTGAGAGCCTAGCTCGTGAAGCAATGCAACAACTTCGTCCATGGGGTTTGCCTTAAGGGCATAGAAAATGGTTGCCATGGGGAGATTGGTTTTGAGTTCTTGATACTTCTGACGAATAACATCTAAGTCAATAATGAGGAAAGGCGTTGGCTTGTTCTTTGAGAATTCACGAATGCGCTCAAACTGTCTTTCGCTTTGGAACCGATTAAGCGGAAATTTGTAGGGATCATTGATCATTTGACGGCGGTTATTGTACCCGATTCATTTCCATTTGAATATCCATAATTATGATATAATTTCTCTTCAATAATGAGTAGGTTCATCGTACGAATAGTTTTCTTCCTTGTTCTTGCTCTCTCCATGGCTGCTCAGCGAGCAGACTGTCATATTGCCGTACTCTGTTATCATCATGTCGATTTGTCTCAGGATACGCCCTATTCAGTGAGTAGCGAACAATTGGTTTCACAGATGCAGGCTCTTAGAAAAGCGGGGTTTTCATTCGTTACTCTCCAGCAAATTGAAGACTACTGTTACAAGGGTGTTCAGATCCCATCGAAGTGTGTCGCCATAACGTTTGATGATGGCAATCACAATACCTACACCAAGGCGTTTCCTCTGTTCCAAAAAATGAAAATTCCCTTTGCCATTTTTGTTTATCCGAGTGCAATTGGTGTGGGGCATGAAAGAGGGTTTATGAATTGGGAAGACGTCAAAGGACTCGCAAGAGCCGGAGTTACCGTAGGGTGTCATGCCTGGGATCATCCTTATCTGAGTCGTCCGCCGGCGGATATTCAGACGCCCAAAGCGTATGAGGATTGGTTAGAAAAAGAATGTCGGCGATCTAGGGAAACCATTGAGTCTCATGTGGGTGTGAGCGTGAATTATTTTGCGCTTCCTTTTGGACTTTCCGATCAGAAAGTCTACCAAACGCTTAAAAAATTGGGATATAAAATGGTCTTTAATGTGAGCGGGATGACAAATGCCTTGTATGCGGATCCTTATGATTACAATCGTCAGATTATCGTCAAAACAGATTCGGCTGATGAAGTAGTGCAAAAAGCATCTGTCAGGCCGATTTATTTTACAAAAATCTACCCTGAAAGGCGTGCGCGGATACAGAGTAACGATTTTAATGCGAGTTTTCAGATTTTCTCATCGCAAAATTACGAGGCAGCTTCCATTCAATTTCTTCTGGGTAGCCTCACGAAAAACGCTTATCATGTTCAGCTCAAACACGAGGCGGACTACGTGGCGTGTGTGTTGGCGCGTGATAAGAGGGGAAATAGTTGTATGGGGAATTGGCCATTTATTTACACCAAAAAGCATCCGACTCATCTTGAGTAAGAAGATCGGAAAGTGGTACAATGCAAGCACTTTCCACAAAAAGGAGTGATGAGATGATAAAGGATCCCTTTGAACTAGAGCGCGAGCAGGAAGAACGAGCCCAAGCACAGTTGCTTAAAGACCAAGGGCTTTTTCAGGAAATTACGCCTCCACCATCAGAGCCAGTTGTTCAGAAAGTTATTCAGAATCCTGATGTGAAGGTTGTTAGAAAGACGCCAGATTCTACCAGAGGAGGGAGCTACGTGGTTGCGGAATATGAGCTTTTGAAGCTAAAAGCGGAGTTGCTCAGCAAACCCAAGCCGAGCGAGACGGATCATCAGAAACTGGCAGAAATTATTCAGAAATTATTATAAAGGAGGGATGGAAAGTGAAAAGTATTAAAGGTAGCGAGACTGAGAGGAATCTGTTAAAAGCATTTATGGGAGAGTCCCAGGCACGGAATAAATATACCTATTTCTCTAGTGTTGCGAAAACCGAAGGGTTGGTTCAGGTTGCTCATATTTTTGAGGAAACATCGAATCAAGAACGGGAACATGCAAAACGGCTGTTTAAGTTTATGGAGGGGGGGGCAGTTGAGGTAACAGTATCATTTCCAGCAGGGGTGATCGGAACGACAGCACAGAATTTAAAGGTTGCCGCAGAGGGAGAGCATTACGAGGTGGTGACGATGTATCCTGATTTCGCGAGGATTGCCCATTCGGAGGGTTTTTCGGAAATCGCTAAAGCCTTTGAAAGTATTGCTGTGGCTGAGAAGCAGCATGAGAAAAGATATCGGAGGCTTCTTGAGAATGTGGAGAAGGGCGAGGTTTTTCGCAAATCGGGTAGTCAGACTTGGCGGTGTATCAATTGCGGGTATATTCACGAGGCCAGCGAGGAGGCACCCAAAGCCTGTCCAGCTTGCGTTCACCCCCAAGCCTATTTTGAGATATTGGCAGAAAATTGGTAGAAAAAGGAGTTCATGATGGCAAATAGACAAGACGTGTATAAGTGTAATCTGTGCGGGCATATTGTAGAGGTGCTTCATGGTGGAGGCGGGACGCTCGTTTGTTGTGGGCAGAATATGGTTCACCTCGAGCCTAATACCGTAGAGGCATCGAAGGAAAAACATATCCCAATCATTGAGAGAATTTCCGAAGGGAAGTATTCTGTGAAAGTAGGGAGCGTCGCTCATCCTATGGAAGCCGCTCACTACATCGAGTGGATAGAAGTGGCAACAGAACAGAAGAGCTACATTCAGTTTTTACAGGTTGGCCAGGCTCCAGAGGCAATTTTTTCGTTAGGTGCGGATCAGTCTCTCTTTGCGAGAGCGTATTGCAATCTCCACGGATTGTGGAAAGGATAGTTTATGGACAAGAAAATGGAAAAGGCTTTGGGGAAACAACTCAACGCTGAGCTGTATTCCTCATATCTCTACCTGGCGATGGCAGGATACTTTCACTCTGTGAATCTGAATGGCTTTGCGAGTTGGATGCGGGTGCAGGCGATGGAGGAGTTGACGCATGCAAGACGTTTTTTTGCTTTCCTAGTGGACAGGCAGATTCGGGTTGTTTTGAGTGATATCCAAGCTCCTCCATCTGACTGGAAGTCGCCCAAAGCAGTTTTTGAAGAGGCTTACGCACATGAGAAGAAAGTGACCGCGATGATTAATGAGCTGGTTAGTTTGTCATGGGAGCTCAAAGACTTTGCGACCCAAGCGTTTCTTCAGTTTTTTGTAAACGAACAGGTTGAGGAGGAATCTTCCATTGACGCAGTGCTTCAAAGCCTGAATTTGGTGGAGAACCAAGCGAGTGGCTGGTTTTTGATTGATAAAGATCTTGCAACTCGGTCGTTTCTGGCTCCGGTGGGGTTGACGATCTAGGTGAGTCAAATAGATCATGAGGTGTTTTCCCGTATGGGTTATGGGATGTACCTCATTACCTCAGTCAAAGAAGGTAAGCCTAATGGACAGATCGCAAACGTTGTCTTTCAGGTTACTTCCCAGCCCATTCAATTAGCGATTTGTGTGAATAAGCACAATTTAACGCATGAGTATATTGAGTCAAGCGGTGTTTTTGGGGTCTCCATTCTTAGCGAGGATACACCGATGACTTTTATTGGGAAGTTTGGCTTTAAAAGTGGTCGGGATACGGATAAGTTTTCCTTTGTAGCTTATGAGTGGAGCTCTGAACAGATTCCCCTCGTGACAGAGCATTCGGTGGGGGTTATTGCTCTCAAGGTGGTGAGCCGGCTGGAGTTGCTGACCCATACGCTTATAGTGGGCGAGGTGTTGCAGGGGCGTGTTTTGAATGAAAAAGTGCCCATGACATATGCCCACTATCACCTGGTAAAAAAGGGTATTTCTCCTGAGTTCGCGCCGACGTTTGTTTCGATAAAAGAAAGGAGTCAAAAGATGGAACACTATGTATGTGCTGTTTGCGGATATGAGTATGATCCGAGTATGGGGGATCCGGATGGGATGGTGGAGAGCGGAACACCGTTTGAGGATATCCCTGACGACTGGGTTTGTCCGGTATGCGGGGTAGGGAAGGATCAGTTCAAGCCCTTGGCCTAGGCGGTTTTTCGTCAATAAATGTTTAGAAAACTTTTTTAAGGGAATACTTGTAAGAGTAGATTTGTCTAAAGTGTTCTTTTTGAAAGAGTTTTCGCATATAATTTAAAGACGTATTGTAAAAGACAGGGGTCTAAGTGGGCATTAATATTCAAAATAACAAAACGCGAAAAGCGCGGAAGGGTGTTTTTGTCCTCCTGGCTTTGTTTTTTTTGGGATTTAGTTTTGCTTCGAGCCCCCCCACCAGTCCCACGACCCTTCATGTGAATGGCCAAGTGAATCCAGCTTTTGTGACGGGTTCAGTTGGCTTTACGGCAACCTATCTGGATAGCGATGGGGATTTATTTTGGAATCTTTATGACTATGCGAAGAAATACCAGGTTCGGGTTGCATCCGGTGAAACCTGGGTAACCCCGAACCAAGTTTGGGATAGTGGCTGGGTAGCCATCAATCCGCATCTTACCTTTAATTACACGTGTCCGACCATTGACTATGCGGGTTCATCATTATCGTGGAATATTACCTATAACTGGCAGATCCGTTTTATGGATGAACAAACGTTAACAGGTGATTGGAGCATGGAAAGTGCTACCTTCAGGCTCAGTGAAGCTATTCCTCCCTCTTTCCGGGTAGATGTTTCAAACGCGGATACAAACGAATGGTGGAGCTCGACATCAAATTGGATGAGTTCAATTACGTTGAGTGTATGGGATTTTGGTGGGTCTAGTCTAAACGCGGTTTCTTATATCTATCCGAATAGTAGTCAGGTTTTCATTGGAGGAGCGTTCAACCAACAGGCTTTTACCACAAACATTGTCGTAAGTTTCTCAGTACTTAATGAGGGCGTAAGTAGTATCACTGTTTTTGTAAGTGATAATGCGTATAACTTGGTTAGCCAAGAGGTGTTTGTTATCAAAAAAGACACACGCCCCCCCACCGTGAATAGTTCCGAGGATTTTAGCGGCTCTGCATATTCGCTTTGGCAGACTCAGAATTTGGGATATTTTAATACGATTAACGTAAGCTTTTCCGATCTTTCCAGTTCAAATATCAAACAGATCTCCTATGGGATTTCACGAAATGGCGTTTTAAGTTGGGTCACAATAACGGACAACCTGAATCAAAATGCTTTCTCGCAAACGTGGGGGATCCCCTGGAGTGCCTTGAGTGACGGGATTAACGAGCTTTTTGTTTCCTTAAATGATTTTGCTTCAAACGGCACGACTCGTTATTTGGCAAAAGTTCGTAAAGATACAGTTGCTCCACTTGTACAAAATAATCTTGCTTCTTCTTACTACACGGGCAAGTGGTTTAATGAGTCTCAAAGTTTTATGACTGCGCTACCCATTCAGTTTGCAGATACGACCTCTATGCTTGGCTCGATCGAGTATGTTATTTCAAGTAATGGGTTCGCTGTTACAAAGGATGTCATTACGCGCAATATGGGCAGTTCAACATTTAATAATAGCTGGAGCATCAATTTCTCGAGTTTGACGAACGGTGTGAATGAGGTTTATGTCAGCGTGAACGACCTCGCCTCGTTGCAAAAGCAACAAAAAGTCTTTTACATTCAAAAGGATATGGTTCCACCCGTCATCAGCAGTAATGAAAATCCGAATGATCCGAAATTTTCTCTCTGGTACAAAGCAAAACCTGCTTTTCTTAATTCGGTTGATGTTGATGTTTTGGATGATCGGTATTCCCTTTTGAAGTATGTGGGGTATTCGCTTTCAACCAATGGCACCCTTGGTTATTTTCGACCCATTATTCAGAATCAGAGCGTGACAAGTTACAATTCGAACTGGAACGTAGATTGGTCGGCCATCGAGAATGGGAATGGACCGAGTGATTTATATGTGCAGGCCGAAGACAATGCCGGCAATGTTGTTCTGCAGAAGGTGTTTTCTATTAAAAGAGATAATTATGAGCCGATAAAAATCGATCATATGCCTGATCAATGGGGATCGGATGTTTATAATAATTGGTACAATGTTGCACCTGCTTGGACTAGCTCGATAGATATTGATTTCTCTGATCAAGGAGGTAGCGGGATTCGATCCATCGAATATGCGGTTTCAACGAATATTTCCAAGACTTGGTATACGCTGACACGGGATATGAACAACGACGTGTATACCACAAATTGGGTGCTTAGTTGGAATGAGCTACAAGAGGGACAGAATACGATTTTTATTTCACGCAATGATATGATCACGAACAATCTTACGGAGACATTGTTTGTCTTTAAAAAAGATGTGACGTCTCCAAGTTACACAAGTAATGAGCTCTCAACCAATAGCAAATTCCTAAGCTGGTATAAAAGTGCCCCTTCCTGGCTAAGTAGTGTAAATGTTGCATTTTCTGATTCTGGTTATTCAAATCTGAACGATGCCCAGTATATCTTGTCGAATAATGGACAGATTTTGTTTGGTGATATTTTTCAGGGTCAGGATATTCCCACGTATTCATCGGTCTGGCCAATAGATTGGGCCAAATTAGATAATGGGATAAATGAGGTTTGGGTCAGCATGAATGACCATGCCTCGAACCAAACCAAAACGCCTATTTTGTTTCGAGTGTTGAAAGATGTTATTCTGCCTACGGCTTCATCTTATGAAGTGCCTACAGCGGCCAAATTTAGCAGGTGGTATAAAGAATATCAAGTATGGATGGCAAGTATGGACATTCGGTTGCAAGATGCTGGAGGTTCTCTTCTAAAGAGCTATGTTTTGGGAATATCCAATAATCATACTGGCCCTATGTCGTATGTCATTTCAAACAATATTCAACAGAATAGCTACACCAAACCTCTTAACCTTTTCTGGTCTTGGTTGGGTGAAGGATTAAATGATTTTTATCTCACAGTAAGTGATAATGCAGGAAATGTAGTGGTAATCGGTGGCCTATTTTGTATTAAGAAAGACGATCTACCTCCAACGTTGAATAATCAGATAAATGTAGACACAAATCAATGGTTCAGAATCACGCCAGATTATTTGAAACAGGTGAGCATCAATTTCTTCGACAATGGAGATTCTTTGCTTAATGAGGTGGGATATACCGTTACCTATAAAGGGGCAACGGGTTATCGCGTGATTACGAAGAATGAGTCTATTCAAACCTATAATGCCGGATGGGTCGTTAATTTCGATGAGTTGTCCAATGGAACAAACGATATAGCCTTTGTTTTGTCGGACAATGCACAGAATCTTGTGAATACGGCAAAGGTTTTTCATATCCTTAAAGATGTAATCTCCCCAACGGTTGATCAACGACTGACCTTTAATCAAGGCCTGTGGTACAGATCCCCACCGTCTTGGATGACGTCGGTAGATATTGATTTTTATGATAGCGGGGAGTCGCTTTTATGGAATCTGGCTTATATAATTTCTGCTGATGGTGTTCAGAAGGTTGTAACAATTTCTGAAAGAGTTCTTTCAAATTCATATTTAGCGAACTGGGTGTTGAGCTGGGATTTGCTGAGTGAAGGTCAGAATGACATTTGGCTTCGCTTTAACGATCGAGCTGGCAATGAGGTTACAACCTATTCCTTTACTTTTCGCAAGGATGATATCGATCCAGTTATCGGGAACACTGTTGCCGTTACAGGCGGGACAATGAGCCGATGGTACAACTCTGCGCCAGGCTGGCTGACTTCTGTGAGCGTCAATTTCAGCGACGTGGGAGGCTCTCACCTCGGGGCAAGCTATTATGGCATCCGGCAGGGGGATGATCCTGTTGTATGGGACAGGATCACGGGAAACCTCTCGGTGGATACCTTTAATGAGTTGTGGCCAGTTTCATGGAATCTTTTGCCAAACGGTCAAAGCACGATAGATGTGCGGGTCAGTGATAATGCGGGAAACAGTCGGAATATGTCAGAGATTCTGGTGATTAGAAAAGACGTTATTGTGCCGACCTATTCGGTGTTGTTTAACCCGAATGAGGATCGATTTGTGAACACCTGGTACAACGCGGAGCCGGAATGGTTAAGCGCGATATCGATTCATTTCGAGGATTTTGGAAGCTCCAATCTGCATAGTATTTATTACACAGTAACCAACGTGAGCGGAAGTACTCAATATCCATTGCTTCGGAATGATCCGCTTCAGGCATACCCTTGGGACTGGGCGGTTTCTTGGTCAGTGCTGGCGAATGGGACGAATGATATCGGTGTTATCGTGAGTGATAATGCAGGGAATAGAGTGGATAGCGGTCGGATTTTTGTTGTAAAAAAGGATGATCAGCTCCCCGCATTCCTTGTGCTGCCTGCTTTGCTTACGAAAAATTGGACAAACACAGTGCCGAACTGGTTTTCCGAGATGACGATTGGGTTTGTGGATCAGGATTTATCCGGGTTGGATCAGGTTGGATATACTCTTCTATATACAGACTATCCGCTTAGTGTCCATGATGTGGTAATTTCTACGAATATTAGGGCTACAACATTTAACCTATCGTGGGTCATCGACTTTGATCGATTGGGGCAGGGCTACAATGAGATTTCAGTTTTTGCGATAGATAAGTCTGGGAATAAGGCGCAGTCTCCGACTTTTGCTTGGGTGCTGAAAGATACAGTTTTTCCCTCCCTAATTAAGCATGATGGAGGGAGCGATGATCAATGGATGAACCAGAAGCCTAGCTGGCTTCCAACAGTGGACGTGGATTTCGTTGACCCTGGGATTCTTGGAACCTATTCAGGGTTACGAGACATTACTTATCTTGTGAGCAGTAATGGTGTATCGTCTTTTAATTACCTCATTGCTTCAGGGGTGAATTCTGCAACATTTACTAAAAACTGGACAATCGTCTGGGAAAGCCTTACACAAGATCTTAATGAGATATGGGTCTCAATGAATGACATGGCTGGAAATCAAACATTTAGCAAGGTCTATTCTATACGAAAAGATAATGGCGTTCCCAGCTTTTCAAGCCATCTAAGTCTGAATACTTCAATTTGGTATAAGAGTGAACCTTCTTGGATGGATGAGATCGATATCGACTTTGTCGATTCGGGAAATTCACTTTTAAAAACACTTGAATATGGTTTGTCACAGAATGGAAGCATTGCCTGGAATCCTATTCAAGCCAATGATGTGAGTACTCGGCAATTTAATACGAATTGGAGTATGGATTGGAACCTTTTTAGCGAAGGGACAACCGATGTATTGGCCAGGGCAAGTGATCATGCTGAGAATGAAGTGAATAGTGGAGTTTTGTTCAGCTTGAAAAAAGATGAACGGGCTCCAAGTTATAATTTAGGAATCGATCCTGCAGCCGCTATGTTTAATACCTGGTATAACGTTGATCCTGGCTCGTATGGCCAAATTACTTTTTCAGTTTTTGATCAAGGACCCTCTAAATTGAAGCAGGTAAGCTGGATGATCAGTTGCAATGGAATTATTATAGAAAGATCTTTGTCGGTTGGACTTGGTGACACGGTGAATATAATTGGGGTCTCTTGGAATGAGCTAGGCAACGGTGTGAATGATATCATGCTCTTTGCTACAGATAATGCGCTTAATGTCCTTCGAGTGAATTCGCTGTTTCATATTAAAAAGGACCTTCAATCACCAACGGTTTCAGATAACGGGCATTATGGCTTTGGGGTGTGGTATTCAATAACACCGTCTTGGCTGGGGGCCATCAATATTGACTTCAAAGATATGGGAGGCTCTTCTTTAAGCAAAGCGTATTATGGCCTTACCACAAAAAACGTAACCAACTGGGTGCTTATCGAACAAGACATTAATATGAATCTGTACCAGTTTAACTGGAGTATGCCGTGGAATAGCCTTGTTAATGGTACGAATGACGTTCAAGTGGCCGTTGAGGATAACGCAGGTAATACGTTAACCGCCGATGTATTGTTTCAAATTTTGCGTGATGATATCACCCCAACTTATTCTGCGCTCTTTTCTGTCTCGTCGGTCAGTCAAAGTGCGTGGTATAACGCCTTTCCTCTTTATATGAGCTATCTCAGCGTTAATATGTCAGATGTGAGCTATTCCAATCTGGCGAAAGTGGAAAGTCAAATAAATTCGACCTACTATATCCTGACACAAAATGTTCGGCTGACGCAATATAATGAGGGCGTCAGTCTGAATATGGGGCTGTTTGGTAATGGTGTGAATACCCTCAAGATTCGTCTAACCGATCAGGCAGGAAATGTGGTGCAAAGTCCTGTTCTTATCACGTACAACCGGGATACGGTTGTTCCCACGTTCACTGTAAACAAAGCCATACCGCAGGTCAGCCAGAATGCATGGTATAACATGCAGCCTTCCTGGAGCAAACTATTGGACATTGACCTGAAGGACCCCCTGTATTCCCAGTTATTTCAAGCAGCCTATATCGTTTCCAGTAATGGTTTGTTCTCGAAACAGGTGTTGACGAGTAATGTAAATGGAATGGCCAGTTTTACCTCGGATTGGTCGCTTGACTGGCAAGTGCTTACGAATGGGGTGAATGATATTTCTGTGTATATGGAAGATAGAGCCACGAACAGGCTGACGAGTAATACAATCATTTCTATTCGAAAAGATATCATCCTGCCAACGCTTCAGATTATAGACCTGATTTCTACCGAAAATCAGAATATCTGGTACAGAGAATTGCCGGAATTCTTTTCTTCTTTCAATATCGACTTTAGCGATGAGGGAGGATCCCTTCTCAAGAGTCTGTATTATGGGATTCAAACGTCTAATACCGTTTTTACGCAAGCCATTTCATCCAATATTATCGCGGCTCAGACCTACACAGATCGGATAGCTGTAAGCTGGAATCTTCTCAGTAACGGAACCAATAATATTCTGTTTCGGGTGGACGATAGAGCTGGAAATAGTGTGACAAGCGATTCCTTATTTCGCATTAAAAAGGATATTATTTCACCGACCTGTCTTGTCGTAGAAGATATTGCCATTGCCAGTCAGAATCTGTGGTATAAACAAGCCCCTGCATGGATTTCCTCCGTAAACATAGACTTTTTTGATGAGGGAGGGTCACAAATCGGAACCCTTTCATACGGCATTCAATCGACGAGTTCACTGCTAATGGCGATTATTACCAAGAATATTAATGGGATTGCAAGTTACACAGATTTAATAGGAATTAGCTGGAATCTTCTAGTCAATGGAACAAATAACATTTTCTTTCGAGTGGAGGATAGAGCTGGGAACATCATAACCACGAGTGTATTGTTTATGCTTAAAAAGGATAATAGTATTCCCAGTTACCAGCTTTTGGAAACAATTTCCCAGCCGAGTCAAGATTTCTGGTACAAAAGTGCCCCTTATTTCTTGTCATCCGTTCATATCCGTTTTACCGACGAAGGAGGCTCCCAGTTTAAAAATATTTCTTATGGTATTCAAACGGGAAATGCGATTCAGCTGTATACGATTACAGATAATCAAAACGGATTTTATTCCTATGAAAACTTGATAGTAATCAGTTGGGACACGCTCAGTAATGGTACGAATAACGTTGTTATTCGACTGGAGGATTTTGCCGAGAATGTCCTGACTTCATCGACACTTTTCTTTGTGAAAAAGGATATTGTTTTACCTCTCTATGAAAAGCTTGTAACGGTATCAACCGAAGACCAATCTCGATGGTATAACAGTCAGCCTTCGTGGAGCATAGGAATGGGTAGTTTGTTTTACGATAATTCATTCTCACTGTTGCGTAAGATTGATCAAGTTATCCTGACTGCTAGCGGGATTGCAAGAATTGAAACCGTCTACAACGGTATTGCAATTCCAACGTTTAATAGCAGCTGGGGTGTAAGCTGGAATAATCTCGAGAATGGTGTCAATGACCTGTATGTTCGACTTGAGGATTATGCTACCAACGTCACAACAACAAATAAGTGGTTTACTCTGAAGAAGGATTTGATAGCTCCTACTATACTCAATACCGAAACGTCAACTTTTACAGGCTGGTTTGGTGGATCAATTAGCAAATTGAATGATATTGGGGTTTTCTTTTCAGATTCCCATTCACATGTTCAGGAGATCAGTTATACGATTTCAAACAATGGCGTAATCACGACACTTTCCTATTTAACTCGGAACGCTGATATTGCTCAGTACGTTTCCAGTTGGTCTATTCAATGGAGTGATATTCTGGGTGGAAGTAATGAGGTCAATGTGTCAGTTACTGACAATTCTGGAAATAACCGACGTGAAACCCTTTTCACGATTCGAAGAGATATGAGTGCTCCTGTTGTAACGATGAATCAGGTGCCGACCCAGCAGGCGACATGGTACTCTCAGCCCCCGGCTTGGAGTCAATCAGTGAATGTTCAGGTGATTGATCAGGAATCTCTACTAGCGTCACTGGGCTATGATATTTCAGCGAATCAGTCTTATATCTCTTTAAGTCTTTCTACCAATATCAACACGGCTACTTACAATGTTCCTTGGGCAGTGAGCTGGAATAGGTTGCCAGACGAAGGAGAGTCACGTGTTTATTTAAGAGCAACAAATAATGCTGGTATGGTGATGGTAAGTCCGTTATTTTTTATTCGCAAGGATATCTTGCTACCATCGGTTGAAAATCTCGAAACACCAAGTGATAACAAGTTTTTACAGTGGTCGAACGTGGGCCTTCACCAACTCGACAGATTATCGATCAATGTCTATGAAAAAGGGAGCGGAATAAACGCTATAAGATATGGGGCACAAATCGGTACTGGATCAGTGATATGGCAGGATGTGACCACGAATCAAAATATGGCCACCTATAACCAAGGAATTGCTGTGGACTGGGCAATGCTTTCACAAGGACAGAATAATCTGTATCTGCTCGCGAGTGACAATGCAACCAATAGAATTACCGTGAATTTGGGTTTAACTGTTCGCAAGGATCAAATTGCTCCGTCTTACAATGATTCCGCAAGCAGTTCGCAAGAGCGTCTCCTGTGGTGGAGTTTAACCCCGAATTGGCTGAATAACCTGACTATCAACTTTGTGGATCAAGGAGGATCTGGGCTCAAAGAGATAGGATACACGACTCAGATTGGAGCCGGCGCCTCGACGTATAGTCTAATAACGCAAAACAATGCGCCTATGGCTACCTCCAATTATGCTCAAAGTTGGGCTGTTGGGTTCTCCACATTAAATAATGGGATTAATGATTTAAGATTGGTGATTCGGGATCATGCGGGCAATGAAGTGACGACCGATGTTGTCTTTCATATATACAAAGATACCTTGTCTCCCACGTATAACAACAAGATGACCGATTTCTCCGGTTGGTATAATGATGCCAGAAAACCTGATTTATTAAATAAAGTATCCGTTAATTTTAATGATGTTGGACTATCTGGTCTTTCGGCTTTGCAATACGGAGTGTCAAACAATGGCGCTATTCTATTTTATACGATTGCGGTTGGCCTTGCCACGCCCACATATGATCAAACGTTTGCCGTAAACTGGACATATTTGCTCAATGGAACCAATGACATTGCTGCAAAGGTAAAGGACAATGCTGGGAACACGATTACAAGCAATAAACTGTTTCGAGTTTACAAGGATAATTTACCACCCTCGTACAGCTTTTTACAGCTCATTACTGCAGATGTATGGTACAACACAATGCCTAGCTGGATGGCTCAGGGTGTAAGCTGTAGCTTTAGTGATCAGGGCTATTCTCAGATCGCGACCATTCAATATAGTGTACTGAATTCCGATGGTCTTTCTTCATATGGGGTCACAAGCAATGTGAAAAAGAGTCAGCTTTCTTTAGCGCTTAAAGTTAATTGGACAACGTTAACCAATGGTGTCAATGAAGTGATGGTAAGTGTAAGTGATTTTGCTCAAAATCAGACAACGAGTAGTGTTTTTTTTACTGTGCGAAAAGATATTGTTTCCCCGTCAGTTTTGAATAACGAGTCCAGTAGCTTTGACGTCTGGTATAAAGAATCGCCGGATTGGCTTAATCATATTGATGTAGATATTTTTGATACGGGAGGTAGTCGTCTCAAAGAAATCGCATATGTGATCACGGCGGGGGGGCAGGTGACATCCAGCAGAATGATTGCTTCTAATTTGGTTGCAGATAGTTTCACCTCAAACTGGGTGATTTCCTGGAATGACCTGGTGGAGGGGCAAAATGATGTCTTGCTCTACGCGACGGATAACGCGGGCAACGCCTATCACAGCCCGGTCTTGTTTCATATCCGCAAAGATACCCAAACCCCTACGATGTCTGACCGAATGAATCTCAGCCTGGCGAGCCAGAATGCTTGGTATGGTTCCGCGCCTGCGTGGACTGGGAGCGTGAGTTTAAATTTTGCGGATCAGGGAGATTCCAAGCTTAGAAGGTTGGGTTATGTTATCAGGAAAAGCGGACAGAGCGATGTGGCCGTTCCGATTGGAACATCCATTACGCTTTCAAGCTATGTATATTCATGGAGCATCAACTGGGATCTTGTTTATGAAGGAACCAATAATGTAGGTGTCTATGCCGGTGATCACGCGTTAAATGCTATAACGTGGAATAATGTCTATCAGTTGAAAAAAGATATTTCACCGCCATACATACTGGATGAGATAAGTTTTGATAGCTCAAAGTGGCATAACGCAGCTCCTTCAAGCTTGCATCAGGTGACGATTTCCTTTTATGACGATTACTCAGGACTTTCGGAAATTGAGCATATGGTTTCGAACAGTCAGGGTCTGATGTCGTACGCCATTAGCCAGAACGCTGGGAATGAGAGTCGGTATCTTTTGCCTTGGATTGTGAGCTGGAATACCCTGACCAACGGGTTGAATGAAATCGCGGTGGGCGTGACAGATCAGGTAGGCAATGCCTTGCACCAGACGGTCTTTACGGTTCGTAAAGATATTATCACGCCAGTTTTCCAGCTTAATACGAATAAAGACTGGAGCCAATGGTATAAAGAGAAACAACTTTGGATGTCAGACGTTGTGGTGAGCTTCAACGATGAAGGCGGTTCCATGATCAACCAGATTCAATGGACGGCTTCAAATAATGCGGTAACTCTTACACAGAATACGTTGCCACCCCTGTTCCTCGCCAACTATGCAACTCCATTTGATGTGCCGTGGGAGGCACTACCCAATGGAATTAATGAGTTTTGGGTCAGTGTGAATGATGTTGCACTCAATGTGTCACGGAACAGAGTTTTTACGGTCAGAAAAGATGAAAACCCTCCGACCTTTACAGTCAATGGAGCCTCTACCTCACAGCAATGGTATGCAAGTGCGCCCTCATGGTTTACAAGTTTGAATGCGGCATTTTCAGACAGCGGAGGCTCATCCCTTAACACAGTCAGATATATTTTTGCCCAAAACAATCAGGATTATTTTACGGGGATTGTGGCAAACACATTAAACGTTGGCGTTTCTGCCTTGGATATTGCGCCTTCGTGGAACGCTGTTGCGCAGGGCACAAGCGATATTCGGCTGGCGGTGGAAGATAACGCGCAAAACCGTGTGGAGCGCGTCATAGGACAAGTTAAAAAAGATACCTCTGTTCCCAGCATCAATAGTTCTGAAAGTAGCCTAATTCGACTGAACCGCAAACAACAGGAAGCCGGAGATTGTTCCTTTAACATTGACTTCTACGACTCAAATCCGGGATCCCCTCTTCAGAGTGCGTCTTACGCAATATCTGTTAATCAGATCGTGGGAACCTATTATCAAATTTCAATCGATACGCAAGCGTACAGTTTTACGCAGAACTGGACAATTCCGTTTAACCATCCGCCGGAGGGGTACTCGGATTTAATGGTTGCCGTAACGGACTTCGCGGGCAATGCGGTTACCCAAAACGTTTTGAGGCTTCTGCGGGATGTGGCGTCCCCTATTGTTCTGAACAATGAGCCCTCTTCCAAATTTGAACCCTGGTTCAACCGTGCCCCGAACTGGCTGACCAGTATCGATGTGGCTCTCATGGATGCAGGGGAAACAGCAGTGAATTCAAAACTCAAAGACATTTCTTTTTCGATCTCCAATAATGTCGCGACGACGTGGAATAGTTTGACCCGCGATATCCTGACGAATACCTATAATGCCCGGTGGACGATTCCCTGGGCAACTTTGCAAAACGGGACGAACGACATCACGATCTCGTTTAATGATTACGCGTTGAATGCGGGTAGCTCCTATTTGTTCAGCGTGAAAAAAGACGTGATCTCGCCAAGCTATGAAAACGCTGAGACCGTGAACGCCACCCGATATACGGCTTGGTATAATGAGGTTCCCACATGGATAAGCCAAATCAGGGTCAGTTTCACGGACACAGGCTATTCCGGGCTGAATCGCATACAGTACGGTGTGTCGAGTAACGTGACGAAAAACTGGCAGAATATTGTTCCTGATGCCTACGGGATATCTTCTTACAATACTCCATGGACTATTTCCTGGGATCTCCTGGTGAATGGAACCAATAATGTCTTGGTATCGTTGGATGACCGTGCCGCAAATTCCCGTCTTTCACCCATATTGTTCTCGGTGAAGAAGGATGTTCTGGCACCTTCATACAACTCCTGGATGATTCCAGATTCAGCGACCTTTAACCGTTGGTACGCGATGGACATCGCTCTGAAGTTTGATGTTGATTTTACAGATACGGGTAATTCTGCTCTGAGTATGATCCAATATGGGGTTTCCAACAGTGTGGGGATGCGCTGGCTTACGATTACACAAAACTGGAATAAAAATACCTTTACGCCCAACTGGCAAATCAGCTGGAATGTTCTGACGCAGGGCTTGAATGAAGTATTTGTCTCCGTGAATGACCGGGCGGGGAACAAGGTCTCCAGCGGAGTTTTGTTTGTGATCAAGAAGGATACAATAAGCCCCTCATACAATACGACAATTACGAAGGGCTGGGTGATGTCGCTTTATGAGGCAGAGCAGAGTCCTGTCATCGGCCCTGTGGACATCAGGTTCTCTGATGCCGGCGGATCACAAATCATGATGGCTTGGTATGGGGTGTCCTCGAATCAGTCTGTCGCCTGGTATAGCGTGAGTAGCAATACCCTGAATGTCGACAGCTATGTGGATGGGGTCAGGATTTCGGACAGTGTTTTGGGAAGCGGGACAACGGACATTCTGGTTCGGATACAGGATAACGCGGGGTGGATGACCACCAGTTCGGTGTTGTTTACCATTCTCAAGGATAACATTCCCCCCTCTTTTAACCTGCTGGAAAAAGAAAACTCCACCACGCTCAACCGTTGGTACAGTAGCGCACCCGGCTGGCTGAACCAAATTCCCGTGGATGTTTATGACTATGGAGGGTCGATGCTCAGCACGGTTTCTTATGTAGTGTCCTATAACAATAACGGCGTGACGGGGACATCGGGACCCTATCTCATTACCCGAAATGGGATGATGACAACGTACAACTATCCCATTGCGCTGTCCTGGAACGTTCTGACCAACGGTATTAACGATATTATTTTAATTGCAGAGGATCACGCGATGAATACGATGCAAAAGCGGGCTTTTACGATCAGAAAGGATACGGTTGCTCCGACCTTTGACAATCAAATCGCAAGTCAAAATGGAATATTCCAATACTGGTATAAGGATGATTTATTTGGGACTTTGCCGTATTTCAAGTTTGATTTCTTTGATACCAGCTACTCGAAGCTTAACCGCGCGGATTATCTGGTCAGCAGTAATGGTTGGATCGCGACGGCGAATATCTTTTCGAACAGCAGTACCGAAAGCTATGTTTCGCTCGTGCAATTTCAATGGAGCAAACTTACTGACGGACGAAACGATATTTTTATGATTTTTCAGGACAACGCTGGTAACGTGGTGACGGTGGGGTCGGTTTTGCGAGTCAACAAGGATACCCTGAATCCGTCCATGGATCTTATGGTCAATCCTGAAGATCAGGAGCTCTGGTACAATCGCGCCCCTCCCTGGTTCTCTGATTTGTCCTCTGCCGTGAGCGACAATGGACAATCCATGCTGAAGAAAGTGAGCTATAAATTCAACAACGCAGATACGGTCTATCCGGATCAGGTGATTACAGAAAATCTGATCAATACAGCACAGCTTATCCTGACTCTGAATATTCCCTGGGGCGGCCTTCTCGAAGGAACCAGCGATGTGACGGTGAGGGTGTCGGACAAGGCGCAAAAACCCGGGTGGGAAGACCTAAATAATTTGGCAGAATATTCTTTTCGGCTCAAAAAGGACGAAACGCCTCCCGTATATAGGGCGCAAGGAATTTTCGTGTCAGGAGCTTCTGCCTTCCCCGGGTGGTATAAATCCCCTCCTGATTGGCTGGGTGCGATTGATATTGATTTCTCAGATGCTGGATTTTCTAATTTTGTGTCTATCTCCTATGGGGTTTCGATCAATGTCAATGGGGTAACATCCCTTAATTTCTTCGATATTACGGACAATAGTGTTGTGTTGGGTGCGCGGGAGGTTTCCACGAATTGGGCTATCTCCTGGTCAGTTTTGCAAAATGGCGAAAATGAGATATGGCTTTCTTTCCGTGATCTGGCAAATAATAGTGTGGTAACGGGGCCGGTTCTGCTTATCCGAAAGGACACCATTGTTCCAACGCCTCAAAACAATATCGCCACGCAACCATTTGTGGATCCCGCTAAATGGTACAAGGCGTATGACAGTCGCTGGATGTCTACCGTGGATGTGGATTTTCGTGATGCAGGCGGATCCCATTTATCGACAATGTCTTATGTCGTGAGCTGGAACGGCGTGAGCCGACAGTCCGAGGTTCTCATAACCAATACCAGGGTTCAGAAGATTGATTTTGTTGTCCAGAATTGGCCTGTTGATTGGGCTAAACTTTCCAATGGAACCAACGACATTTATGTTGAAGTTTCAGACTTGGCTGGCAATCTTTCATCGAGCTATGTGGTTCGTATGAAGAAGGATGAGATTGCGCCCTCATTTAATTCTCATGAGGTGTATTCAAGTGCGAAATTCAAGGTCTGGTATAACAACACTCAAAATTATGTGAACGCTTTGCCGACCTTCAACGTGGTTTTCTCCGATACGGGAAGCTCTAATATTTCAACCCTGCAATACGGAGTATCCTGGAACGGTCAGTCGATAGGCTGGACGGTTATTTCGGATAACCTTGGCGTGGATGACTATGATGTTCCCTTCAGCATCCCATGGAATCAGCTTACCTGCGGAACGAATGACATTCTGGTTCAAATCAGCGACCATGCTCAGAACAGCACCACATCTTCGGTTCTGTTCAGCATTTTGAAGGATGATGTTTTGCCGTCATTTGATATTTCTGTAGCTGGGGACATGACCAAATGGTATCGCCTGCCCCCTGCGTGGATACAACAAGTGAGCATTAATTTTATTGACGTGGGAAGCTCTAATTTGCGAAACATTGTCTATGGGATTTCCAACCATACGATCCCAAACATTTCATGGATCACAGTGACATCGAACTATGGTCAATCTTTGTACAGCACAGCCTGGTCGCTGGATTGGAATGCCCTGAGCTGTGGAACTAATAACGTGATGGTTTCCGAGAACGATTACGCGCTCAATCAAGTATCGGCTGTAGCCTTTTACATTAAAAAAGATGATATACCTCCGACTTTCCAGAACCGTGCGACGGGCGACCTTGCAATCTTTTCCGTGTGGTATAACGCTCCTCCCGCCTGGCTCAGTCGCATAACCGTTGATTTCCAGGATGAGGGTAGCTCCAATATCAAATCTGTAGATTACGGGGTCATGAGCTATCGCACACAGACTTTACTCTGGCACCCGATTGTGTCTTCTGTAGACCAGCAAGCGATTACCTCCTCTTGGCCGATCTCATGGGATGCGCTCCTAGAGGGAACCAACGATGTTTACGTGAGGGTCTATGATTGGGCAGGAAATGTTGTGAGTGGCTCTGTTTTCTCAGTACTCAAAGATGTGACAAACCCCTCGCACAACAGCCATGAAGACAAGAATCTTCCCAAATATACCCAGTGGCATAACCAAACCTGGTTTAATCAAAACAGTGCGACCTATAATACGGTTAGCGTGAGCTTCTCGGACACGGGATCCTCGAATATCTCGACAATTTCGTATGAAATTTTCTTTAATCACCAGCTCATGGGTTCAGAGATGATCTCGAATAATATTCTGCAATCAACCTATGCTCTGCCGTGGGTGGTGAGCTGGAATCTTCTGACCTCCGGGGTAAATGAAATCGGGACGTTTGTTCAGGATCGGGCGACCAACTGGACGAGATCAGATCAGCTGTTTACGATCAAGAAAGATGTGATTTCTCCCAGCCTTGTCGCGTCAGTAGCCGACTTTGATCAAAGCCGATGGTATCCGGTTTCCCCTGACAACATAGCCATGATAGCAAGCTCATCGTTTCTTGACGAAGGAGGCTCCTCACTCAGCCGTATTGAGCGACTGGTGTCGTTTGACGGCAAGCTTCAAAACCGTGCCTCGATGGCCTCCGGGCCTCTTCGTGCCTGGTCGAATTATTGGGGGCTGGATTGGCAGAGCTTAACCAATGGGGTGAATGAGGTGTATGTCTCGTTTAATGATACGGCGGGCAACCAGGTACTCAGTGATCCGTTGTTTGTTTTCAAAAAAGATGAGATTTATCCGCGTATTGTCTCCCATGACTTTGCCGAGGTCACTTACAACCAGTGGATTAGAGTAACGCCCAGCGTGGCGAGCTACTCCGCGGTGGATATTGATTTCTATGACGAAGGCAAGTCGCTACTGGCCACGGTGAGTTACGGGATTTCTAAAAATGGCGAGCTATCGTCCGCGATCACTTGGATCCCCATTAGCTGGAATATCGCAAGCGGGAGCTTTACGCAGAACTTCGCGATTTCATGGAATCTGCTTCCCAACAACCGTTGTGATATTTATGCGCAGGCGATAGATAACGCAGGGAATGTGACCCAGACGGCAAAAGTGTTTACGATTAAGAAGGACATGTCCGCGCCGTTGTACGACGACAGCCACATGGCGTTTAACGCTGAGGGCTGGTATGCGAGTCCGCCAGATTGGATGCAGGCAAGTATTGATGTTGATTTTATCGACCCGGGAGACTCTGGAATCCAGGATATTTATTATGGAGTTTCTGCCAATAATACGACCACCTGGTTCAGGCTGACGACAAATTATTCCATGATTTCGCACAACTTTACCCCATTATGGGGCATCAGCTGGAGTAGCATTACCAACGGCGCGAATGAAGTCTATGTGTCCTTCAACGATGTAGCAGGCAATACTGGAAATGTGTATATGTTCAGCATCAACAAGGATACCCAGACCCCTAATATCCTGAGCCAGGGTCTGGCCAAAAACGATGCGGTGTTTGCGAACTGGTATAGCCAGGCGTTTCCAGCTCTGAGCAATATTGATCTTGATTTTGTGGACGCAGGAAGCGCGAACTTAAAGCAGCTTACCTATATTATATCTGCACCCGGCTATTCGACCAGTGACCGAATTACGAAGAGTCTGGATTTAGACAAGCATGTGTTTGTCGCCAATTGGGTGATCAGCTGGAATCTGCTGACGAATGGAATCAATGAAATCTACGTGTCCGTGAACGACAGAGCAGGGAATCAGTTTGTGTCGGGGGCAGTTTACCAAGTAAAGGTGGATCGGATTGCGCCGACAATCAGCGCAGGGAGTCTGGGAGGTCTGGATCAGTTGCACTGGTATACCGCAGAAAACTATGGTGATTTTAATGTATACGGCGGAGATAGTCAGTATTCGCACATTGCCAGCGCATTCTACGTGGTGTCGTACAACACAGGTCTCTACAACAAGGTTGCATTAACCGAAGGGGGGAA
>CAYHOI010000003.1:46178-50681 GCA_964358175.1 uncultured Candidatus Marinamargulisbacteria bacterium | reverse complement strand
TGTTGCCAAATTCATCGTAAACCGTAAACCGCCACCCCCCAGAAACTCATCGGTTGCCTTTTATATTCGGAAGTTCTTGACGAAATCTTAACTGCAATGGTACAAGTTTTTTGTTCATTTAGACACGTTACCTTTCTTGTTGTTTAAGCTCTGCAAGAATTATAACGTGTCTTTTTTTAACTTTATATGGTTTCCATGTTATTATTTTTTGTCACGTCCGCTCGCCAACCCTTGTCAGGGTTGAAGTTTCTGCTTTGGGACAGGCTCTATTTAGGTGCCTGTTTTCCTCGCCCAAGGCGAGTCAGCCTCAGGCTGAGAGACAGGCACGATCTCGCAGATCCGCCTCGGGTGGAGACCACTCTGACACCTCTCCGTTGCGCAGTTTAACGTACTTAGGGGGTGGTCGACAAGCTTGCCTCTAGGCCTACCTGATTCCCACCGCGAAAGACGCTCCTTGGAATAACTTTCACAAATTGATTTAGCTGAACCGTAGGCTCCTGCGGAATTCTCACTTTGATGTATTGTTCTGAAAAACCATAAACATATCCCTGTTTTCCTTCTTCTGTAAGCAAGGTCATCTCGGTTCCTATTAGCTCCTCAAGCATCTTAACCTTGGCTTCCTTGACCGCCTGCATGGCTATGCGAACCCTTTCCCTTTGAACCTCAGGAGAAACCCTGCCAGGCAATCCATAGGCGACGGTGCCCTTTCTTGGTGAAAACGGAAAAACATGAACATCGAGAAAGCATCCGCTTTCAACGAGCTTCCTGGTTTGTGAAAATTCTTCATCCGTTTCTGAAGGAAAGCCAATAATGAGGTCTGTGGTTACCAGCACTCGTCTCGACAATGCCCGAATACGCTCTAATAGCGCAAGGTAGTCCATGAGGCTATATCGACGATTCATCATGCTCAGGAGTCGATCTGTAGAGCCCTGTAAGGGAATGTGTAAGTGGGGAACCAACCTTGTCTGTTTTTCCAACAGCTCAAGAAGCTCCTCGGTTACCAGATTAGGCTCAATAGAACCCAGCCGAACCCTAAAGCTTCCCAGAATTTCCATAATCCGACACAACAAGTCTGTAAAATGTTGGCCGTGATCATCATATGTTCCTAGGTTGATCCCTGTTAATACAAACTCCTTAACGCCACTCTCCAGGCTTTTTCTTGCCTCGACCAATATTTGCGACACAGGAACGCAATAGTGATCCAGCCGAAGGTAGGGAATTTTACAATAGCTACAAAATTGTTTGCATCCATTTTGCACCAATAAGGTTCTGCGAACACGCTCCTCTGGTAATCCCCATGGAACATCTTCCCTGCCTTCTGACAGCTGATATGCTTTAAGAAATTCCGGGAGATCCTTTTTGTATACGATTTGAGCACCCTCGATTTGCGGGGTCTCAACCTCATCGTTTTCAGGCATACAGCCTGTAATAATTAACTTTGCGTATGTATTGGCATTTCTTGCACGACTAATCATTTGTCGGCTTTTACGGTCTGCAATGTGTGTGACAGAACAGGTGTTAACAAGGATGAGTCCTGCATCCCCCAAGCTTTTTGTTACCTCATGCCCGTACGAAAGAAGCTGTTCCTTAGCTAGACGGCTCTCATGTTGGTTGACCTTACAGCCCAAGGTCAACAAATAGACTTTCATCTGCGTGTTTGGCTAGTATCGGTAATGGTCAGCTTTGTATGGCCCACCAACGGGAACTCCAATGTAGTCCGCTTGCTTCATCGAAAGCTCAGTCAATACTGCATTCAAACGTGTTAACTGAAGTCGTGCAACATGCTCGTCAAGATGCTTTGGGAGTGTGTACACGCCGATCGGATACTGAGCTGTACGCGTCCATAGTTCAATCTGGGCAAGAACTTGATTCGCAAAAGAGGAACTCATGACGTAAGAGGGGTGCCCTGTTGCACATCCCAAATTTACGAGTCGGCCTTTTGCAAGCAGAATAATTCGTTTTCCGTTGGGAAAAATCACATGATCGACCTGAGGTTTTATTTCCTCCCAGGCATATTTTTCAAGTGATGCAATATCGATTTCATTATCAAAATGGCCTATGTTGCAGACAATGGCTTGATTTTTCATCCTTGCCATATGGTCATGCCCTATCACATGATAATTTCCTGTTGCCGTTACAAAAATATCTGCTTTATCTGCAGCATACTCCATTGTAACTACCCGAAATCCTTCCATCGCGGCCTGCAATGCACAAATCGGATCGATTTCCGTTACCCAAACTTGGGCTGATAATCCTCGTAACGCCTGAGCACATCCCTTTCCGACATCACCATATCCACAAATCAGCGCAACTTTTCCGGCAATCATTACATCAGTGGCACGCTTGATTCCATCCACCAGAGATTCTCTGCATCCATAGAGATTATCAAATTTAGACTTGGTAACAGAATCATTCACATTTATCGCTGGGAAACGTAGCTCTCCCTTTGCGTGCATTTGGTACAGCCGATGAACTCCCGTGGTGGTCTCTTCCGTAACCCCTTTGATCGCTTCAAGATTTTTTTTATACCAACCTGGTTTATTCGCAAGTTGCTTTTTCATCGTTGCAAACAAAACTCGCTCCTCATCAGAGTTTGGGTTCTCTAGTATAGAAGCGTCCCTCTCGGCTCGTTCACCAAGATGAAGAAGAAGCGTTGCATCACCCCCGTCGTCTAAAATCATATTGGGTGTGCCCCCATCATCCCAATCAAATATTCTGTGCGTGTACTCCCAGTAATCCTCCAAGCTCTCACCCTTGTAGGCGAAAACCGGGGTTCCGCTCTTTGCGATGGCGGCCGCCGCATGATCCTGGGTTGAAAATATATTACAGCTCGCCCAACGAACATCTGCACCAAGCTCCTTCAATGTCTCAATCAGCACTGCCGTTTGTATGGTCATGTGCAGGGATCCCGCAATCCTCGCACCTTTCAGCGGTTGACTCTTGGCAAATTCTTCTTGTATCGCCATAAGTCCTGGCATTTCTGTTTGCGCAATCGCAATTTCTTTTCTGCCCCAATCAGCAAGTGCCATATCTGCTACTTTATAGTCCATTCTTTTCTCCTTTGTTTTGAATTTCCAGGCGAATTATATTACACCGACAGGTATTTTATAAGCTGTTCTTTTCGTGATTCAATCTGCTCTCGAGAGATCTCGAGCAACCTCTCAGGGCCAAATTCCTCGACTGTGAAGGATGAGGTAACCGTTCCAAGCAACAGTGCCTCCTTGAGGCTCTCCATCGTAATTTCCTTGTCTGCTAAGTGCCCAAGAAAACTCCCAGCAAAAGAATCGCCAGCCCCTGTAGGATCTTTTACCAGCTCTAAGGGAAATGCTCCTATTGTAAAATAGTCATCCTTTGTAAAAAGCGATGCACCATGCTCTCCTCTTTTCAAGATAAGATACTTTAATGAGGGTACCTCTTCAAAAACTGCCTTTGCGGCTTGGATTAGATTGTAATGATTCGCTAACATACGCAGTTCGGCATCATTAATAAACAAGAATTGCACCTTTTGTGCCACTCGAATGACTTCTTCTCTTTTAAGGGTAATCCACAAATTCATCGTATCCATTGCAATCCATTCGCTGTTAGACTGAAGCACAGCCTCAAGTTGTGCTGTTGGGTCATTATTGGCTAAAAAAAGAATTTTTCTTTCTGCATTTTTTTCGTTTAGAATCGGATGAAAATCCCCCAACACACCAATCTCGGTACTCACCGTTTTTGCCGAGTTAATATCTTCCAAATAGCTCCCTGTCCAATGAAATGTTTTGCCTGACTTGTTTTGAATATCTAAAATGTCAATATTTCTTGCTTGAAGAAGCTCCAGTTTCTCAGCGTGGAAGTCTTCCCCGACCACGCCGATCACCGCAGGGAAAGTAAAATAACTTGCTGCGATCGCTGCGTATACAGCAGATCCGCCCAGAATTTTCTCCTTTGTACCCTCTGGTGAGTGTAAGGTGTCAAACGCAACCGAACCGACGATTGATATGCTCATTTCATTCCTTTCTTTCAAAACACTTTTGCGGTAACCGTACTTTCGTGGATCATCTTATTCCAACTTCTTCATGTTTACAACCAATTTGAAAAGATCCGCTGTGGCTCTGAGCACTTTATGTATATAATGGAGTCAAAAGGAGGGTAATTTATGCCTTATGTGAATGTAAAAGTTGCCGGAAAGCTCACCAAGTCCCAACGCGAAGAAATTGCCAGGGATATCGCAAGCAGTTTAGAGCGCGTCGCCAAGAAACCACGTGATGCAACCTACATTGTTTTTGATGAAGTTGAGCGAGAGAATTGGGCCGTTGGAGATAAGTTATTAGCCTAAAGAAACTTCTGGTTGTTGATGGGCACAATCTAGCCTACAGAGCTTTTTTTGCTGTTCCCCATCTTACAACTCGCGCTGGACTTCCAACGAACGCCCTTTTCGGATTTATCTCAATGTTGCTGAAGGCAATCTCCCTAGAAAAGCCTGATTACATTTTTGTCGCCTTCGACCCCCCCTCTCCGACT
>CAYHOI010000003.1:0-46168 GCA_964358175.1 uncultured Candidatus Marinamargulisbacteria bacterium | reverse complement strand
TCCGACTTTTCGACACAATATTTATCCCGACTATAAAGCTCACCGCGAAAAAATGCCGGATGCCTTGCATAGCCAGCTACCTCTTATTAAAGAATTTGTTCGGGTTATCGGCGTTTCGTTGCTTGAGGAACCCGGATTTGAAGCCGATGATGTTATCGGAACCTTAACTCATCTGGCAAAACATCAGATCCCCACCATTCACAGCTACATTCTAACGGGGGATAAAGATGTTCTCCAATTAATTGATTCCCAAACCTTTCTTATTCTTCCCCGAAGAGGGGTCGCTGATGTCGAAGTCATTACACACGAAAATATCAAAAACACCTTTGAACTTGATCCCTCACAGGTCATTGATTTCAAGGCACTAAAAGGAGATCCCTCTGATAATATCCCTGGTGTGCTGGGCGTAGGAGATAAAACTGCCCTTAAGCTTCTGGCCGAATTTGGCACACTTAACAACCTCTATGATCATCTTGATCAAGTTTCCTCCGCTTCTCTTCGTCAAAAACTTATTCAAGATAGAAAAAACGCCTTCCTTAGCCAACAACTAGCAACCATTTACTGCGCCGTTCCCCTCAGCATTTCCTTTGCACCTCTTTCGCTTCGCTCAAGTGATGCCGGTCGTTTCTTGGAACAATATGAACTAACGAGTCTATTGAAACGACTTCATGCGCTCCCCTCCCAGGAAACCATTACCCCTTCAACCGACGAAAGAGAAATTACGATCCATCTTGTTAAAGACTCCGTCGCCTTGAAAACGCTATTCGCGCATCTTCCGACCACGTCTGTCGTTGCTTGTTTTCTTGCGTTAGAAAACGATCAACTTCTCGGAATCGCACTTTCCTGGGAAATTGGAACGGCCTATTATCTTGTCCTTCAATCGCCGTCTCCGCTGGGGCCCATGTTTGATGTGCCAGCAGAAACATCAATCTCTTTGACACTCCTAAAACCCCTGTTCTCTCATTCATCGATTCATTGGGTTTGCCATCAAGCCAAAGACTTATTTTCTTTTTGTTATCGCTCAAATTTCTTGCTCTCGACGACACCTGAAGACACCATGTTAATGGCTTATTTATTAAATCCTGATCGAACCTCTCATTCGATTGAAAAGTGCCTTGCAGACTATTTCGGTCGGAATCTGCCAACACAAAAATCATTCTTGTCGATAGAAGGGGTTGCATCCCTTTCTAAACTCTCACCTGAACGAGCGGGGTTTTTTTGTGGCCAGCGAGCAGAGGGACTTCTTCCTCTTTATGCTCACCTCTCCACCCAACTTCTCGAGGAAAATCTTTTCAACATTTATACCTCAATCGATTTGCCTCTTATTCCCATTTTATCCGACATGGAGCACAGAGGGATACAGGTTGACTGCCACCATTTACGTGAACTCTCCAAAGAATTTCATCGACGGTTAGAAATACTTCAAAGCCACATATACTCATTGGCAGGATACGAGTTTAACCTCAATTCGCCCAAACAATTATCATCCATTTTGTTTGAGAAAATGGGGCTTCCTGTGGTCAAGAAGATACAAAGTGGGGCAAGCACGAATATTGACGTCTTAGAAGCTTTATCAACTGATTATCCCATAGCAAAACTTCTTATCGATTATCGGCAGCTTTCAAAGCTTCTCAATACGTACATTGATGTCCTTCCAAGGCTGGTTGATTCTGCGTCGCGTATTCATACCTCTCTCAATATCACCGTTGCTGCAACAGGCCGATTGAGCAGTAGTGACCCTAATCTTCAAAACATCCCCATTCGTACAGAGGATGGAGAAAAAATCCGAAAAGCTTTTGTTGCAAAACCAGGTCATCTTTTGGTTCTTGCTGATTATTCACAAATTGAACTAAGAATTCTTGCTCATATTTCTCGGGACGAACGGCTGGTGACGGCGTTCCTTAATGATGAAGATATACATTCTGCAACTGCAGCTACAATATTTTCCATTCCTTACCAAGATGTTACTCCCACCATGCGTCGCAAAGCCAAAGAAATTAATTTCGGGATAGCATACGGAATGCAGGCTTTTGGATTGGCTCAACGATTAGGGATCTCTCAAAAAGAAGCCGCAAACTACTTGCATCTCTATTTTGAGCGGTATCCACAGGTCAAAATCTATATTGACCAGACCATAGACCTGGCTCGAAGACAGGGCTATGTCGCTACCCTTTTCGGTCGCAAACGCTACTTTCGTAATTACAACGATCTTGGCAAAAAGGAGCAAGCAACACTTGATCGGATGATCATCAATGCTCCCATTCAGGGAACTGCAGCCGACATTATCAAGCTCGCCATGCTCGCTGTTCACAAACGTCTTGATTCCCTGCAAGCCAAACTTATTCTTCAAATTCATGATGAGCTAATTGTTGAAACGCCTGTCAAAGAAGTTGATACCATTAAACAACTTCTGAAAGAAACCATGGAAACTGTTACTACACTGAGCGTTCCACTTACCATTAATCTCAGTGTTGGATCAAATTGGCTTGAAGCAAAATGAACATCTTTGTCACGGGAACAGATACCCATGTTGGAAAAACATTCATTTGCGCCCAGCTTATCCAGGAATTATCCGACCAAAACCCTTTTTATTATAAACCTATCCAGACAGGTGGAATTCCTAACAATGGTCATTTGCTTTCTGAGGATGTCCTCTCTGTTAATCAACTGACAGGTTCCTCCTTTAAAGTCAGCACAAGTTGTAGCTACATCTTTCAGGCAGCCCTCTCTCCCTTTCAAGCGGCACGGCTAGAAAATCGCATTATTCATCTATCCAAAATTCAATCCGATCTGAAGAAGCTTTCGAACCAGTACACTTCTATTGTCATTGAAGGAGCTGGGGGGCTTTACGTGCCCATTACTCGTCGGCATATGGTGCTCGATTTGATTCAGGTACTTCCTGTTACTGTTATTGTTGTTGTTCGACCCGGACTTGGAACCATTAATCACAGTCTTCTTTCCCTCAATGCCCTTAAGCAAAGGAAAATTCCTGTTCTAGGATTTATTGTGAACAATTTTCCTGCCATTTCAGAGTCAATTGCTAATGAAAACGCGATGCTGATTCATCAATTTAGTCGAGTCAAATGTCTTGGAATTTATTCTGAAAATAGACACACGCCTCATTTTTTGTCATAATGAAGTTATGTTTGGAGGGTGTTTCTATTAATAAGTATAAGCGCGTTCTTCTAAAATTGAGTGGCGAGGCCTTCTTAGGTTCTCGAAAATATGGCATTGATCCTCTGTTCCTTCGAGATCTTGCTAAGGAAATTCATGAGATCGTTCTAACTAAGACAGAGTTGGCCATTGTAATCGGTGGTGGCAATATCTTTCGTGGAATGAGTGCTTCCGCTAACGGAATGAATCGTGTTGCCGCTGATTATATGGGCATGCTTGCAACGATCATGAATGCCCTGGCTCTTCAGGATGCCCTGGAAAATGAGGGCGTTTATTCCCGAGTTCAAACTTCCTTTGAAATTCGACAAGTTGCTGAACCTTTTATCCTCAGACGTGCCATTCGCCACCTTGAAAAAAACAGAGTGGTTATTTTTGCCGGTGGAACAGGCAATCCCTATTTTACGACCGATACAACTGCGGTTCTTCGTGCCATTGAAATTGGGGCTGATGTTATTTTGAAAGCCACTAAGGTAGATGGTGTCTATGACAAGGATCCCGTACAACATGCTGACGCAGTGATGTATCGAACGATTAGTTATCGGGACGTTCTTCATCAGGATTTGAGGGTCATGGACT
The DNA here is from genome assembly GCA_964358175.1 of uncultured Candidatus Marinamargulisbacteria bacterium. GTDB lineage: Bacteria > Margulisbacteria > Riflemargulisbacteria > GWF2-35-9 > GWF2-35-9 > CAYHOI01. The sequence goes on along the minus strand of CAYHOI010000003.1, from coordinate 42,418 downwards.
CAACCGCCGTTACTCTCAGCAAAGACAATAATATTCCTCTTCTTGTTTTTAACCTGACTGTTCCTGGAAATATCAGTCGTGTACTACAGGGTGAAGATGTCGGAACACTCATCCAATAGATCAACCGAAAGGAGACCGCTATGAGTGAATTAACAGACAAAATGGACAAAGCAATGGAAAGTCTAAAACAAAGCTTTGCCACTGTGCGTACAGGTAGAGCTAGTCCTGATATTTTGTCTAGGGTTCGGGTAGAATGTTATGGCTCTATTCTCCCCTTAAAGCAAGTAGCGTCTATCCATGTTCAAGATACCAGTACGCTTGTTGTTACCCCTTTTGATCGAAGTACTATTAATGATGTAGAGAAAGGGATCACCAAGGCTGACCTCGGTCTCAATCCCCAGAGTGATGGCCATACTCTGCGTCTGCCCATCCCAACGCTTACAGAAGAGCGACGCAAGGAGCTCGACAAGGTTGTCAAGAAGATGGCTGAAGATGCTCGTATCGCTCTGCGTAATATTCGTCGTGATTTTATGGAAACAACAAAGAAGAATAAGCTTCTCAGTGAAGATGACCTCAAGCGTCAGGAGCACGAAATCCAGAAGGTTACTGATCATCATAATTCTCTCGTTGATGATCTTCTAAAGCATAAAGAGAAAGAGATCATGGAAATTTGAATGGCTCCTTCTGTGGTTCCGAAACACGTGGCTATCATTATGGATGGGAATGGCCGATGGGCTCAGCAAAAGGGTCTTCCACGTACACTTGGACACAAACAAGGCATTAAAGTGCTGAAGCAAACGATCAAAGATGTTTACTCCCTAGGGATTGAGTTCCTCTCGGTTTATGTTTTTTCAACCGAAAACTGGAAACGACCAGAAGTGGAGGTCAATTTCCTCATGAAAACTCTTGACTCTTTACTGGTCAAAGAAGTCACAGAGCTTCACCAGAGAGGGGTTCAAGTTCGCTTTCTTGGAGAGCTCGAGAAACTAAGTCCTTCTCTAAGAAAAAAAATCGATTGGGCCGAGAATCTTACGAGAGAGAACACCTCTTTAAGACTGAATCTCATGGTTAATTATGGGGGTAGACAAGAGATCCTTCGGGCCTTTTCGCAAATGATTGCCAATGCAGAAACTTCCTTTACAGAGGAAAAATTTTCTCATTATCTCTATACCCGAGATTGCCCAGATCCCGACTTGGTTATTCGGACTGGTGGCGACCTGCGCTTAAGCAATTTCATGCTGTGGCAATCTGCTTACTCTGAACTCTGGGTTACCCCACACTGTTGGCCAGAATTTAACAAACAGCTATTGCTAAAAGCCATTGAGGATTTTAATGCACGTGACCGAAAATACGGGGGTCTTAATGCATAGAATCTCGCTAAAAAAACTTCTTCAGCGTAGTATGACAATTCTTCTATTGGCACCGATTGTCATAACAATCATCTTGTTCGACTTACCGCCTTACGGTTCTCTGCCCTTTTTGGTCTTCGTTATTAGTATTGCAGTTTTAAGTCTGAATGAGTTCTTTCATATGGCCTATCATGAGGAAGAACCCTTTTTTCTTTCCGGTCATTTTATTGCCATTACACTTATTCTTTTGGCTTTTATTCGAGAAACTCAATTCTTCTGGCACTCCCCCCTGGTCATCGGGTTATCCCTTTGTTTCTTAATCGCATTTCTCCTGGAACTGAGTAGTAGACGAATTCTTTTCTTTAATCGCAAACTCTTTGTGACCCTTCGAGGAATCGTTTATATCGGTTGGTTTTACGCGTACTTTATCCTTATTCGCAACTTGCCTTATGGTAAGGAGTTAATCTTTTATGTCCTATTTACCATCTGGTCTTTAGATATTGTTGCTTACTTGGTTGGGAGTACGCTTGGACGTCATAAACTTAACCCAGAAATCAGTCCCCAAAAAACGCTAGAAGGTGCTTTGGGGGGCTTTTTAGCCGCTGTGCTCGTTTCCTGGTTGCTCATTTCAGGGGTCGCAAATAACGTTTCCCCCTCTATCACCAACCGTTTTTTTGCACTACATGTTGGTTTGTGGCATAGCATTACCCTTGGTGCACTCATCGGGTTGCTGGGACAGGCTGGTGATCTTTATGAGTCCCTCATCAAGCGAACTTACCACGCAAAAGATTCTAGCAATATCCTCCCTGGACACGGAGGGATACTTGATCGAGCTGATAGCTTCATTCTCCTCGCTCCCGTTGTTTACTACTACTTGGCTCTCATTTTACACCTCTAACATGACCCGCAGCATCATTGTCCTAGGATCAACAGGAAAAATTGGCATTCAAGCACTCGAGATTATTGCAAATTATTCCGACCATTTTAAATTAGTGGGGATTAGTGGTCACCAGAACTTATCTCTTCTTGAAAAACAAATCATACGGTTTAGCCCTTCTTTTGTCGCTGTTTGCGAAAAACCACATGCTGATTTCTTGAAAGTTAAGTTTCCAAATACTGTATTCTTTTATGGGACATCCGGTCTGACAAACCTTGTCTCTCAGGTTGAGGCACAAATGGTGTGTGTCGCCATTGTAGGAACCGCAGCTCTTCAGCCAACCCTAGCAGCGATCGAATCCGGCAAGGACATTGCTCTCGCATCAAAAGAGGTTCTGGTCGCAGCAGGGCATCTTGTAAATTCATTTCTGCGTAAATACAAACGAAAATTGTATCCCATTGACAGTGAGCATGCTGCCATTGACTTATGTCTTAACGGATTCAAAAAACCTGATATTTCACGATTGATCCTGACCGCTTCCGGGGGGCCTTTTCTACATCAAGAGGACCTTTCTCAAGTCACCCTTTCGCAAGCACTAAAGCATCCCAATTGGATTATGGGTGATAAAATAACAATTGATAGTGCCACTTTAATTAACAAAGGCTTAGAGGTTATTGAAGCACATTGGCTTTTTCGGCTTCCCTATTCCAAAATCGATGTGCTCATTCATCCACAGAGCGTTGTTCATGGGATGATTGAACTTCGTAACGGCGCTATAATCGCTCAACTTAGTGCACCTACAATGAAAATGCCCATCCTCTACGCACTTAGTTCTCGAAAAATCCTGCCCTTTCGAGAACACCCACTCAGACTTGAAAATACATCACTTGAGTTTCTTCCTCCAGATCTAGACAAGTTTAGAGGGCTTAAACTTGCCTATGAGGTTGGGCTAAAGGGTCAGACATGGCCAACCTCATTTAGTGCCGCAAATGAAGAGGCTGTTTCGTTATTTCTTCACAATAAAATTCGTTTTGATCAAATTGTTCCTCTTATTGAACATTGCCTTGAGCATCATCAACCTATCAAATCACCCTCTCTAGAGGATATTCTTGCCGTTGACCGTCAAACAAGGATCACTCTTCATGCTCACCACTCATCAACAATCTGATCTTCTCCTTTCAGCTTTCTATGCTCCAGCTGATATCCAGCGACAGCTTCGAAGCGCTTTGGTCTCAGGGAGGGATCTGTCTGCATATTTATATCTCACCCATGATTACACAAAGTTCATTCAGGAATCTCGCCAGTACTGCATGGATCATTTTGTAGAAATCCTTTCTTATTTAGATGAACGCTACCCCTCACGCTTACGAGAAATTCCCGATTTCCCATTTATCTTATATGCTAAAGGAAATCTGAAGTTGCTTGAGAAGGACTCCATGATGGGTATGGTTGGTACGCGAAAAGCAACTCTCTACTATACACAATTTGCGACTGATCTTTCTAGAGAGCTTGCGAACTACAATTTCGTCGTTGTAAGCGGACTTGCTGAAGGTATCGATGCTGCTGCGCACCGCGGTGCAATGGAATCTGGGCTTACTATCGCCGTACTAGGACATGGAATTGACCGAGTCTACCCGGCAAGCCATCGCAAACTGTATAAAGAAATTGAGGCCCATGGTCTATTGGTTACAGAGTTTCCCCCTCTTCATCCGGCAGACCGCTGGACTTTCCCACTTCGCAACCGGATTATCGCAGGCCTGAGTGTTGGCGTCGTTGTGGTCGAGTCTGCTACTTCTGGAGGCTCCCTCATTACGGCTGATCAAGCATTATCCTATAATCGTGAGGTTTTTGCGGTTCCTGGTCGTCCTACTGATGAATTTAGTGCAGGCCCAAATTTGTTGATTCAAAAAGGGGCAAAACTCGTTCGGTCTATCCAGGATATCCTTGATGAACTAACCTGGCTAACTCCGCCCTCCAAATTACTCCCTAGTGAACCTCATTATGTGCTTTCTGTGCAGGAATTAGAGGTTTTAAAACACATTGGGCCTGAACCTATTCATATAGATACGCTTCAGTCAAAGTTGAGCATCCCTGCCTCTCAGCTCATGAGCAGTCTATCTTTTCTTCTTCTTCAAAATCTAATTCGTGAACTCAGTGGAAAATATTTTGTAAAAAAATAATCAAGGCATCGATGAACATATACTCAGACTTGAGTGGTTTTTGGAACCAGTTTAGTCTGAGTTATGCTGAGCGGTCACTGAGCTTGTCGAAGTGCGATTAGTTTTCAGGTTTTTAAAAAACCGAAACCCAATTCGGTCGAAGTATAGATTTTTTAGGAACAGAAAAGGTGTGGGCATTCAAAGCATCAACCTGAATCATTATTCTTAAGCTGCAAAAGGCTCTTGCTCTTCAAAATCCCACCCATTTGCCCACCATCGAGCTTTGATTTCTCAAAGGCATCCGGATCTAAATAAATTAACTCATAATCACGATTAAATATCTCCATTATTGCAGTAAGATACTCGTGAACATCCGGCTCATCCATCGTTCCGACAATCAAAAGTTTAACGGGTTCTGAAAATTTCATCGGTGATTTAACGGTCTCTCCATGCAAATAAATCTTTTGAATGGTTTTAGTATTAATTAACAGCCTAAAAAAGTCTTTTGGCTCCGTTGTTGTTTTTAATATAACGGCCTTTAAATCCTCAAAGAAAGGCGACTGTGTATTTACAAAGTAATTTACAAGATTCCCTTCTGGGAGTTTAACAATGATTTGAAGCTCCAGTAACTTCTTAATTTCTCGTTGCACCGCCGAAATAGGCTCCTCCACCACTCGGCTTAATTCCCGTGTATGAAATTTCTTGTTCTTATTAAAAAGAAAAAGTTTTAACAACTTGCGTTTAACCTTGGACTGGATAAGACAGGGCAGAAGGTCAACCATTAAGCTAATGGTACAGAAATAATGGTCAGTCGTCAATGGCATTGCCCGGCCTTTCCAGAACTCTTTTAATCGCGGTATACTTTCCCTTAATGAGAATCCATTCCTTAGAACATGAGCCTTTTGAAGAACCGGATAATATTGCGAGATGGGCAAAACTCCATCATCACACACTTTCTCGTTCAAGATTATTTTTAGGTGACCCCTTGCCAACTCTTAGTTCTTTTGATTTTTTGATCATTATGGGAGGGGGTATGGGAACAAGGGATACTGATTGTTTCTCCTGGCTACCTTCAGAGAAAATATTTATTCAACAGGCGATTGACCATAATAAATTGGTTTTGGGTATCTGCCTGGGGGCACAACTTATTGCTGAGGCTCTTGGGGGCGTTGTGTCAAAAAATGCGCATCGAGAAATTGGCTGGTTTCCAGTTGTTCAAACTAATTCCGCATTAAGCTCTTCGTTTTGGAAGATTTTCCCCGGGCGTTTTACCCCTTTTCATTGGCATGGTGACACCTTTTCAATCCCCCCGTTGTGTTGCCATTCTTTCTTTAGCCAGGCTTGTCAGAATCAGGCCTTTGATTATGACAACGGTCGCGTTGTTGGCCTCCAATTTCACCTTGAAGTAAGCGAAACTTCTGTCGAACGGTTTATCCTCTCTTGTGCTCAAGATCTCGAAGTCAGCTCTTCTGTGCAATCTGCGCATGATCTCCTGAAGGGGACTCCATATATATCAAATATGTATGTTCTGCTAACTCGTCTTCTCGACACCATGATTACAGCTAGAGGGGGTTGATCACCTATAACCACTGCCAACTGGCGTTATACCATAAGAAGATCATCTTGTGCTGTAGAAAAACAAACCATTTACGTCTCTTTAGGGCACCGGTTGCTACAATGTTTGCTTTTTCCTTGATCCACCAGTAAAGAGCGGCCTTTTTTAAGGAATCGAGCTGACCCCAGCTTATTCTTAATAGTTTTCTCATCGCATAAATTCGAAAAACATCCATACTGCTGTATTTATGCGACAGCTGATCAGAATGACCACCATACTTTACAACCAACTTTTCAGATATTAAGTAGATTGGATAATGCAGGCTTATTCGTAACCATAAATCATAATCCTCGGTCACCAATAGCTTTTCATCAAACTGACCTATTTTCTCAAATACAGCTCTCTTAATCATCACCGCAGAGGGCGAAACTAAACAAAGTGGTAAGCAATCATAAAATATTCGACCACTCCGTTTTGTATGCTTTTTCATTGCATTGACCTTTTTTCCATTTCTAACCCACTGTTCCTCTGTCTGGCTAACCTCCCATCCAAGGGTTCTCATTTTCGTTACTTGCTTTTCAAGCTTTGACTTTATCCACAAGTCATCGCTATCAATAAAAGCAAGATAAACGCCCCTAGCCCTTTTAATGCCTACGTTTCTGGCCGATGAAACGCCTCTGTTCTTCTGGATAAAATATCTAATCTTCTGTGGGTAACTTTTTTGGTAGGCCTCAGCTATTCTGACCGATGAGTCGTTGGATCCATCGTCAACAATGATCAACTCAAAATCCTGAAAGCTTTGTTGTATAACGGATTCAATGGTATTTATTAGCCTTGTTTCTCTATTAAATACTGGTAAAACAATAGAGATTAGAGGATTCCTTGCCGTGGAGTTGCCCTGTGGATAACCCCTCATCGGCTCCACGGAAAATCAATCCAGAAATCTGCATGGAGTCTTTCTCCAATAAAATCTACTTGAATATTGCTTTTGCCTTTGTCAATGAGTACTGTCCAAATGGCATTATTAGAAATGGTTCTCACAAACTCTTGTATCAGATAGTAGGTTGAGCCGGTGTCAAGAATATCATCAACAACCAGAATGTTTTCAAAAAAAATATCTTTGGGTGCATGAAGAATTCTTGGGTTCACACGTTGTCGATTGGAATAAAGTTGAGTATTCACGAGAAAGACATTCTTGATTTCAAGCTTGTAGGATAACGCTCCTGCAAGAAACATTCCCCCTCGCGCGATCCCTACAATTGCATCAATTTGATATTTCCTCTCACGTATGGCATTACTTATCCTCGTTGAGAGAATATCAAACCCCTCCCAGGTAAGTTGGGTTCCACTCAAAACACTTGTCTGATCCTTGCTCATCTGGGTATTATAAAATGGTTCCGCAAATGAAAGAAGGTCGATTTTGACAAAATTCCCACTCATTATTGCTATTGATGGTCCTGCGGCTTCTGGAAAAAGCACCGTTGCTCGATTGCTTGCTGAGAAACTAGGCATTCTCTACGTAAATTCAGGATTTATGTATCGAGCTATTACTTATAAATGTATAGAGCAAAACCTTTTCTGGCCAAAGGACTTGGAAAAAATAATTGCGTTAACAAAGCAAACCTCCTTTGAAATTCGCTCCATGAAAATGTGGATTGATGGTCTTGATCTTTCCAGTGTCCTTACCCTTCCAAGCGTCGATAACTTAGTCTCTATTTACTCAAAAATAAAGGGTGTTCGCGAGATTCTTGTCAATAAGCAACGTCAAATAGCTTCTACTCAGGCTATCGTCATGGATGGACGCGATATTGGAACCATCGTTTTCCCATCCGCAACCTACAAGTTTTACTTGGACGCATCCGTATCAGTTCGTGCCTCACGCCGATATTATGAACTTCTTAAGCTCTACCCATCCCAATCATTTAATCTACAAGTCATTGAGAAGGAAATCACCAATAGAGACAAACTAGACTCGGAGCGCGTGTGTTCTCCCCTGGTAAAGGCCACCGACGCAATATACATCGATACTTCAAATCTAAACATCGACAGTGTCGTGACTCATCTGTACGAGATTGTCAGCTTGCCTCCTTCTTAATATACTTCGACCGAATTGGTTTTCGGTTTTTTCAAAACCTGAAAACCAATTGCTCAGCATAACTCAGACTAAACTGGTTCCGTAAACCACTTAAGTCTGAGTATATATTCAAATAATACCATACATAAAATCCTCCGATTTTGTCGATATTAATCAGTGACAGGGGGGATTATTTTGACAACTCTTAATAATGTATTTTCCGTAAACGACAATCAACAATCCTTGCTTATAGCTGACCGCAATGAAAAATATTTCTTGGGTGACAGAAAGACATTCATGCAGGAACTCCAAGATAAAATTGAAAAAATTACGAAAGAAATGGCCGACCCCAATCAGACCTCCATGATTATAGACGGTGAAACAATTGAAGATAAAAATACTCCCGGCTCTATTTTACTTATCAGTGCAAAACTCAATGAACTCAAGGACTTAAACCGTACAATAATGACCACATTTGATTTCATAAAGGAAATGGAGAAGCAGGTTTCTCAACTTATTTCTGCCTAAGTTTCTATGGAGTCTACGAAACTAAACGCTCATGACATTCGTCAGAAAATGAAGGCCAATCAATTTGATGGCTACAAAGAAGCTGTCGAGCGAGATCGCATGGAACAAGATCCCCAAAAGAAAATGTCTTCTCTTCGATTGAAGTGGGACACCGTAAAAACAAATGATTCAACAAAAATAAATCCCATTTTTGATTCGACAGATCATGTAATGGTCAGCGGTATTCGTCAAAAAGATTCCTCCGTTTCCTCAAGGATCGTATCTCATAAACTCGGATATAAAATCAACCTTTCTGAACAAAAAGATAACCTTATAGACAAATATATTAAGTCCTTTATTCAGTCTAAATCACACAACTATATTGTCTCAAGATTTGCCCAATTTAAGTCTTCATTTCTAGCTCAACTTCTTTCTCTCTTGGGGGTGACGATTCCAGAGCTTCAAAAACTTCAAAAGAAAGCTCTAAAGTCAACAAAAGACGAAAATGAGCTTCTTTTTGAGGAGAACGAGTACAACGCAGAACTTATTTGTATTATTGGTGGCTCATCCAAGAAACTTAAAAAAGAACTACAAATTATGGATGAAATTCGCACCCAACTTATTACGCAGATGACGAATATTGGCAAAGGTGATTATTACAGCGAGAATCACGTTTTGTTCATAAAAATTAAAGTCTGCAAACGTATTCTCGAGGAGTTAAAAAGGGAGGTAGATTTTCTTCAATACCAGCGCGATTATTATTATCTAAACAAGGATGGTGTTCAGCACAGAAAGCTAACGAATAGCACAAAAAAACTGGATAAGGCTCTTTAGCGAATAGATTAGTGTTAATGTCATGGTCGAGGCGATTAAAATAGAAAATCTGCTATTCTCCATACCTTTATTGTAACAATCTTCACCTAAAAAGCAAACAAATAGTTGTTGACGTCCTCCTTTGTGCGATGTATACTGCTTACGTTATCTCGCAAAGGAGGACTTGCTATGCATAAAGGATTTTCGTTAATTGAAATGCTTGTGGCTCTGTCTCTCATGGTACTTCTGGCTTCTTTCGTCATTCCGAATGTCCTTAAATACCAAAATAAAAGCTATCAATTGGCTTCCGAGGTAAATATTCGAACGTTTCAGTCTGCTGTGGAAAGCTACTATTTGGATAACAATGCTTATCCTGTTGGGAACATGAATATAAGCGATCTCTTTTCGCTACTAAAAACTGGCGAATACCTCACCTCAAGCCCAACCAATCCCTATTATAAGGCTGCCTATTCAAGTAGCCAAACCAAAGGCAAAATCCTTTACTCATCAACATCTGGTGACGATTACGCTTTGACTCTTTATGGGGGCGATGGACAAACCGTTCAGATCACACTTGGAAGACTTTAGTCGTTGTCATGAAACTACCATTACATCTGACTTGTCTTTTTGTCCGTCTTCTGCGTTGTGAAATCTTTCACATAGCCAAACTATGCGAAAGATTCCAAGCCTTGAAGCCAAATCAAAAATACTGCGTGATCTGTAAAGGTTATTTCGTTCCAACTCCTTAGCTAAAAAAATCAGACACAATCTCATTATATAGGTCAAACCCTCTCTCCGAGAGGGCTACTGAATGCTTCTCAATTTTTAAAAACTTGTTGTGACGTAGCATTTGAGGAGAATATTCTTCTTTAAAGTCTCCGTTAAACCGACCTCTGTACTCTTCGAAAACAACCCCCTCTTTTAGCCTAAGTCTCATCATAATCCATTCATTTTTAACCTGCGTATCAGTCAGTTTTTCTATATTTTCGTGCCAATTTCCAGAAAAATATTTTTTCATATTGGACGTATTTTCAACTCTAACCCCTTGATACGTTGAAGCTGCACCAGCTCCCAGACCATAATAAGCGTCATATTTCCAGTAATGCAGGTTATGCTTTGATTCATAGCCAGGCAGGCAATAATTAGATATCTCGTAATGCCGATAACCCTTTCTTTCAAGCTCCTTTACGATTAGCTCTTTCATCGCAAGCTCTGTACTCTCGTCTGGCCATGGCAGTTCTAGCCTTTTCTTATAGAGCATCGTTCCTTTTTCTAAACTTAAAGCATACCAGGAGATATGTTTTATCCCCTCGGGGATATTGTCTATATTATACCTGATGTCAGCAGGGTCTTGACCTGGAATAGCGTACATGAGATCTAGATTAACATTTTTAAAGATTCTAAGTGCTAAATCAACCCGAGAAGACATATCACATTCGCGAACCCTCTTTAACATTTCCAAATTCTTCATATCAAAAGACTGAATACCGATGCTTAGCCTCGTAACGCCCAACGCTCTGAGTCCCAACAATTTTTCCTCAGATAGGTTTTCTGGGTTTGCTTCCAGGGTTATCTCTGGATCTTTTGTCAGCGAATATGTAGCCCTTATTGTCTCAAGAATCGAGGCAATCGCACTCTCAGATAATTTCGCTGGATTGCCTCCTCCAAAATAAATTGTATCGAATGTTAGCTCCCTCGTACGACGAGCCCGTATCTCAGTTTTAAGTGCTAATACGTAACGTTCTTCGTACTCCTCAGAAGCTCTAAATGAGAAAAAATTACAATAGCCACAACTCTTCTCACAAAAAGGGATGTGGACATAAAAACCACCGTTCACGAACTACTTTCAATGGTTAAAATAGCTAAAAATGCTTCTTCGGGTATTTCTACTCGTCCAAGATTCTTCATTCGTTTCTTACCCTCTTTTTGTTTCTCAAGCAATTTCCTTTTTCGTGAAATATCTCCCCCATAGCACTTTGCTAAAACATTTTTTCTGAGTGCTTTAACGGTCTCTCGAGCAATGACTTTGCTTCCAATAGAAGCTTGTATTGGGATTTCGAACATCTGACGAGGAATATGTTCCCTTAACTTGCTCACCATTTCTTTCCCCTTGTAGTAAGCATTGTCCTTATGGGTAATAAAAGAAAAGGCATCTATTGGCTCATGGTTTAGCAATACGTCGACTTTCACCAGATCGGAGGGTTCATAGCTATCCACCTCATAGTCTAATGAGGCGTAACCCTTACTTGATGCCTTAAGCTGATTAAAGAAATCCACTAATATCTCGCTTAATGGGAGAACGAAATGCAACATAACTCGAGTCTGAGCTAAATACTCCATATTGATCATTCGGCCTCTTCGCTTATTACATAAATCCATAATTGCACCAACAAATTCGTTAGGTAAAATAATCGTTGCTTTAACCATGGGTTCCTCGACAGAAACAACCTCTGATCTGTCAGGATAATAGGCAGGATTATCAATCATAGCGGTTTCGCCATTATTGTAGTTTATTTTGTAGACGACTCCAGGCATTGAAGCAATCAAAGACACATTATATTCCCGCTGCAACCTCTCCTTCACAATCTCAAGATGTAAAAGTCCTAAAAACCCACATCGAAAGCCAAAGCCCAAAGCCTTCGAAGTTTCAGGTTCAAACTTCAGTGACGAATCGTTAAGTTGTAGCTTCTCAAGGGCTTCCCGTAAAAGGGGATACTCTTCACTTTCAACAGGATATAGCCCCGAAAAAACCATGGACTTCGGCTCCTTGTATCCCTGTAATGCCTCTCCTGTCTGTCTACTTGCCTCGGTAACGGTATCGCCGATTCTTATATCCGCAATGGTTCTAATATTACCGACCAAGTACCCCACTTCACCTGTCCCTATTTTTTCTGTACGAATTTTTTTGGGAGTAAAATAGCCGACCTCCGTGACCTCATACTCTGCTTTTGTATGCATGAATCTAATCCTTTGTCCCGCAGAAATACTACCATCTATCACTCTCACCATCACAACAACACCTCGATAAGAGTCAAAGTTTGAATCAAAAATGAGAGCCTTCAGGGGTGCTTGCTCGTTTCCAACTGGAGAAGGAACTTCTTCTACAATCGCCCTTAACACCTCATCAATCCCAAGGCCAGTTTTTGCACTCACCTCTAACATTTTTGTTTCCCCCAAAATACTTGTAATTTCTGCTCGTGTTTTTTCAACATTTGCAGAGGGAAGATCAATCTTATTAATGATGGGAATAATGACTAGGTTATTTTCTAGTGCCAGAAATATATTAGCCATCGTCTGTGCCTCAATACCCTGAGACGCATCGACCACTAAAAGTGCTCCTTCGCAAGCGGCTAAACTTCGAGACACCTCGTAGGTGAAATCCACGTGGCCTGGTGTATCAATAAGATTTAAAACATAGGTTTTACCATCAGCAGCCGTGTGTTGCATTCTCGCCGGTTGAAGCTTAATGGTAATTCCTCTCTCTTGCTCCAAATCAAGTGTATCCAACACCTGAGCCTTCATCTCTCGCGTTGAAATTGTTTGAGTTCGCTCTAACAGCCGATCTGCTAACGTGGATTTTCCATGATCTATATGCGCAATAATTGAAAAGTTTCGCGTTAATTGTTGCATACTACTTCTCCGATATTGCCATGCGAACCATAAGGCCAGCGGGTATTGGTGTTCCGTCCAACCAAGGAATGCTTACCTCATATCCATTGTGGGCTGAAACAATTTTTTCCATCGTTTTCTCGTTTGTCATTTGGGGTATGATTATTTTAACATCCCTTTTAATTTCTGGATAAATTATTTCAATAGCCTCACCTGTTTCTATTTTGTCCCTCACCTGCAACACGAGAACTCCTGCATCACAGGACTTTACTACAGCAACCATCTTATATTCCCGCAAATATTTGGAGTCCTTCACGTTAAAAAGAGTCTCGCCCTCTTTGAAAAACCCTGCTGAGTACCTCCTATGCGACACCTTGTTTAATTCTGCTACCGTTTCTTGATCAAGCTGATACCCTTCGCCTAATCGGTAAGCCTCATCAATGAGGTGACGATAAACTCGAATAACGTTAGCTACATAATATGATGTTTTATTACGTCCTTCCACCTTAAAGGATTCTATACCCAATGCCATCAAATCCTTGATGTAGGGGGCCATACAAAGATCCGTAGAATTCAAAATATAAGTTCCCCCTTCAGCATCTTCTAATTCCATTTCATGGGACTGCCCGTCTTTTATCAAATCAAATTTCCACCGGCAAACGTGTGCACAATCCCCTGCATTGGCTTCACGTCCAGCGTAGTGCTGGCTCATGTTACATCGTCCCGCATAAGCCATACACATGGCACCATGGATAAACACTTCAAGTTCTACCTCTGGGTTTTCTACGCGAATACGATTTATTTCATCATGATGCAATTCTCGTGCTAATATTATCCTTGAAATTCCCAATTTCTTCCAAAACCTAACACTTTCATAATTTAGTGTGTTAGCCTGAGTTGAAAGGTGAATTGGAACATCCGGTCTTCGATCTTTTATGATGGTCATAATGCCTGGATCTGAAATTATAAAGGCATCTGCGTTTATTGTATCAAGAAAGCTAAGCTCCATTTTCACGCGATCGATGTCGTCATTTCGAGCAAAGATGTTTAATGCAAGGTAGTATTTTTTATGCTTTTCTCTTGCAAGCTTCAATGACTTTTTAATACACTCAAAGTTTGCCTCTGCCTTCTTGCCAGTTCTCAAAGAAAAACCCTCCCATCCTTGGTAGATCGCATCTGCTCCATATAAAAAGGCTGTTGTCGCATTTTCATATGTTCCAGCAGGTGCAAGTAGCTCGGGTTTTTTCATGAATAGAATCATAACCCAGTATTAGCAGGGCTGTCATGAGAAACTTTGTGCGTTTACAAAAGCCAAGATTGCAACACATAATACTTTTGCATGTCATCCGATCCTCTTATTTGGAACAAAAAGCAATATGGCGTCATCGTTATAGGTGCCGGACATGCTGGTTGTGAAGCTGCCTTAGCGAGTGCCCGCCTTGGTGTATCCACTCTGCTTCTCACCATCAGCCTAGACCGTGTCGCTTGGATGCCCTGCAATCCAGCCATTGGTGGCCCTGCAAAAAGCCAGCTGGTTCATGAGATTGATGCTCTCGGTGGTGAAATGGGCATCAATGCTGACAAAACCTACTTGCAAATCAAAACCCTCAATACCTCGAAGGGCCCGGCAGTTCAAAGCCTTCGTGCTCAATGTGATAAATTAGCATATCATCTCGAAATGAAAAAAACGATTGAGAATCAACCTTTTCTTGATCTCAAGGAGGGAATGGTTCGTGAATTTCTTTTGGAAGAGCATGATCTTTGTGGAGTGATCACCGAAATGGATATGGTTTATTTGACAAACAAGGTTGTCTTGGCGACTGGCACCTTTTTGAATGGTCTCATTCATATTGGCATGAAGAATTTCCCTGCTGGCCGCGCAGGAGAGTTCCCCTCCATTCACCTTTCCACACACCTCCACAAACTTGGGTTCGAAATGCTTCGTCTCAAGACGGGAACCCCTGCTCGTGTAGACCGAAAAACAATAGACTTTTCTCAAACTTGTGCTGAATATGGAAATGACCACAAAAAACGGTTTTCCTTTACGGGGTCCGCTATCACCGAAAAAAACATCCCTTGTCATTTGGTGCACACAAATCCTCAAACTCATGATTTAATTAAAGAAAATCTTTACCAATCTCCTCTCTCCCAAGGAAAAATCAAAGGAATCGGCCCGCGCTATTGCCCCAGTATTGAGGATAAGGTGATCCGATTTAGCGACCGGGATCGTCACTCCTCCTTCTTAGAGCCCGAAGGCGAACACACGGCGGAGATTTACACGCAGGGTCTTTCAACAAGCTTGCCACAGGATGTACAACAAGCCTTCTTGAGAACCATTTCTGGACTAGAACATGTTGAAGTAATGCGTCCAGCCTATGCAATTGAGTACGATATCATTCGTCCTCATCAATTAAATTACACCTTAGAAACAAAACTACTAAAAGGCCTCTATTGTGCAGGACAGGTGAACGGAACCTCCGGATACGAAGAAGCTGCGGCTCAAGGACTTGTTGCGGGCATCAATGCGGCACTCAGCCACCTGGGGCGTTCTGAAATAATTTTTGACCGCACGAATTCATATGTGGGGACGCTCATAGACGATCTTATCAACAAAGATATCTCTGAGCCTTATCGATTATTTACATCCCGCTCTGAGTTTCGACTACTTCTTCGTCAAGACAATGCTGACCTTCGACTAACACCCCTTGGGCATGCTATTGGACTTATTAGTCCACAGCGTTATGAACGATTTCTTGCTAAAAAATCTGCCATTGAGGAAACGCTTCAACTTCTATCCTCTGTCAGCATTACGCCAACTCCGGCCTATAAGAAACTGTTGAATGCTTTGGGCGAAACATTTCTTCAAAAAGAAACCCTTTACGCTCTGCTTCGTCGAACCAATATTCACTTCAATGACCTATATCCTCTTTATCCCAAGCTCAATTCATCTCTTAGCGATGAGGTAAGGCAAGAAGTTGAAATTCATGTCAAATATGAGGAGTTCATTATTCGGATGCATGATACGTTGCAAAAACAAAAAAAACTCTCTGATCTTACAATTCCTGATTACTTTGACTATTCCTTGGTCAACAACCTCAAAAGTGAAAGTCTTGAAAAGCTGCAAAAAATACGACCGAAATCCATTGGGCAAGCCTCACGAATAGATGGGGTAACACCCTCTGATATTGCGATCCTTTTGGTCGCACTTCGACACTTTGCCTAGGTCATCTCTTTTTTTACTTGAGCCACCAACTCCTCAATTTTCATATACGCGTTGGCAACCGGCCACTTCCATCTCAGCCAACTATATGGCATTAATTGTGGTGTTTTATGATAATACCACCTCTTAAATTCCGTGTTCACCAATAATTTTTTAGCCAAGAAGGATAGCCGCTCAAAAAAATGGAGACGAGCTGCTTCACTCTCATGATAGCAGCCGTACTCTTTCTTCGATGGATCTAAAATTTGACTGGCAACCTTGCGTATATCGCCAAAATTCATTCTAAGAGACTCAATGAGGGGGTCAATATATGCATACTCGCCAAGTTCATTCGCATCTAGTTGACCCGGAATGAGCTCTGCTGAAGGTTCACGATTAATCATTTCATCAGTAATCGCAGGCACTCCCTCGCGCTGTAACCACTTTAAGTAGTCAATGATAATTGTTGCAGGAAGAGACGCAATCAGGGGTAACCCCAGCAAATCACCCCCAATAGTCCCATAACCCATTGCCGCTTCAGAAAAATTTGTTGTATTTATTACCAACGCATTTTCATTGTTTGCAATCCCCCAGAGAATAATCGCTCGAACTCGTGCTTGTAGATTCTGGTGTGCAATCGTATCCTTCTTTACACCTAATTTCTCCATTAATGAGGCAACTTCATCATCAATGGACACCTCTCGCAGCGTTATACACAAGCTCTCAGCCAACTCTTTTGCCAAGTGCCTTGATATCTCTTGGGTATACAGGCCTCTTTTGTAGGGCATCATCACACCGATTACTCGATCGGCACCTAGATGCCTAGCAAGAATTGCTGCAACAGCAGTTGAATCTTTCCCCCCCGACAGCCCTAAAATAACCTTCGAAAGCTCACACCCACTTTTCCTCAAATAATCCTTCAAATATAGCCCCAAAAAATCATCTAATTCAGCCATTGGCATAACCGGCTCTGGAAATACGGCTCTCTTTCTACGTTGACCCATCTTTTCAAGATCGATTAGCTGAAGATCCTCCTCACATCTTTTCATTCTCAATATGGGTTCACCTAAAGCATTTATTGCAAAACTTTGACCACCAAACACAAGCTCATCTTGTGCCCCCACCACATTTAAAAAAACAATTGGCATCTTATAGCTCTTGGCTATTCGTTGATTCATTTCCATTCGACGAATTTGTTTCCCCAAGTAATCAGGGCTGGCAGAAATGTTAACGATAACATTTACCCCTTGCTGCACAAGACTCTCAACAGGATCCTCAGAATAAAGGCGATAGGGAGAATCAAGCACGCCCTCCTTATTATTCCAGCCATCTTCACAAATCAAAAACCCCACCCTATACGAACCAAAGACTCTTGCTTGAACGTTTTGTAAAGATCCAGCCTGAAACCAGCGTGCTTCATCAAACTCCGCATAAGTAGGCAAACAGACCTTGTCCTGGGTAAATTCCGTTTTCCCAGGCCAGTAAAAACAAAATGAATTATAAAGATGTTTGCAGCCCCCTTTTTCGCTGGCATTTCTTCTCGGCATCCCTGTGCCAACCGCTATTCCCAGGCGATCCGACTCCTCCTTTAAGCTTAGCCAGGCACGATTAACCTCATCGATGTATTCTTCGTTAAAAAACAAGTCCTGAGAATAATACCCCGACAAAGCCAACTCGCCAAAGAGGATTACAGCCCACCCCCTCTCGCTTGCCTGGCGCATTCGCTCAACCATTCTTTTTACATTATACCGAGGATTCCCGACCACAGCATTGAACTGACACAAGCCAATCTTCATGAACTCCTGCCTCCCTTAGCAGCACACACAATCTACCCAGCCCCATATTAACACCATTTATTGCTTTCCAAAACAGCCCCCACCACCCACTAACCTCCCGGAATTGTTTCACGTGAAACAATCACCCCACGAGCAACCCCAAAGAAGACATGCGAAAACAACTCTTCTCGCCACTATATTAGACGCCCCTTTCGACGAGAAACTGCTTGGCGCATCACTGTTGTCGATAATTTTTGTATGCTAGAATGTTTCACGTGAAACATTCTAGCGATTCCCTGCCTGACTATTCTGCCTTAATAGAACTGCTTGTCTTGCGCAATCAGACCTGCGGCCTTACGGCAATCCGCTCGCCAGATGCGATTCAGGTCAAACATATCGAGGATAGCCAGGTGCTTTCCTCTTATATTTTCACTCATCACCCCTCGTCTCAACGCCTTCTTGATATGGGCACGGGGGCTGGATTCCCAGGGCTAATCGTAGCGGCTGAGCTTGCTGACAAGAATGTGCTTCTTCTGGATTCAACCATGAAAAAGATTCAATTCGTGAGCGAGGCTATACGGCTCCTTAAACTTGATAACGCTTTCCCTGTTTGTGAACGACTTGAGTCCTTTGCATTAGCTCACAGCAATCAATTTGACTTGGTTTTTGCGCGCTCAGTAGCTCGACTTGACATCTTAATGGAGCTCGCGCATCCCCTTCTGCGAAAAGGCGGGGTTCTTCTGGCAATGAAGAGCCAAGATCTTGAGGATGAGCTTGGCATTGCCGGCTCTGTAGAATCATCACTTGGGTTTATTATCAAGAATCCTTTCGAGTATACGCTTTCCGGGGCCACCCGGTATATCATCGAGGTTCAAAAAACATCACCCTCTTCCATTTTTCTACCAAGGCGAACCGGTTTAGCGCAGAAAAATCCATTATCAAGGAGGTTATTAGCATGAGCCAAATCTATAGTATCGTTAATCAGAAGGGTGGCGTTGGCAAAACAACAACAGCAGTGAGCATCTCTTCCATTCTGGCCAAAAGAGGTCACCGCACATTGTTGGTAGACCTTGACCCTCAAGCGAATGCTACCAGTGGCCTTGGTCTTTATGATAGTCGATTTAGCTATACTGTCTACGATGCGCTTATTGGCAAAGTCGAACTTCAAAAAGCAGTTTACCCCACCCTTATTTCGAACCTCTCCATTCTTCCTTCCTCAAAAGATTTAGCTGGTGCTGAAATTGAGCTGGTATCCCAGCTCAACCGTGAACGGTTTCTTTTGCGCTGTTTAGAAAAAAGCTCTGAACAGTTTGAATATATTATAATTGACTGCCCACCATCATTGGGTCTCCTTACCATTAATGCCCTTACGGCAAGCCACTTCGTACTTATTCCCGTTCAATCCGAATACTACGCATTAGAAGGCCTTGCTCGCCTCACAGAAACCATTGAGATGGTTAAAAAAGCTTTGAATCCAAACCTTCAACTGAAAGGTATCATCGTTACCATGTTTGATAAACGTGTTTCTCTAAGTCGGCAAGTTGAAAATGAAGCACGTGAATTTTTTAAAGAAAAGGTTTTTGAGACCGTCATTCCCCGTAATGTACGTCTGAGCGAAGCACCCAGCTTTGGCGTCCCCATAACGGTATATGATAAAAAATCTAAAGGTGCAAAAGCTTATAAAAGCTTGGTAAAGGAGATTTTCCATGGCTAGCAAACTTGGTCGCGGTCTTGCCGCACTTATCCCTGACTATCGCAATATTGATGTCCAAGAGCAAGAGATCACAACGCTAAAAGACATTCTGATTAAATCCATTGAAAAAAATAAATATCAGCCTCGCCAGCTCTTTTCTGATGATACACTCCATGAGCTCGCAGACTCCATCAAGGCTAATGGCCTTATTCAACCCATCGTCGTTCGCCAAAAAACGTCCGGACTATATGAATTAATTTCAGGGGAAAGACGATTTCGCGCGGTTTCCCTTTTAGGTTATGATAAAATCCCAGCACTCGTAAAAGTCGATGTGTCAGATCAACAAAGCATGCTTTTATCTCTTCTTGAAAATATTCAACGCGAAGATATCAACCCCATTGAAGTAGCCATGGCCTATGACAACATCATGAAAGAATATAGATACACACAACAACAGCTCTCTACAGCTGTTGGAAAAAGCCGATCTTCTGTGGCCAACACTCTTCGCCTTCTTGAGCTCAGTGATCCAACAAAAGAAGCCCTTTTTCACAGTAAAATCTCTGAAGGACATGCTCGAACACTCCTTCGCTTTAAAGATCATGAAACGCAAACCAGGCTTCTGCATATTATTCTAGATAAAAACTTGACCGTCCGTGATGCCGAACGTCTTCCCGCTCACCCCCAACCAAAAACTGCCCTTCATGAAGAAACAAAATCTCTTGTTTCAAATTGTCCTTTCCCAACTTTTTGTCACAAAAAGGGCAAAAAAGGTCATTTTATGATTCCTTTTTCGACAGATGAGGACTATCGCCGAATTATCGCTTGGCTTTCAAATGCCTAATATTGGAGATCTCTCATTTACTTCACCCATCGTTGTTGCCCCTCTTTGTGGAATTTCAGACTTCCCCTTTCGACAACTTGCCAGAGATTTTGGTGCAGAACTTACCTACACAGAAATGCTTTCAGCAGTGGCCATTCAACAAGGCATTCCTGCTTCCCTAAACTTCTCGTTTGTTAAAGACGAGCACCCTGTATCTGTTCAGCTTTTCGGTCGCTCACCAGAAGCTTTTGCTTACGCAGCCGCACATTATGCCTCACTTGGCGCAGACATCATTGACATTAATATGGGATGCTCTGTCAAAAAAGTCCTTAAACAGGGTGCCGGTGCTGCTTTACAAAGAGATCTCACGCTTGTCAAAAAAGTTCTGCGAGCACTCCGCCGCGTTCTCTCCATACCCTTAACACTTAAATGTCGATTAGGGTGGTCTTCTCTTGAGGAAAATTTTATCGATTTAGCCCAATTGGCGCAAGACGAGGGCGTTGATGCAATTTGCCTTCATCCGCGGTACGCAACCCAGCTATTCACAGGCACAGCCGATTGGTCAAAGTTTAATGCTTTACGTTCTCATACCTCACTTCCCATTATTGGATCTGGAGATGTTAAAGCCTCTGAGCAAATAAAAGAAAAGCTTCGCTCCTATCCTATCCAGTTTGTGATGGTTGGGCGTGCACTCATTGGAAACCCTTGGCTTATCTCTGATTTTCATCAAAGCCCTAACCCAGCTCTTCGAGAGACACTTTGTCGTCACTTTGAACTTTTATGTGCTTATTATCCTGAAAAAAAAGCTGCCCATCATTTTCGAAAGTACATCGCAAAATACCTAAAGGGACATCCCCGTGCCCGTGAGCTACGCCTTCTCGGAAATGAATTTTCCTGTCAGGCTGATTTTGTTCGCTTTATTGACCTTGAATTCCAAACTTGAAGTCGATACAATGCACTGGAATGTTAAAACCCCTTGTTATTGCCGACCGCACCTTCACTTCGAGGCTTTTTCTGGGAACTGGAAAGTTTGCCTCTCCCGAGCTGATGTGTTCTGCTATCGATGCCTCCGAGACTCAACTGGTTACGGTAGCTCTTCGTCGGGTTAATCTTAATCAACCGGATGATCATATTTTATCGGTATTAAATCCTAAAAACTATCTCATTCTTCCCAATACCTCCGGTGCACGTTCCGCTGATGAGGCCATTCGACTTGCTCGTCTTGCTCGTGCCGGGGGCCTGCCTAATTGGGTTAAGCTAGAAGTTATTCCCGATCCGGTCTACCTGCTTCCAGATGGTGAAGAAACGTTAAAGGCCACCACGCAGCTTGTAAAAGAAGGCTTTGTTGTCCTTCCCTATATACAACCGGATCCTATTCTTGCCAAAAAGCTTGAAGACGCAGGTGCTTCGGCTGTTATGCCGCTGGCTTCTCCCATCGGTTCAAATAAAGGGCTTCGTTCGCTTGATATGTTGCGAATTATTATTGATCAGGCTCTTATTCCTGTTGTTATTGATGCCGGCCTAGGTGCCCCTTCCCATGCTACGCTTGCTATGGAGCTGGGTGCCTCTGCGGTTCTTGTCAATACGGCCATTGCAACTGCCTCTGATCCCCCAACCGTTGCCCGGGCGTTTATGCTCGCAACACAATGTGGTCGAATGGCCTTTGAATCCGGCTTGGCTCAAGCTTCTTCTTTCGCGAGCCCTTCCAGTCCTCTTCAGTTTGTGCTTCGCTAAACTATGTTTTCAGCCTTTCTCTCCTCCGTTGACAGATCAAAACTTCCCTACATGGTGCATGATGATCACTCTAAACCAAAAGATCTGCTTTTACTGCTTGACCAGGAAACTCTTCCGTTTGACCAGTTCGCTCGCCTTCTTTCTCCCTCTGCACGCCCTCTCCTTCCCTATCTTCAAAGAAAAGCTCATGAAAAGACCCTCCAACAATTTGGTCAAACCATGCAACTATATGTCCCTTTTTACTTATCGAATGAGTGTACAAACCAGTGTACGTACTGTGGTTTTAACGAAAATCTTCACATAAAACGTAAGACATTATCGTCAGAAGAACAAGCTGCGGGGTTTTCATGCCTCCGTTCTTTGGGCTTTGATCACATTCTTCTTCTCACTGGCGAGGCTCCTCTTGTCGCGGGATCTGATTATCTTGAAAAAAGTATTCGTCTTGCCAAAACCTATTTCAACCAAGTCTCCCTTGAAATCTTCCCCTGCGATACCCCAGAATATGCGCGCCTTGCCGCATCTGGTGCCAGCGGATTATCTCTATATCAAGAAACATACCAGGAGGGCGCTTACGGCGAAGCTCACCCACATGGCCCAAAAAACAACTATACCTATCGGCTTGATTCTGCGGATCGTGCGCTCAGTGCCGGTTTTAAAAAAATGGGGCTTGGTTGTCTGCTTGGTCTTTCTGATTGGCGTTTAGATATCGCTCTTTGTGTTTTACATATGGTATATCTTCAAAAAAAATATTGGCGTGCCGAATTGTCAATGTCATTTCCTCGTTTACGTGCGAATCAACAGCGCTATCCTGTTTCTGACCACGATCTACACCAAATAATTTGTGCTGTGCGTATTTTTCTGCCAACCATCAATCTTGTTTTATCAACGAGAGAAAGCTCTTCTCTTCGGGACACCTTGATTCACTCGGGTATAACGATGATAAGTGCTGGATCAAAAACAAATCCTGGCGGTTATTCGGATATTGTGTCCTCTTCACAATTTGACATTTCGGACCACCGCTCCCTTGCTGAGGTCTCAAAAATGCTTTCCGAAAATGGGCTTTTTCCTGTGCTAAAAGATTGGTCTTCTGTGTTTTAAATCAACCGCTCCTCATCGTTGTTTAAGAATTCTTGAGGTAGTGCCTTTGTTACCGTTAGCCCAAGAGTCTTTAACGATTTGGCTTTAGTAATAAGGGCACCTTTTCCCTCGGATAATTTATTCATTGCTGAATCATAAGCCTTTTTCGTGCCTGTAATTTGTTTCCCAATACTTTGCATATCCTCAACGAATGCAACGAACTTGTCGTACAAAGCACCCCCTTGCCGAGCAATCTCTAAAGTATTCTTGTTCTGGTAATCCTTTTTCCAAACACTCGAAATAGTTCGGAGGGTCGCTAATAAAGATAATGGGCTAACAATGATAACCCCTGATTCAAATGCCATACTGTATAGCTGTTGATCGGCTTGTAGCGCCAAACCAAAAGCTGGAGGGCATAAACATCAATACAAAATCAGGGGCATCGATCTGATAGAGGGCATGGTAGTTTTTGTCGCTGAGTAGCTTGATATGGTTCTTTACTGAAGCAACGTGTTCCTTGAGATACTGTGTAATCGAAAACAGATCAGAACTTATTCTGGTGTTCTTTGCAAAGTACTCCTGATGCTTAAAGACTTTCTCCTCTGAAAAGGCTTCTGCTAGGAACTCAAGCTTCTCAATTTGGCTCAGATTGAAGGTTCGCTTCTCTTTTCGAACATGGCAATAGCCGACGAGATACCACCCCCCAAAGGCATAGCGAAGATGAAGCGGATTCACCTTTCGCCGAATTGGAACTGAGACTTTTTCTCGATCTTGAAGCAAATAGCGTGCCTGATACACAAAAGAAATCTCTTTCCTGTCTTTAATGGCCTCGATGAGACTTTCGAGAACATGATTCTTGCTATCCTTGACGATCATTTTCTCAGCAAATTCGAAAGACACCATCTCGCAATACTGTTTATAACTTTCCTGCTGTCCGGGTGAAAGGCTGGCAACTATCTTGTAGAAGGTGCTTAGCGATTCCTCTTCGAAAACGTGGGGTGCGTTGTTTTGATAATAGTTCTGGGCTATCGCAAGCGTGATGAGTTCCCTCTTTGTTAGCTCTATGATATCGCCCGTTACAGGTAGTTTTAAGGGTGCATTCTTTGAAAGCGACACGCCACGATCTTTTTTTTGATGGATCACGATGCCAAAAGATTTTCGGAGTTCGTTGATATCTCGTTGAATGGATTTCTGGGAAACTTTCAGGTGTTTAGCCAGAGATATTGTTGGAACGAAGTCACTGGCGGTTTTATGAAGGATGTCAAGTAACATCTGAAGACGCCTATCTTTTTTATTCATCTATCCATACTACTTTCAAATACAGAAAAAGACAATTCTTGTCGTTTTTAAAGAATAGTATCCCATAGAACAAATTATCAGAGAAAGGAGAAATACCGTGTATACAATTGGCCGGTTAGCATTAATTTCTGTATTAGGGGTAGTAGTAATTTTGTTCTTGTTAAATCCAGCGGTTTTTTTGTTTCTCATTATTGCTACCGCTATTATTGGGAGAAAAATCTGATGGGCACAACTTTCTTAGAAGCTGTGGATAGTTTGAATCACTTTATTCAAGGTAGCGTGATTCTAGGGCTGGCGGGTGGAGTCGTGGGGGGAATAGTTTTGGGGTTTCTGAAAATCGAAGAAGCTAAGCAGTTGAAATCGCGGTTATCTGGGGGGCGACGTGAAGAAAGAACAACGTATCAAACTCAGCGTACCTACAAGATACTCCATGACAGGAAAACCCAAACAATTCTCGTCCCATGCCCTATTTGTCATGAAGAATTTAATTGCGATATGAATCCCAATGATCCTGAGAGCAAAAAGGCTTTAGCCTGTCCTCATTGTGGCGTGAAGAGCACTATGTCTGTAACAGTAACTGGTTGGCGGTGTGATTATTGCGACAAGCCCTTTGATGACAAAGCAAAGTGCGAGGAACACGAACTACGCTGTGGAGCGATTACATGAAACAACACTATGTCTGACGATGAATAAAGTCATAATTACACCTGCTGGTTCAAAAAATTCCTTGCGTTGCGTGCGTGTTGCTAAATTACATCCTTTTTGTTAAGATAGGTTATCAACAGTCAGTTATCCACAGCTTGTCGGTTTACATAAATGATTCAACCTAGCATTATAGATATCTGGAACGTAGTCGATGTTTTTGTCCAGGAAAAATTGGGGCGCGTTTCTTATTCTACATTTCAGCGAGCCGTAAAACCCATATCCTTTCTTCATCAATCTCTTATTTTATCGGTTCCTAACAATTTCATGAAAAAATGGGTTTTTGACAAATGTGAGCATTACATTAAAAAATCTATAAAAACGCATTTTGATCTTGATGTCGTTATTGAAGTCAATTTGATAGATCAGAAAGAAGATTTAGCTGGATTGGATGATTCCCCAGATGATCCTGCTTTATCTCAAGAACCCGTGGTGCTTCCCACTGAAGCTATTCGCCCTCCTCAACAAGCAAAATACGCCCTCAATCAAAAATACTCTTTTGATACTTTCGTGGTCGGACCATGCAATCGATTCCCTCATGCCGCTGCAGTTGCTATTTCTAAGGCGCCCGGGAAAGCCTACAATCCACTCTTTTTGTATGGAGGTGTTGGCCTAGGGAAAACACATTTAATGCATGCCATAGGAAATAGGGTTTTAGGGGAAAACGCTTCCCTTGTTGTTCTTTATCTTACTGCGGAAGAATTCACCAATGATTTGATTCATTCTATCCAACACAATAGGATGCTTGCGTTTCGTGATAAGTATCGAAACGTGGATGTTTTGCTTATTGATGATATCCAATTTATCGCGGGTAAAGAGAAAACTGAGGAAGAATTTTTCCATACTTTTAACCATCTCTACCAAGTCAATAAACAAATTGTTGTTTCTTCTGATCGTCTACCAAAAGATATTCCTTCCATTCATGAACGCCTCAAATCTCGTTTTGCGTGGGGTCTTTCTGCAGATTTACAGTCGCCCGACCTAGAAACTCGTATTGCAATTCTTTATAAAAAACTCGAACCTCAATCACTTGTCGCACCAAAAGAGGTGATGTATTACCTAGCCTCTCAAATACCAGATAACGTACGTGAACTTGAAGGTGCCCTCATAAAAATTATTGCTTATGCCTCTCTTGTTAATCAACAAATCAATATAAACCTCGCAAAAGATGTTATTAAAGATATTGTGAAAGATAAGGCCAAAAAACCGCTTTCTTTAAATAAAATTAAAAAACAAGTTTCGGATTATTATGAATTAGAAGTGGAGTTATTATCCGCTAAAATAAGAACAAAGGAGATTGCTCACGCACGCCAGGTTGCTATGTTTTTATGTCGGGATTTAACCAATTTTTCTCTTCCTAAAATAGGTGAAGGTTTTGGAAATAGAGACCATACAACAGTCATGCATGCCTGCGATAAAATAAATAATGATATGAAAAAGAATCATGATTTAAAGAGTGCTATTAATCAAATAAAACTCATATTAACGGAATAACTCTTCTTAATCACAATGTCTATCTCTGGGTATCCTGTTAATAAATATCTAATAAAATACCCCCAACAGAATAATCTATTTATATTTCTGTATCATTTGATTAATTCCCTTTATAATCTGTTGGTACGATTTAATGATTCCTACCGCTTATTTTCTGTTTATCCTGTTTATAAACAGGCCTTAAGAGTATGACGTTATTATTTATAATATAATTTAGGAGGTTATTAGTCATGAATATAGTATGTGATAAAGAAACGTTATTAAAGGCATTGTCTATTTCTATGAATTCTATACAAGAGAGGTCAACGGTTGAGACCTTAAAATGTTATAAATTGGAAGCACGTGAGAGTGAGTTTATTATCACCTCCAATAACTTAGAAACTAATATGATTTGTAAAATAAAGGCGAATGTTCTCATGCCTGGGACTGCTTTAGTGAATGCAAGAACATTTTATTCAATTGTGAGTAAACTGGCTCATAAAGAAGTTTCGATGTATGTCAGCGAAAACAACACGCTTTTAATTAGAAATGGGCAAGCTACTTTTAATATCTATACGATGAATGTTCTTGAATTTCCAGTAGATATGGTTTTAGAGAGTGAGTTTCGTGAAGTACAAGTAAAGAAAGTATTATTAAAAGAAATATTACAACGTGTTTCTTTTGCTACATCTGATGATGAAGAAAAAGTTATTTTAAATGGTGTTTTAGTAGATATGCTTGGGGAGGAGGGGAGACTTAGATTTGTGGCTGCAGATGGGTATAGATTGGTTAAAGATGAGATAGCCTTAGAGGTTCAAGAAAAGTATCACACTGTTATTCCTATTAAAACAATTCGTGAGCTTTTATCGGTTATTTCCGTGACATCGTCTGATTTTATTATAATGAGGTTTAGCGCGAGTAGAGTTCTTTTTGTCTGTGATGAAGTTCAATTGTATTCTCGAGTGATTAATGGGACTTTTCCAGATTATAAATTATTGATTCCTGAAGAAGGAAAATTACAGATCATTATTAATAGAAAAAGTTTTTTAGAGGGTTGTGAAAGAATAAATATTATAGCTTCCAAAAATGCATTTATGGTTAAAATAGAACTCATAGAAGGGTTTTTGGTAATAAGTTCTGTGACACCTGATTTTGGAGATGGTAGCGAGAAAATAGCAGTAAAGACCATAGGTGATCTAACCATTCAGGTTGTTTTTAATGTAAGATTGATGATGGAAGCCCTAAAAAATATTGAAACGGAAAATATAAAAATTGAAATTATTAATGAAGAAAAGCCTTTAGTTGTGAAAGAAGAAAATAATAGTGATTATATTTATATTATGATGCCCATAAGAATGAAACATGAATGATCTTTGATGTGGTTAAGGAGTCTTGAGCTTCAGAATTTCAGAAATTACAATCATCAGAAATTTCTATTTGAAAGCAATATTAATCTTATTGTGGGTTTAAATGGAAAAGGTAAAAGTAATCTTATAGAGGCAATTCAGCTATTATCCGCGACGAGATCCACAAAAACAAATCACCTGGAAGAAGCGATTCAGTATAATCAAGAGAGGGCATCCGTTGGTGGTAAAATGGATGACGGACAGCATGAGCAGGATATTAGGATTTATATCTCTAAGCAAGGGAAAAAAATAGAGTTAAATGGGAAGTTATTAGAAAGAAGTTCTGACCTATTATCAGTATTTCATACGATACATATTACAGGTGAAGATTATAGAATTTTAACAATGACACCCGCAACCAGAAGACAGTATTTGGATGCTTTTTTATCAAAAATGGATATGGAGTATTTACATCAGTTAACAACTTTAAAAAAAATAAATAGACAAAAAAATAGTTTATTTAAATTGGGATGGAGTCAACAAAAAGAGTTATTAAAAGCTTTCCAAGAGGAATTAATAACGTGTCATCAACGGATTGTTAAAAAAAGAATTCAATTTTTAAAAGGCCTTGCAGTGAAGATGAATCATTATTTAGGGCATTTTTATAAGGATGAACAAAAGCTTAGTATAGAAATTCACTATACAGATACGCTACCAGAAGGAAAATCTATACAGGAGGTTTTTTTAAAGGAGCAACAGTATAGAGAGTCTCTTTTTGGTGCACATCGTGATGATTTTATGGTGCTCATGGGCGGGCATGATCTCAAAAAATATATGTCGCAAGGAGAGAAACAGTTGATAGCTCTTGTGATGAAGCTAAGTGAAAAGGATATGGTTACAGAGACAAAACAGGTTAAACCTGTTGTTCTTATCGATGATGCTTGGATGGGGCTGGATGAAACTCGAAAATCCTTACTCAGAACACTTCTTTTGGATTCTTGTCAAAAAATAATTACAACAACAAATCGTAAAAATGAGTTGTGGAAAATAAACGAAATAGGAGAAGTTATTGAGTTATAAAATGGAACGGGTACAGTCTATTCTGGATCATCTTCGGGGTAAAGTTATAAAAGAGCAATATGCGATTTTAGAAACGTTTAAACATTCAGTTAGCCCCCAACTTTTTGAAATGATCAAGGAGATTTATTATAAGAATAAAACACTATTTATTGAAACAAAAGATCCGATGTGGGCGAGTCAACTGATTTACTATAAATCAGAATTTCTTAAGAAATTAAGAGAGCATCATAAAGATCTTAGAGACATCAAGATTATCGCTGGATATGACTCACAACAAGAACAAACATCACCAGAAAATCGATGTCGTCGATGTGGATCTCGTGTGATAGAAAAGAATCAGCAGGAGTGTGCTGTTTGTCTATACGCTAGCAAGGAAGAAAAGCGTTTACGGATATGGAAAGTTTTAAAAGAAACACCATGGATTCGCTTTGAAGATTGGAACAAAAAAGATAAAAGAAACATTTCCTACCTTGAGTTTACCGGGGAAAAGGCGTTCCAAATTCAGCAATTATATGATACGATCAATCAGTGTTGTCGTGAATACCATAGAGAAAGGCGACCAAGCCTTCTTGGGGTTATTAAGGAGAAAATAGAAGAATATGTTCTTCTTAAACTTGGGATACAACCAGAGCACTTGAACGAAACGATGGTGCAACAGCATGTTTCAGCAACGCTTTATAAATACTATCAAATGAAGGAGAAAAAAGAGGAGAGTTTCTATGGAGAAAGAAAACACCTACAGCGCGGCTGATATTAAAATCCTTGAAGGCTTAGAGGCAGTTCGCAAACGGCCAGCTATGTATATTGGATCAACAGATCGCAATGGTCTTCATCATTTGGTTTATGAGGTTCTGGATAATAGTATTGATGAAGCACTTGCCGGATACTGTAAGCGGATTAGTCTTGTTTTTCGTGCCGATAACTCTGTAAGTGTTGATGATGACGGAAGAGGTATTCCCATTGATATCCACGCGGATCGAGGCGTGAGTGCTGCAGAGGTCGTTCTCACGGTGTTGCATGCAGGTGGAAAGTTTGAGGGAAAGGGATACAAGGTTTCTGGTGGACTCCATGGTGTGGGCGTTTCCTGCGTGAATGCTCTTTCAGATAAATTGATGATAGAGATTTTTCGTGATGAAAAAAGATATACACAGACTTTTACTCGAGGTGTACCAGATGCTCCAGGTCAAACAGAGACTTTTATGGATCATGCCACGGGAACAAGGGTTGTTTTTCATCCAGACAATACGATTTTTGAGACCCTCGATTTTGATTACAGTACGATTGCGACTCGTTGCAGGGAGTTAGCCTATTTAAACAAGGGTTTAACGATAAGCGTGAAAGATGAACGCGGAGAGGAAACGGTTCAAGAAGAATTTAAGTTTGATGGAGGGTTGGTTTCCTATATACAGACTTTGGATTCAAACAAAGAACCCCTTTTTAAAGAGCCCTTTTATATTCATAAAGAACGAGATGATGTAGATGTTGAGATTGCGCTTCACTACAGCCGAAACTATTACGATGAACATGTTATTTCGTTTGTAAATAATATTCGAACCCGCGAGGGTGGAACGCATGTGGTTGGATTTAGAACCGCCTTAACGCGATCCTTAAATGCTTTTGCCAAAAAACATAAATTATTTAAAGGCGAGGAAATACTGACAGGCAATGATACCAAAGAAGGATTGACTGCTATTTTGTCAATAAAGGTTCGAGATCCACAATTTGAGGGACAAACCAAGGCAAAGCTTGGCAACAGCGAAGTAAGAGGCATTGTAGATGCGGTGGTTGCTGAAGCCATGGAGTTCATCCTGGAGAGGGATCCTAATACTGCCAGAGAAATAGTGCTTAAGTCGCTCATGGCTGCAAAAGCGAGAGAGGCTGCCAGAAAAGCCCAGGATTTGGCGCGTCGAAAAAATGTATTAGAAAGCACAACCCTTCCAGGGAAGTTGGCTGATTGCTCAGAAAGTAATCCGGAGAAAACAGAACTTTTCATCGTTGAGGGCGATAGTGCAGGAGGTAGTGCTAAACAAGGACGGGATCGTAATTTTCAAGCGATATTGCCGCTTCGAGGAAAAATTATTAATGTTGAAAAAGCACGATTGGATAAAATATTGGAAAACGAAGAAATAAAAAATCTTATTACAGCGATTGGTCCAGATGTTATGGCTCGATTGGACAAGGAGGAAGCTCTAACGCTTGAGGATGTACACAAAAAAGTGCGATATCATAAAATTGTCATTATGACAGATGCTGATGTGGATGGAGCGCATATTCGTACGTTGCTACTTACTTTTTTCTACAGATATGCCCGCGAGATTATAGAGGCAGGATTTTTATATATTGCGCAGCCACCACTATATCTCATTAAAAAAGGCTCTGCTAAAGAATATGTGTACAATGATCAACAAAAAAAAGAAACACAAAGCAGAATGAATTTGGCAGGGGTGATTTTAAGGAAAAAGAATCAAGAAGCCGTCATTACGGGGTCGGATATTCTTAATTTTGTGGATAAACTAAACACCTATTATGATTTTTTGAGAGAATCAGATCGATATTTGTATGACAAACAAATGGTTCTTTCAGTTATCTTTGATCTCGATTTGCATCGATTTTTGGAAATAAAGAGGATGGTTGCTGAAAACAGCGAAGAATTAATAAATCTTGAACAGAACATTGTTGAGCAGTTTGTTGTTAAACTTATTAATGAAAATCAACTAGATATTTCTGTATTAAAGGATATCAAGCACTATACGGAAGATTTGGTTGAAGAAAAAAATGCACCCTATACCGTAACGGTTAACCAAGAAGAGAAGAGTGTCGAAAGCAATGAGCTTCTTATCGAATATATCCAGCGTGTTGCGTCCAAGGGACTTACCATACAACGATATAAAGGCTTGGGAGAAATGAATCCAGAACAACTTTGGGAGACGACCATGGATCCCAAAGAACGAACATTACTACGGATTATGCTTGTGGACGCTGAAATAGCGGATAATATTTTCACCATTCTAATGGGTGGAGATGTTTTACCAAGGAAAAACTTTATTGAAGCATATGCCCGAAAAGTTAAATGGCTTGACGTATAAAGGAGACTCGGATGCAAGAAGAACTCTTTTCGATTTCTAAGGTAACGGATACGAAGATTGAGGATGAAATGAAGTCATCCTATATCGACTATGCGATGAGTGTTATCGTTGGGAGAGCACTCCCTGATGTGCGGGATGGGCTTAAACCCGTTCATCGGCGCATTCTGTACGCAATGTATGAGCAAGGGATAACTCACGATAAACCGTATAAAAAAAGTGTAAGAGTTGTCGGTGATGTCCTAGGTAAATACCATCCTCATGGAGATACCTCGGTTTACGATGCGATGGTTCGAATGGCTCAGAACTTCTCAATGCGGTATATGTTGGTGGATGGTCAAGGAAACTTTGGGTCGGTTGACGGAGATAATGCCGCTGCGATGCGATATACCGAAGCCAGAATGAGCAAAATTGCGATGGAGATGCTGGCGGATATCGATAAAAATACAGTAGAATTTACTCCGAATTTTGATGATTCGCTCCAAGAACCATCAGTCTTGCCCTCTAAACTTCCCAATCTGCTTGTGAATGGTAGCTCTGGAATTGCCGTTGGTATGGCGACAAATATTCCGCCACACAACCTCAATGAAGTGATTTCTGCGATGATTGCGTTGATAGAAAATCCGCAGCTAACCATTGCTGAACTGATGACTTATATCCAAGGACCGGACTTTCCGACTGGAGGGCTCATTTGTGGAAGAAAAGGAATCGAAGATGCTTATCATACAGGTCGTGGAATCATTAAGCTCCAGGCAAAGTATCATGTTGAGGAAAATCAAACCAAAAAAAAGAAAGCCATTATAGTCACGGAACTCCCCTATACTGTGAATAAAGCACAGTTAATCATCAAAATTGCAGACTTGGTAAAGAATAAAGTTATTAATGGAATTTCAGATCTTCGGGATGAATCGGATCGAAAAGGGATGAGAATTTATATCGAGATTAAGCGTGAGGCAAACGAAAAAGTCATTATTAATCAGTTGTTGAAAAATACCCAACTTTTGGATAGTTTTGGAATTAACATTGTTGCCTTGGATAACGGTCAACCCAAGCTAATGAATCTTAAGGATTTGTTAACAAAATTTATTGAGCATCGATTTATCGTTATTCGACGAGGGGTCGAGTTTGATTTAAAAAAAGCTGAAGCGAGAGCTCATATTCTGGAAGGATTGCGTATTGCGCTTCACAATTTGGATGCGGTGATCGCTCTCATTAAAGCTAGTCTAAATGCTGAGGAGGCTAGGGCAGGGTTGGTGCGAACGTTTAGCTTGACTGAAATTCAGGCACAAGCCATTTTGGAAATGAGACTTCAACGGTTAACGGGACTTGAGCAGGAAAAAATTGAAAATGAATATGCAGAGTTACTAGAGAAAATAATGGATATGAAGGATATTTTGTCGAAAAAAGAGCGCATACTCGACATCATTAGGGCCGATGCCTTGGCCTTATGTGAGAGGTATGGGGATAAGCGCAAAACTGAGCTTATAGGTGACTTTGAAGAATTAAACATGGAGAGCTTAATACAAGAGGAAACGGTCATTGTCTTTATAACTAAGTTTGGCTTTGTTAAGCGACTTTCAGTGGATACCTTTCGTAGTCAATTGCGAGGTGGCAGAGGAATTGGCGGAATGGTGACACGAGAGGATGATATTATTGAAAAAATGTTTGTAACGTCAACGCATAGCTATTTGGTTTGCTTTACCTCTAACGGCAAAGCCTATAAAACAAAGGTATTTAATATTCATGAAGAGTCTCGAACCAGTAAAGGTGTATCCATATCCAATATCCTCAAACTAGATGATCAGGAGCGCGTAACTACGGCGATTGTAGTTGATAATTTTGATACGGATAACTACTTCTTAATGACAACACGAAAGGGAGTCGTGAAGAGAGTACGGATAAGTGATTTCAAGAATATGAGAACGAATGGAATTATTGCCATTGCCCTTGATGAAGAGGATGAATTGCGTTGGGTAGAGAAAACGAACGGGCAGCAACATGTACTACTGGTAAGTAAAGATGGAATGATTATTCGATTTAGTGAGGATCAAGCACGTCCACTTAGTCGTTTAGCGAGAGGTGTTCGAGGGATGCGTCTCAAAGCAGGAGATCAGATCGTAGATAGTAGTGTGATGGAGATGGATAATGAGAAACAGTTTCTATTGCTTATGACAGCGTCTGGAACAGGCAAGAGAACCCGCCTCATCGACTATCGCTTGCAAAAGCGTGCGGGATTGGGTCTGAGAGGCATTAAGCTCAAAGCCAAGGATCATCTGGCGGGCGGAAAAATTGTTGAAAAAACAGATGAACTTATCATTGTGACTGAAAAGGGAACCGTCTCTCGTCAAAAAGTAGAGAGCATATCGCTTCAAGGGCGCTCTGCGAGAGGTGTTCGAGTTCAGAGAGCGGATCAGGGCGACAAAATAGTAGGTTTTGCAAAGATTCTTGAGGAAGAGAAAGCACCTGAATAGTGGGTTTTTCATTAGGAATAGTTGGGCTTCCTAATGTAGGGAAGTCGACCTTGTTTAATGCTATTACACGATGCGCAGCACAAGCCAGTAACTATCCTTTTTGTACAATCGACCCTAATATTGGCCTTGTCAGTGTTCCCGATGACAGGTTGGAAAAGTTGACTCAATTTTCACAAAGCAAAAAAACAATCCCAACCGCTATTGAATTCGTTGACATTGCTGGTCTTGTAAAGGGAGCCTCAAAAGGAGAGGGGCTTGGCAATCAGTTTTTGGGAACTATTCGGGAGGTAAAGGCTCTTGTACACGTCGTGAGGTGTTTTGAAGACAGTGGTATTATTCATGTAAATGGGCAGGTGAATCCTCGAGAGGATATTGAGATCATTAATGTTGAATTAATCTTAGCGGATTTATCCACACTGGAAAAACGAATCAGTTCAACCAAGAGAGGGAAAGATAAAGAGAGTGTTTTGCAAAATGGAGCATACGAAAAGATAAAACAAGCACTGGATTGCGGTAACCCGGCAAGGACAGCGTTATTGAGCGAGCAAGAACATATGGCTGTGCGTGATCTTAATTTGATTACCCAGAAACCGGTTCTTTATGTGGCCAATATCAGCGAGAATGATATGGGGAAGATGAAAGATAATCCTCTTATTTTGGCAGTAAAAACGATTGCAGATATTGAAAATACACAAGTTATTGAGATCTCATCTCGTTTGGAAGAAGAAATAAGCCAGCTTTCAACGGAAGAAGCAGCTGATTTTTTGAGAGAACTGGGGCTTGAGGAGTCTGGGCTAGCAAAGCTTGCTCGGGCGAGCTATCAATTGCTCGGGCTTTTAACTTACTTTACATCAGGAGAAACCGAGACACGTGCCTGGACGATCAAAAAGGGAACAAAAGCACCTCAAGCGGCAGGAATCATTCACACTGATTTTGAAAAAGGGTTTATCAAGGCTGAAGTCATTGGATGTGAGGAGCTTCTTAAAGCAGGAAGCTATATGAAAGCGCGAGAGCAGGGAGTGTTGCGTCTTGAGGGCAAAGACTATGTGATGAAAGATGGCGATGTCGTGGAGTTTAAATTTAATCCGTAAGGCTAGCATGAACCCCCCCCCTCATTTGCATTATTAAGGAACCATTGCATTTATTAATATCGTCATTTATTCGACGAAATATGCATCGAATTATTTGGTTGTGTCATAGAATATTGAGTCAGATTAAGTATACTAAGACTTAATTGATTTTCGGATCAATTTTTCTTGTAGTGAGCGGTTCGACTCGCTCACCGTGACACCTGTCGAACTAGTCTTAGTTATACTGAGCGGTCACTGAGCTTGTCGAAGTGCTATTGGTTTTCAGGTTTTGGAAAAACCGAAAACCAATTCGGTCGAAGTATATAATGGAATCAGGGGAGGCCTTTTCTATCGCTATTTCTCCTGCTCGGTGCAACCGCACCGAGCAGGAGCGAGATTCGAAAGCTACTTTTTCTTCTTTGCTGCCGCCTTTTTAGGTGCTGCTGCTTTCTTAGGTGCTGCCTTCTTTGCTTTTTCTGCCATATGTTCCTCCTTAAAAAAATTTAAAAACAATTCTATTATGCCAAAATATTAGCGTTCGTCAATGTCTCCGGGTAGCTCTTTTATTTTGGCGGATCGACACTGGTTTAAAGCGAATAATTCGCGGTATACTAAGCAAGGTAATGAATCAACGATCTCTTGTTAAAGTTCCAGAACATCAACGTGTGAGGATTACTGAATTGGGAGGATCCATTCAGGTTCGCAATAAACTCAAAAGTATGGGCATTTTGGTTGGAAATGAGCTGGAACTACTCAAGAAGCCTTTGTTTTCACCCTTGGTCATTGTTACTTCTGAAACAAAGCTTGCCATAGGTCGCGATATGGCTCGATATATTTTTGTTGTGGATTTGTGAGATGTCAAAACACCAGACTAAAAAGCCGATCAAGGTTGCAATTGTAGGAAGTCCCAATACAGGGAAGACAACCTTGGTGAATGCGTTGGCAGGAACCAAACTGAGGGTTGGTAATTGGCCTGGTGTAACCGTCGATGTTCATGAGGCAAGAATCCGTCATCTATCGGAAGAAATTGATTTGGTTGATTTGCCTGGAATATATTCTTTGAATACCTTTACGCCGGAAGAGACGGTGACGCGTGATTTTCTGCTTCAGAAACGTCCTGAAATTATTGTAAATATTGTGGATGCGACCCATTTGGAGCGAAATCTATCGCTGACTTTTCAGTTAATGGAATTTGGGCTTCCAATGGTGCTTGTATTGAATATGATGGATGAAGCTAGACAGAAAGGGATTCGGTTTAATTTGCCAGAACTTCAGCGGATTTTGGGCTATCCCATTATCCAAACCGTGTCCACCAAAAAGGAGGGGCTAGATCTTCTAAAAGATTGTTTGCTGGAGGTCAGACAGCATCCATTGCAATATATGCCGGAAAGAATTCGGTACAGCTATGAGTTTGAAAATGCTATTCAAGTTGTTGAGAAGGCGATTGATAAATACCCGCATGAAGAGCCATTGTCTTGGCTTGCGATAAAGCTTTTGGAGGGAGATGATCGTGTGGGAATTCGTTTTGCAAAGGAGATGATCTCCTTACAACAACAGCCTGAACTCTTACACTTGGTCAAGTATCATGGGAACAACTTTGCAGATATTCTGGCGCAAGAGCGTTCAGCGAAGGCGGTAGGCCTTACTCGGGAAGTTGTTGAACGCGTTGAATTGGCATCCACATTTGACATTACGGAATGGATGGATCGTTTTGCCTTAAATGGTTTCTGGGGATTGCCTATTTTTGCGGTGGTGATGTGGGGCATGTTTACGGCAACCTTTAAAATTGCGATGCCAATGGTAGACGTCCTAGATGCTTTTATATCAGGGACGGTTACACAAACAGCGGAACATTTATTGACAGCCATTTCAATGACACCTTGGCTTAAATCGCTCTTCTTGGAAGGTTTGATTGGCGGGGCAGGTGCAGTGCTGGCATTTGTTCCTGTGATCTTTGTTATGATGTTGCTTATAACGCTTCTCGAGGGGAGTGGGTATATGGCTAGAGCAGCCTTTATAATGGACAAGGTGATGCATCTGGTCGGATTACATGGAAAATCATTTATTCCGCTTATTATGGGGTTTGGGTGTAATGTTCCATCTGTCTATGCAACCAGGGTTTTGGAAAGCGAGAGGGATAGGCGTCTTACGGCATTATTGATTCCACTGGTATCCTGTAGTGCCAGACTCCCTGTTTATGGGGTTTTTGCAGGGCTTTTTTTCCCGAGTAATGCAGGAACGGTCATTTGGATTCTTTATATGCTGGGGTTAGTGCTTGCTTTGTTCGTGGGCGTTATCCTGAGTAAAACAATTTTCAGAAAAGAACAACCACTTTTCATTATGGAGCTTCCGCCTTATCGACTACCGACGCTTCTACACCTATGGATTCATTCTTGGGAAAAAGCAAAACATTTTGTTGTAAAGGCTGGCACTTATATCATGGCTGCATCAGTTCTTATTTGGTTTTTATTTCATTTTCCTTGGGGGGTAGAGGATAAACATTACTCTTATCTAGGTCAACTTGGGCAATTTATTTCTCCGGTGCTGGCTCCGCTTGGATTTGGTTTTTGGCAGGCAGGAGCCGCCCTGATTACCGGCGTCGTGGCCAAAGAGGTGGTTGTGAGTACGCTGGGGAATCTCGGGGATATGCAAATCATTTTACCAACGCTTTTTACACCGTTATCGGCATTTTCATTCATGGTATTTGTTTTGCTGTACATGCCTTGTGTTGTGGTTGGTATCGCTTATAAACATGAACTGGGTCAATGGAAATGGTTATGGCTTGCAGTGGCCTATGGGCTGGTTTTGGCTTGGCTTAGTTCATTTTTGATTTTTCAGGGTGGAACCCTGCTGGGAATACGGTAATGACAGGATTAGATATTCTGGTCGCAGCTCTTTTGATTCTAGGGTCAGTTTGGATGCTGATCCGTCAGGTTCGAAACCCAAAAAATGCATGTAGCGATTGCGCGAATCACGACTGCAAGACTCGGGTGGCCCGAACAAGCCGAACAACCCGTAAATAGCGAAAAAGTGCCGTTTCCTGAGGCGTCGTGAGAGGGATGCCGGACTTCTTTTGTAGACCCAAGAGCTTCATTTTTGGCGAGAGCGTTTTTAACAGGCTACGAAGAGTTTTTTTATTTTCTGAGACGTCTGGCTGAGTCATTACCGAATAAGCTTAAAGGAGGAAAGTGGCCAGATGACGAGAAGTGCACGCCCCAATATATGATCCTCGGGGACAACCCCCCAGACACGGCTGTCACTGCTGCGGGGACGATTATCGCCCATAAAGAAATAATGCTTAGGTGGGATACGGACAGGGCCAAAGTCTAGATAATCGTCATTTTTGACTTGGGGTTCTTTGAGTTTGTGGTTATTGATATAGACTATACCATTACGAAGCTCCAGTGTCTCGCCTGGGAGGCCAATAGCACGCTTCACATAGCGTTCCCCAAGGAGCCCAGGGGGCTGGAAGTATACGGGATCATGAGAGGTGCGATCTCCGTTAAAATAATACTCACTACCCAGAACTGGAACTTCTGGTGGGAAAAAAACAATAACATCAAAACGATGAATGGTTTTGTTGTTAAACCGAAGGATGTATTTGTTCCGAGAGAGTGGAAGGTTTGCTTTATAGAGGGGATTGGGTAAAACGAGCATGATGGTTTTTTTCATTTTCGCGTTATAAAGAGGGTTTTGTATTCCAAAAGAAAATCGATTAACAATAATTCGATCCCCAACATTGATGTTGGGAATCATTGAACCAGAAGGAATCAGGTGGAGTTCAAAGAGAAATTCTTTAATAAATAAAGCTATCGCGATAGCCGCGATGACGGCAAGGGTAGAGCGGAGAAACTTTAGCATAGCTTTAGTTAAATCGCGGATCTTTGGCTTTGATTTTACTGGCTTTTGATCCCAAGGTATCGCGTAGATAGAAGAGTTTAGCGCGACGAACTTTTCCTTCACGGAGCACCTTTAGCTCTGTAAGAAGCGGAGAATGTGCTAAAAATGTTTTTTCGACACCGACTCCTCCAACGATCTTTCGAACAGTGAAGTTGCGTTGAACCCCTCCGTTTTGAATGCGGGTAACAACCCCCTCAAAAGGCTGAATGCGCTCCTTTTTGCCTTCCA
Source organism: uncultured Candidatus Marinamargulisbacteria bacterium (assembly GCA_964358175.1). GTDB lineage: Bacteria > Margulisbacteria > Riflemargulisbacteria > GWF2-35-9 > GWF2-35-9 > CAYHOI01. The sequence goes on along the minus strand of CAYHOI010000003.1, from coordinate 2,525 downwards.
CAACTTTAAAAGAAACCTTAACAGAATCCCCGACGTTAAAAGTCGGAAGAGTGTCCGCTCTCAGCTGGCTAAGATCAATTTCCTGAATGAGTTTACTCATTTATTTCCTCCTCTAAAAAATAAGACGATAATAGTGTTTTTTCGCCATCACTTAACGAACAGGTTGCTAACAAATCAGGCCTGTATCGAAACGTGTTGATTAAGGCATTGCGTTTTTTCCATGCCAAAATCTCCTTATGGTTCCCACAAGTGAGCACCGCCGGGACACCCAATATATCAAAGTTTTGAGGTCGTGTAAAGCTATCCCAGTCCAAAAGTCCCTTATAAAAGGAATCTTCTTGAAATGAAATTTCATTTCCGAGTACGTTTGGAACCAATCTCACAAGTGCATCGGTGAGAATCAATGCTGGCAATTCGCCTCCAGTAACCACAAAATCGCCAATAGAAATAAGTTGGTCAACGTAAGATTCTACTCGATGATCAAATCCCTCATAATGACCTGCAAGCAGAATGAGATGGTCGCATAAAAGCAACTGGTGCAGAAGTGGCATGGTGAGGGCTGAGCCCTTAGGGGAGAAGAGAATAACTTTTGAAGAGGGAGTTCTAAGCACCTCAAGAGCTCTCGAAACGGGCTCGACTTGAATAACCATACCAGGACTTCCACCGAAGGGAGTGTCATCAACTTTTCGATGCTTGTTGTTGGTGAAGTCACGAAGATTGTGGACGTTGATAGCCGTTTGTCCATTTTGCTGGGCGCGGAACAGAATGCTCTCTTCTAGGTAGGGGCTGATGACCTCCGGGAAAAGCGAGACAATGTCGATTTTCATTTAGGAGTTGGAACGAAATAACCTTCAAAAAGACAAGTCAGATGTAAAGGTACATTCATGATAACGACTTATACCATTTCTGGATATTTTATAATGAGCTGTTTGTTCTTTTCATCAATGGAGAGGATATATTCTGCTGTGACAGGAACCAACAACTCTTTATCGCCAAGCTTTAGCTCCAAAACATCATTACTGCCGGTTGGAATGACGGCTTCAACAGTACCGCAGTCGCGACCCTCTTTATCCTTGATGGAAAAGCCAATCCAAAGATTGGAAAGATAAATCTGGTGTTCTTTTGCGTAGGCTTTCAGGTGAGAAAGCGGACAGTAAAGAGTATGGTTCCGCAGATCTTCTGCTCCAGAGGCTTGATCAACAGAGGAGAAGCGAACCACATAGAATCGAGCCTGACGTCGAATGGAAATCAGGGTGTATGAAGTATCGTTGATGATCACTTGGGGGTATTGTGAAAGAAGACCCGTAAACCAAGAACGATCTAGGAAAAGCGTAATATCTCCTCGTAGCCCATGGGGTTTGATGAGTTTGCCGAGAGGAAATAGATTACTCTTCAGAGTCACCCTTTATTTCTTGGACGATACCATCTTTAACGATAATTTCGAGTGCCCCGAGTTTTTGGTAAAGGTTATCCCCTGGTTTAACGCCAACAAATCCATCAATGGTGCCCTGAACAAATTCAGAATTAGGCTGGAGTGTTTTTGCCTCTTGGATCCGATTTTGTAGGTCAGCAATAACGGAGAGTTGCTGTTGCTTTTCAAGCCTTAATTGTTGTTCAATGGACTTCACCTGATCAAGAGCATTTTCCTTGCTCAAAGAATCAATCAAAAGTTGTCCTTGTTTTTCAATTTCCTTAATTTTATTCTCGAGGTCTTTTATGGCAGTTTCAAGCTCATAGGCCAGATAGTTTTTGAAATCGTCTGTTACAATTGCTTTGATGGTAACGGTTCTTTTAAGTGTGATTGATTTTGCCATGATGATATCCTTTTAGTTTGTAATGATTTCAAGGGCAATTTTTTTACCCTGTTTAGCGGCAGCAGCTTTTACAACGGTACGCAGGGCATTTGCGATTCGACCCTCTTTTCCAATAACCTTTCCGATATCGTCAGCACCCACCTTGATTTCAAGCACAACAGTGCTGTCGCTTGAGGTTTCTTTGATCTCAACTTCCTCGGGGTTATCGACCAATGCTTTTGTAAGTAACTCAACCAATTCCTTCATAACCTATCCTCCTGCCGAAGCTTCTGCCTTTTTAGTCGGGCTGGATACCGCTTTAGCTTTTTTGACTACAGCTGAAATAACCCCTGCATTGACGAGAAGCCGTGTGACGGTTTTGGAAGGCAATGCGCCTTTAGCAATCCAGGATTTTGCCTTGTCTTCCAAAACAGAAACTGCTGTGGGCTCCTTCAGCGGGTTATAGGTTCCAATAACTTCAATAACCTTCCCATCGCGAGCAACCCGAGAATCTTGAACAACGATACGATAGACGGGTTGTTTTTTTTTCCCTCTTCGTTGTAGTCTTATTTTTACTGCCATCTCTTCACCTCCTTGGTATATGTCTGAGAGCGGTATTATATCAGGAAGCTGAAAGCTGAACAACGGAGAAAAGAAAAGGCAAAACAGGAGGGATCCACGGAGAGCTGGTGCGCCTGGAGGGACTCGAACCCCCGACCTCATGATCCGTAG
>CAYHOI010000002.1:48316-56094 GCA_964358175.1 uncultured Candidatus Marinamargulisbacteria bacterium | reverse complement strand
CCCATTGAGTCAAACGGGGTTCTGCTTTTTCATATTGAGTAATAAATGCCTTTAAGTTGGCTTCGGCTTGTGTTTGTGTTGCGGCATTAAAGATCGTTCGAATTTCTTGCCCGATAAGATCCTTGTTAAGTCTTTTGCTAATGTGGTTTTGTGAGTTTTGTGCGAGGTGAAACTGACATCGTTGCCAAGGCACACCCGAGAAAACCGCTTTTCTTGCAACACCTAATCCTTGGTGGTCGTCTGACACAATATACTGAATCCCATGTAGGCCACGTCCCACAAGTTCCGTAAGGAATTTTCGCCAATGCGGTTCCGCTTCTGATAAAGAAACCGACACACCCAATACGGTGCGAAGCCCTTCTTCGGTGACGCCAATCGCCCAAATAATCGCCATATCTTGCACGGCTCCAGCGTAACGCACCTTCTCATATCGAGCATCCATGATAAGGTAATGGTAAGCCCCTAACGGTCTATTTCTCCACCCTGAAAGCTCTGTGTCCAGGTGAGCCGTTAAACGTGAGACCTGTGTTGAGCTGACCTCAAATCCGCAAAGCTCCTCCGTAATTTTTAGTACACGCCGAGTCGAGACGCCCTGGATATACATTTCAGCCAACGCAAGTCTAAGTGCTCGTTCCGAGCGGACTCCTTTTTCAATCGTTTGCGGGTAAAACGAACAGTCTCTTGTTTGGGGAATCCTCAAAGGGATCGACCCCATTCGTGTCGCCAACGTTTTCCCCTTAAATCCATTGCCACTGCTAACGCGAGCCCCTGTTCGCTCATAGGGGTCAGCTTTTAAATATCGGTCACGTTCAATCAGCATCGTTTGGTTCAATATCAGTCCGATTGCACTCACCATGCCCTTCTCAAATCCACTTGCTATCAAAGCTTCACTAATTTCTGTAATTACGCTATCGTTGAGTCTTTTTTCAATTTTACAGAAAGAATGTTACAGTATCTCCAGATTGGCAGTTCAATCTCTTTATATAGAAAAGAAACAAAAATGTTTAAGGAGGAATTTGATGAGCACCAAGCATAATTGGACAAAAGGAGATGTTTTGACCGCTTTTTATCTATATAAATATGGTTGCGAAGACCTTCATTACTCAGAAGAGAGAGTTTTGGGGTTAATTGGGATCTCAAAAGGAAGCATGAAAATGGCAAAGCAAAATTTTCTAGCATTAAATGGTGAAACCTACGGGGCCTTAAAGAATGCTTCAAAGATGGGCAAACAAGTCTATGCTGAGTATAACCATTTATCACAGGATGTAATTAGGCTTGAAGTTGTTAAGTATCTCAGAGGCAAAAATGAATAAATTCATAATCAAACTAACGCTGATCTGTTTCTGTTTTTCGATGCTATCCATGACAATGGCCGCTCCCGTTCCCTATGTTCTTGCGTCTGGTGATACACTAGAAATAAAGGTTCTCAATAAGTCCGAGATGGACACCAAACAAACCATTGCCCCTGATGGCAGCGTTTCTCTTCCAACCATTGGACGACTGGCTGTATCTGGAATGACGCTAGATGCTTTGCAAAAGAAAATTGACGCCAAGTATTCTGCCTATGTTAAGAACGCTGATGTGGTTGTCTATGTAACACCACGTCCGATCTTTGTTGTTCAGCAAGACCCCAGAAAACAGACATGGGACGTCAAGAAAGCCGATTCGCCAGCGGAAGCACTTGCCTATATGGGGAAATCAATCACCGACTCGAATTTGCCTAGCCTTAACCCCGGAGATGTTGTCACCGTCAATTTCGGCAAAGCACCTGACTTCTGGGAAGACAACTGGTACAAAGTACTGACCGCCGTTGGCGCTGCCGTTGGTATTTGGGTCGCGGTGAGGTAGGAGAAAAATCGTGATTGGCAACAAAAATGAACAACTTAATCAGCTTTTTGACTCTTGGGAGACAGAAGTTGGTGAATATACGTCAAAATTTGTGCGGGACGGAATAATCTATGAAGACCTGTTTGAGAAAGCATCGCCAAAAATTCTCTTTATGATGAAAGAACCAAATAATCCCGATCAAAAATCTGGAGATTTTAGAAAGTGGTGGAAAGATGAATTAAAAGGGTCCTTTGACATTAGACTTGCGGAGTGGAGCTATGGACTTCTCAACAACTTCCCTCCGTATGATAGTATTTGGATGAGTGGGCATCAAGCTGCCTTAAACTCTATACATAAGATTGCTTTCATGAATATTAAGAAATCGGGGGGGAAATCGGTTTCAAACGAAGCAGAAATGAATCAACACGCACGACAGAATAAGAACTATATTCATCATCAAATATCAATCATTGATCCAGAAATTATTGTTCTGGGGTGGACATGGGAATCCCTTAGAACGACTATATTTCCCAATCTTTCTTGGAAGGACTCTGGCCATGGGGCAAGAATTGCCCGATTCAATACGATTAAAATCATTGACTTTATACACCCGTCATCGCGGACATCTGCACCTGCTACATATTATTTTCTAAAAACAATTGTAAGTTGTGATAGTTTTAAAAACTTGTAGATTCAGGCATTAATGCGGTTTTTCTGCTATCTTTTAATCCTGGGCTCTGTTCTCTTCGCCACAACACCCAACTATTTTGACAACCTCATCGCTAGCGAAAACACCATTGGTGTCACATCGGTCGGACATTCCTATTTTCTGACACACCGCCATAACAATAAGGTCGTATTGCTGATTCACGGCTACACCTCAAATCCTGAAGAAACAAGAAATATCGGCAACTATTTGTACTCACAAGGCTTTGACGTGTTCGGCATACGAATGGCTGGACATGGAACAAAACCCGAAGACCTTAAAACAACAACATGGCAGCAGTGGTATTCATCGGTCTCTGATGCATATTCAGAATTGCGAAGCAGATACACAAAGGTTTATCTGTTTGGGGTTTCAATGGGTGCCGTTGCAGCGCTGAAGATTGCAGAAGAAACAACGCCAAATGGGGTTGTTTGTGCCGGGGCGTTTCTAATGCCGACCAGTCCTTTAATATCATTTGGTCACTTCATTTATCCTGTTTCACGAATATTTGGATCGGACTCTATCTATTTTGATGCTCCCATCCCCAAGGAACGACAGCACATCACCTATATTCGCAATCCGCTAACCTCAACCATGCAACTTATTGATTTCCAAAACAATGTCCCTAGCAGTCTAAGTCGCATTTCAGCCCCGATTCTTTTGATGCAATGTTCGAAGGATAATGTCGCATCGCCGAAGTCCTCTCAACTCATTTATGGCCAGGTCAAAGCATCAAAAAAGCAGCTAGTTTGGGAGGGCAAGGAACATTCGTTCTTGATCGATGTGGATAAGAAACTTTATAAACAGATCGCGGTTTGGTATCGATAGAATCTCTCTGTCTCTCGCGCGATTTGTTGCTTAGCATTTTGTCTCATCTCACCTTATTCCCTCTGTTTCTCAACTCAAGTGGGGGGGGGGCGTGGCTCAACTCGTTTTGCTTCTGGGTTTTGCTGGGTCAGCCTAGGTCTGCGCTCAGTCAGGGTTGCGATAGCAAGACTGGCGAGTGCAGGTCGGGTTAGAAAACGGGGAGTGCGTTGAGGGGCTTAGAGGACGAAAGATGGAATATGTTCGACAGTCTAGGTCGCTGGACTGCGTCAGCAGGACAGCGGGCGGGTTTGGAGACTGTCAGTCGCTTGGGAAATGTGGCTTTGAAGATGACAGATTGAACATGTTGAAAAGCCTAAGTCTGGACTGCGTGTCAACGCAGGCTAGGCTGGGTTAGGATACGGGGTGTCGCGCGCGTTTTGTCGGTCAAGTTTTAGCTCAACTCAAATCGAGTCAACTCGGCGGGTAAACTCAACTGGGGGCCGCCTCTTTGAAAACGACTCGCCTGTTTTGGGAGCAAATTCAAAAACGGAATGTTTCTAGAATACGTTCAGCCTAGATCGGCGAACGCTTGGCAACCGCAGGTTGGCAAAGTGTGAAGCCGGTCGGGTTAAGAAACGTACAGCCGTTGCAGGGTTTAGGTTATGACAGTTGGAATATGTTGAACAGTCTAGCTGAGCGGGTTTGGAGATTATTGATCGTTGTGGGTTGTGCGTTTTTTCGGCAAAGGTTTCATTCAAGTCAGATCGAATCAAGGCGAAGCAGAAAATCAACTGGGGTGCGGTATTGTTGCAAGGAACCATTTGATTTGCGACGTGGCATTTTTCGTTTCAGAACATGTGATTGCCACACTTCGTTCGCAATGACTGGTTCCCCACAACCCAGGAAGCTAAATCAGTTTAATTGCATATTCAAAGATAAAATGCTTTAACAAATGCTCAGCTCGGATCGGTAAAGCGTGAATCCAGTTGGGTTAAAAACTTACTAAAAATTCTGGATCTCGTGATTCACTCGTTGAGATTTATTGGAACTTGTTGAGCAAAAGACTCAAGAGCTCGAAACATTAAATATTGATAGCCTGACAGAGAATACAGAAAGTTGACCGGGAGCCTTGTATTGCTCAATACCCTATACGTTATTGCTTAATACCACAGGTTTCATTGCTTAAAAGCACAGTGACTTTCAATCCCACATTAAATACATAAAATTCTCTATATCAGCAGTAATACCTAATATATAAACCCTAACCCAGAAATCGTAATCAATATAAACCAATACAAACATCCGATATCCGATATTCCCTATAGGGATGTTGCGCAACCCGCTTGCTATAAGGCAACGATATTGATAGAATTGCCACAGTCAAAGATTGGTCCACCACTCACTAAAACGCGAATTTCCCCCCACGGGGGCTCACCCAATTTTGGCCGGACTGTTCCGATTGGTGCCTTCGGCACCCAAAAGCAAAACTTTGCGCATTTTATTGGATACTTTCATGAGTATATTTTAACAAATTTTCAACTCGATATACAACGACAAATAACATTAAATTGCATTTTGATTAAAACGATGTACAATCAATAATATGGAAAAATTACTACTTACCAATGAAGTCGCCGAAATGCTCCGTGTTTCAGAACATTATGTCAGAGAATTACTACGCGAAAGAAAACTAGAAGGATATAAGGAAAGTCGGCGGAGTGGCTATCGAATTCCCTATTCAGCCGTAACCCAATATATTGAAATGAAGATTAAAGAACATAAAAAGTCGGAGGTTAATTCATGAGCATGGAAGCGTTATCTGAATATACCAAGATTGCTGTTTTCAAAGGCAAGAAAATCCGAAAGATACTTGTTAATAATGAATGGTGGTTTTCAGTTGTAGATGTTTGCACTGTACTTGCCGACTCGGTTGATGGTGGCGCATATTGGCGAAAGCTCAAACAGCGTTTAAGTCAGGAAGGAAGCGAGGTCGTGACAAATTGTCACGGACTGAAATTGGAAGCAGCTGACGGAAAGAAATATACTACCGACTGTGCGAACACTGAAGGCGTTTTTCGCATTATCCAATCTATTCCATCTCCAAAGGCTGAGCCATTCAAGAGATGGCTAGCCAAAGTGGGCTACGAGCGAATTCAAGAAATCGAAGACCCAGAACTAGCAACTAAGCGAACAAAAGCTCTCTATAAAGCTAAAGGCTATCCAGACGCATGGATTGAAAAAAGAATGCGTGGGATTGCTGTCAGAGAAGAGCTAACGGACGAATGGAATAAACGAGATGTAAAGGAAAACAGAGAATACGCTATTCTAGCTGCTGAAATATCCCAAGCCACATTTGGCATGACGCCGAGTGAATATAAAAAGTTCAAGGGCCTAAAACGTGAGAACTTGCGCGACCATATGACCGACTTAGAACTTATTTTCTCAATGCTAGGCGAACGACAGCACCGAAGAACTTGGTTATAGCGAGCGAGTCAGGGGATTTCAGAACTGAGATTATTTGGGCTTGAAGCCACTAATCGCAATGTGTGACTTGGAGACAATATCCCTGAATTCATCAGACAAAGAATTCCAATCCAAAACGTCTATACGCATGGGCAAGTTCGATTCTTCAAATTCTAGTCTGAGCATAGATATCTTCGTTGGATCAATCTCAGAGTGACCTCGAACAACAAGGTCGAGGTCTGAATGAGGCTTCGCTGTGCCGTTTACTCTTGATCCAAAAGCCCATACCTCTTGGGTTGACAAGTGTTTCTTTAGGATGGCCTTGACGATGGATAAATGGGAGGCTTTTAGATCAAGCATTTATTCGTAGCGTTAGCTGTTTCAGCAGATAATGGACATCTACAATAAAATCCTCGATGATGCAATAAACTTTTTGAGCAGTTTCTTCGTCATATACATGGCTTGTAAGATTTCGACGAGACAAGTAGTCAAGCCATTTTTCTGCACTTGTTAAGAGACCGCTTTCAAATCCAACTCTAAAGAGCTGCTTATTAGAAAAGCGATCAACTTGTTCAATTCCGTATTCTTCCAAATAGCGTTTAAGTGTTTTCCAAGACAACTCAAAGGTGTACTCAAACCGTTGAAGGATCCCATCACGCAGCAACGCCTCTGCGGGAGACCCGAGGGGGACGAGTCCTTGTCTGTAAATCTGTATCGCAGATTCCAAAGAGGTTAGTGCTTTCTCTAAACTTGAAGTGTTCATTACTTAATCCATGCTCCTCATGCAATCTCAATGTTAACCTTACCTATTATCTGAAGACAAGTCAAACGTCGAACATGATTTCCTGTTCCACGGCATTGACCCAAATGATATCCCAGGGGGATACCATGTTCCAAATTGTCATCCTCGCGGATGAGGGGATCCAGGTTTGAGCCAATCGAAGGCCAATAGCCAATCGCGCATAATTTCAGTATATTTTCAAGGGGGATAAAATTTCATAAGCAGGGGGCATAGTATATGGATTCAGTCGGTGAGCAAAATAACCGAGCACGAGATCATTTCCATTGATGGAAAAACGCTACGACGATCTTTTAGCCGTGAGGACAATAAATCGGCGATACCTATTCGTTTGGTGCCGAAGGCCGGACTTGAACCGGCACGGCTATTTAATAACCAAGGGATTTTAAGTCCCTCGTGTCTACCGATTCCACCACTTCGGCACTAACGAATATGGCAATTATAGAGAGAAATAGGTCTACCGTAAATGGCGCAGCTGATTCGTAGAAGCCTCGACAGTGTACGCCATCAAAAAGAACGGAACGCCGACCAGCCTGGCCACGGTTGCTGTGTCGAAGCAGGGTTGCTGAACTGCATCGAAGCAGGCCATCGGAAAAGCTGGATCACGTCATGACGTTGAACGAGGTATTTGCGATGAGCATAGTCGGCATTCAGTGACATAACATAAAAATGCGATGCATTTGAGTGAAATTTTGAAAAAAACGGTACGATAAATTGGTATAAGCACTTGAAATGACTCGGCTCTTGAATTTGTATTTTGGATTTTGAGGCTGTAGTCCTTGATCGCTTGGAATAAGGAATTGCGTTTGAAACAATAATAAGCAGAAAAGGAGATGTTGTTATGAGTAATAAGCTATTAAAGAATAAGGTGATTGAGGAAAAGACTCTTGATTCTCTTCGAATACAAGAGGTAGCGACGCTACTGGCACTAGTGGATCCAAAAGAGACCATGGAAGATTGGTTTAAGACTTGCCGCTTACTACAGCTAAATAATGCTAGAAAATTTTCAACGGAAGTAGCCGTTGCAGTTCGCAAGAATGGTGGAACGATAAATACAATGCAGGACATTTCAACAATGGCCGTCTCTGTGCCCTTAATTGACCTTAACGAAATCGCTTTCATTAAAATTATGAAATGGGTTGTTTCTCGAAGAGCGTGTTACAAATTAGAAAAACC
>CAYHOI010000002.1:0-48216 GCA_964358175.1 uncultured Candidatus Marinamargulisbacteria bacterium | reverse complement strand
TGTGAAGCTTAAAGATCTTACCCCTGGTGCTCTGAAAGTGCTGCATCAGCATAAAATAATTAATGATGCAGAATACACTCAACGCGAACCATTAGAAAAACCTGTGAAGCTTAAAGATCTTACCCCTGGTGCTCTGAAAGTGCTGCATCAGCATAAACTAATTAATGATGCAGAATACACTAAAGCTTTCGATGAGGGGCTAAAGGATAGTTATTCGAACCTAGTGAAGGACCTCAATGACGCAGATTCTATGATGATTCCTTTTGAAGCACTCACCAAAATTGTAAACACTTTACATGGATCAGAGAAAAGGATAATCAAAGAGGTGATTGAAAAAATATTTAAGCTCAACCTCAATAGTGACAATGAAATTACTAATCTTTGTGAAACTGAAAATCTTGGTTTTCAAAGAAGTATTCCCGTTTTAGGCCTCATCAGCGAGTTGCTTCGTAGACTTAATGAAGATATGCCCAAAAAAGTGGAAATCGAAAAAACTTTGATGGCAATGGAAGCGAAAAAAATGAACTACAATCCTTACGGGGTTGATCATAATAAAATTCCCACCCTCCTCTCTGCTTTATTGAATGAGAAAACTGACAAAACAGCACTCACCAAGTTTTTCAGCGACATCGTGGCCAATAAAGCCAAATTACTCCCTGTCTTTGTAAACTTTATTGACAGATCAAAAATAGCCGTTATTAAAGAACCCCTCATGGATCAAATCAACTGCGCCATCACAAAGAGGCTTGCTCAACCCGAAATTCAACCAGACTTAAATGGCCCAAATGATCCTGCTGGGAAAGTCTACAATCTTGCTGAATCGCCAATTGATTCGGCGGGCGGATCAATTGAGAATATCGAGAGAAAATTCATCAGTGGAGACGAGAAAGTGCTCGTGCATTCTTTATGTGGTGGTCATGGAGCGAGATTTGGAGTAACTGAGCCCGACAAACCTGCCGATATTGGTACTGGTAAAAAAAGCAAGTCTCTCTATTATCTTAATGAAACCGGAGAAGTAATATTCACCGCAAATCTCCAGGTTTTTATCAATACGGTTATTTCCGACCTCAAGAAAGCTCATAAAAATGCCTCCCCAAATGAAATTACCGCTTTGGCTATCGACTATATGAGAAATAGCCCATTTCTTCTGTCAAGCAATTCAACTCTGCTTCCACACATGATGAAACTTCTTATTCTACAAGAGTTCAAGACAGCTACATCAAGACTGTCGTTCCGCGAATTATACTGTAATAATGGCTCAATTGCGAAGTCAAACCTAGGCACTGAAGACATTCCCTATGAGAACATCGAGCATCTTTTAAAAGAGGAGAAGCTAGTAGAGGATGAAAGTAAGGAGATCTTGATAAAAAAAGGGCTGCTCCCAAAAACATCTAAACGAGAAGTAAACTCTCGTATTCTCCATTTTAATTTTGAAAATTGTATTAAGTATCTCTCCGAACTCGGTCTCGAAGAAAAGACGACAACTGCCATAGGTCAAGCACTCGAAAGAAACGGATCACTCCGTTTAAGTGATATATCGGTCAAGGATAAAGACAGTTTCTTAGCGGAAGATAAAATGGCTTATAGGGTATTGTCGCTAGAGCCAAAGTTCACAGAAAAGGAACTTCTCTCCATCCCAGCAACCAGTCTGACCGAAGAAGACATCAAGACTCTAAGAAAAGCCATTATCCGTAAAGATGAGATCCCCATTTCTATTCTTTCGAAGGCGACTACTCAATATTTAAAGAATATGGGGTTTGTTGTTGAGATGATAAAACCGAGACTATCGTTTTTTGTCGATAGAGTTATTGAAAAGCTTGGGACGAGGCACAGTATTCCTGAGACAATTCTTAAACGAATCGAACGTGCTCTTTCGATTGGAACCAGTGAAGTTTTCGCATATGAGGTTCCCTACCAGAATCCTGTAATAATGCGAGTTGCAGATAGCCTCCCACCACTACTTGAAAGTCTGGTGGCCGCAGGAGTGAAAAGTGGAGTATTTAGTGCTACAGACGCCAAAATTGGAGAGACAGAAGTAGCTATTGCTGACGAAGCAGGAAAAACTCTCTCCTACAAAATATCCAAAACAACGAGTAACCACAACATTGTCCAATACACAGTTGCTATACCAGAAGGTGGCGTTAACCTGAATAATTCAGATACAGTTCAGAGCGAATCTTTTGCCACAATTACCGAGCTCTATCCTGGTCGGTACCTTATTGCTGAGGAAAAAATAAGCACCGCACAGAATCCACCTGCACAATCCGGTCAAATTGGAAGCGTCGCGGCATTCCTTGGACAAATCAAAAAGCCCACCCCTGCTTCCTTGAAATTAGGGGCTGCGATTGGAAGGGTGTACCTTCCTGAGCCAGAAAAGTTCTTAAACACTTTAAATCGATGTAGTGTAAACCGATCTGATACCATGCTATCTCTTCCAGTGGCAAATAAAGATTGCGGATTGCTTTTTTCTGATCCGGGAATTATTGGTGGTGGAATCCAAATGCTTGAAAAATCTTTCCTTGACGAAACAATGGGTCAGTTTGCTCAAATGCTGACTATCCCTGGCGACACTCTTTCGCCAGTATCTGGTGAGAAGAAGATCCATGGGCTAACCAAACTCATGCGGGATAAAGGAGCCCAAGTTGCAATCCTCGTCGGCCAGCGGAGCAAGGGAGTTTCAAACTTAGGAATTCTATTTTTGCAAAAATTACGTACAAACCTTCAGATTATAAATTTCTGGGATGCGTGGGAGGGGGGTCATGTAAAAAGCCTGCGTGCGCAAGCATATATGAAAGTGCATCAACTATCTGAGAAGCCAATCAATGCAAACACGCTAACGGTCGATTATCCCCAAAATGCTATGGAAATGGAGGTGATGCACAACAAGTTTAAAAAATGTGCCCCATATCTTAATCCACTTATTTCAATCAAAGACCCTTCGACTACCGATGGGGAATATGTTTTGACATATGAGTTGCCCAATCATGCCCTTATGCTTAACCTAGGTAAAGTTATTCCCTATCGTCATGGCAGGAATGATATACCTGTTCAAGCCAAAACACCGGGGAAGGCGGTAGCAGTCAGCACGGTTGCCGCTTTGTTGGGCTTCCAGTATATAAAAGAGGGCTACGCCTTTCTTTGTACGATGACCTCAAACTCTAAGAAAATTTCCGGAAAAGCTCATGAGGTTTTTCAGAAAATATTAGCAAACATCACGGGAGATTCGAATGCTTCACTCACAAAAATAGACACGATACCCGCAGAGTTTGTGATAAACAAAAATCTGATCGATAGCATCGCTGAAAGGAAATTTGCTTACGATGATTTGCCAGAAAAAACAGCAGAGGGTATTGCCTTCAGAGAACATTTTTTTGGCTTTTTCGATAAAATAAATCCTTCTCGAACTGGCGAAGAGCTGGGCAAATACCTATTAGAATTGCAAAATGACGCTGTAGCTGACCTGCCTACTAAAGATTTCCACAGTTGTCTTCTGGAAATATACACGCACATTGTTGACACCACATCCCACATCAGCGTTTGTCTTTCAGGAAAAGAAGTTGATTCAATAATCAGGAACAGTGGAGGTCTCAGCTCAACTCCAACCGAGTCTTTCCTGAGTCACTTACATAACGACGGCTCTTCCTTCAAGCCCTATACCTATCTCATCGTTCCGAGAGAAACCGAGAGTAATCCTGACGTTGTTACTGCTTTGAGGAGACTGTTTGCTGGGCAGTACAAGAACCTAAAAGTCATTCCGGAAGTGTATGCGCCTGTGTTTAACCCACGAACAGGCAAATTGATGAGAGACCCAGACCCAGTGCCCGATAAAATTAGGGCGAACACGCTGTTTTCTGAAGAGTCAAAGACTTTGTTAGAAAAAATGCATATGCTTGCTGAAAATGAGAGTAAAGAATTTAGCAAGCTCGTTATGGCTTTCGAAGAGTTGGTGAAGGATTTGGCTGTGCCATTTAAAGACGTCGGTGCATATCGTGCTCTGAAGACTTATCCAACCAAAATTAGACCCATGCTCATCAGAGTACTCGATGCGGCTCAAAGGAATAAAAACGGGGTATCAACCACTGGAAAGTTTGGGATTAGAATTTATACTGTACCTAAGAACTACAATCAGCTTTTAGAGAAAAAATTTGAAGAACTCAGAGGAAAAGATGAAAATAAACTTGTCAGCAATGAGGATCTCAATGCAATGGCCAAAGCTCTGTTAGGGCCACAGACTTCAAATGAAAGCCTTAATTTTGGGCCGATAGACCAGTCCATTTCCCTTGCAACATCTGATGCTGACTCCGTGATTAGCAGTATCCAAGGCATAAATAGCAATCCTAATCTCTTCGCTTCTATCCAACAGACATTATCAGACATTCAAAAAGCGTTGTCAGCTGAAAAGGGGAGCGAAATCTCCAGTGACGGACTAAAGAAACTTGAAGAACTCACACGTACGTTGGCTTTGGCCTATGACAGCAACAAGTATGATCTTCAGATAGATATACAAGAAACGCCCTCATCAGACCCAAGAGCTGGAGCTGGCTTGAGGATCCCTGCGTCCGACCTCTACGGTCAAGATATTTCTATCAGGAATCTTCCGCATGTCTTATTTACGCTGAGTACACTATCTCAGAAAATAGTTGGTGACACTTATGCCAATTTCGCAAAGCATCCATACTTCCAAACATATCTTCCGATATTTATAGATATTCTGAAAAATGTGACAACAAGCGAAGCCACTGAAATGACGAATTTACTGAAAGCCTCGGCATCTGTCTCTACGACCCGACTCAAGACGACATCCCTCAGCGGCGGGCATATTGCGGCTCTATCGCAGAGCGAAGGAGGTAATCCACTTGACCACTCCTATATGTCTCGGATGGAGAAAAGATATAAGGAGACCCCCTCTTGGTTATTCTCTACTACGTTCAACCACCTGGAAATAAGATCAATTAGGGCTAATCTGATTATGACTCTAGTCTCAGGTAAAACATATGGTATCCCAGTGGCTAGAAATGTTCACCCTGATACCCTAGATAACGAATCAGCGAGGGTTGAAAGTGTTGTCGATGCGGGCAAACCTCTTTCTTTTCTAACAGTAAATTTGCCAGGAAAAACATTCCTAAAGACTCGGAAAGACACCAAGGAAGTCGACTTGTCCCTTGGCTTTGTCGCTTTGATCCCCAAACTGAATGCACTACGTATCACAGAGTACTCTGCTGGGCAAGAGAATGTTAACCCAGGAGGGATGCCAGATGGAAATCCCGCTACTTTAGGGGATCCGAAAAACGACCTTATTCTTGGGGCGGACGACAACCAATGTCTTGTTGATCCTGTAATCCCAGGGTCTGATTTTGAGTCGGAGTGCCTTGGGGCAATCCCCCTTGCAATCGCATTAAGGGAGGGAACAGAGAATGTTTCGGGAAAAGTGGGGTATATTGAACATGACGCTACAACCTGCATTACTGAAACGCCTAAAGAGCTCGCTGAACAACTTGCCACAACTTACGACGACCACTTAACCACAACGAAGGTTGATCCGGAATTGCTCAATCTCAGCTATCTTTTGCAGTATTTATGTGAGCAAATAGATGAGAAAACTCATTTCCCAGGTATACAGATTACCCACAACCCTCATCTTGTTGAAATTCGATCTTTGATCGAAAACGAAAATAAGCCTCTTTATTCATCAAATATCGCATTATTCATCAATGAAAAGGGTGAGCTTGAATTGGGGCTAACGACAAAAGAGAAGCTTGCACAGTTCCCCCTCTACGACACGAAAGAAGGAGAGAACAGAACGTTTAACTTCACTCAAAAACTAGCAAAGGGCGCAAAAGGAACAACCACTATTGATGGAGTAATCACCCCAATTCCTCTGACCAACTCTTTTATCCTTATTCGGCCAGAGACCGTGTCCGATGGTGGGGCTGCGGTAACGGCTCATGTTACGGCCTTGCTGACCAAAGAAAATCAGATTGCCGATTATGTGCTTGATCCTTCGTTCAGGATTGTTGGATTTAAGCCGGAAGGGAGAAAACTAATCCCAATTATTGAACAGGTGGAAGCACTTAAGAATAAGGCAACAGGAAATCCCAACTTGGCGAGTGATGTGCTCTCATCCATTGTCAGTTTGGTGATTGACCCGAATTCAAAGACTGGCCGTGAAGAGCTGGGCAAGACCATTCGCGAACTTGTCCCTGTCGACTCCCACCTGATGAAGAAGGCTCTTGATACTATTAAGGACCTCCTCACAGATTCGATTGAAGACATTACGGATCAACGAGTTCAGAGATATCGTTCGAGAAATCAAGGCAAGGATCATCTTTCAAAAGACGTTTCCTATCTATTTGATTTCGTTCAAAAAACAATCATTGAGGACTCCGACTATGGGACTCTTCTGTCGGTGATAAAATCAAGCTATGCCTCAACGACCTTCCACAATTTGCCTAGCCGTGCCTTTGAGGCTTTACTAAACTTGCTGATATCACAAGACGTAAGTAAAACGTCTACTCGCGAAAAGGCAGGCTATTTTCTCTCAGCGTATAAGCTTCTTCATGAGATGAGCAAAGTCGAAAAAAGTCCCCAAAAACAAATG
Source organism: uncultured Candidatus Marinamargulisbacteria bacterium (assembly GCA_964358175.1). Lineage (GTDB taxonomy): Bacteria > Margulisbacteria > Riflemargulisbacteria > GWF2-35-9 > GWF2-35-9 > CAYHOI01. The sequence goes on along the minus strand of CAYHOI010000002.1, from coordinate 41,618 downwards.
TCCATCATACGGACCCTGTCAAAAATTCAACCCTTTTTGAGTCCTCTGATGGCTCTGATACCAAGTGAACTCCTAGATGATGCTGGTAGGCGTAACATGCTGGATCTGGTGAAGACTATTCACGCATCCGATTTTGAGCCTATCCAGCCAGCAGTGTTTAAGGATATTATTTCCACAGGGAGCTATTCACGCGACTTTATTAAGGCTGCCAACTCAGCACCTCTCACTGGGGTGGCGGGTGAATTTCTAACCATCCAGAACGCAAGAGCATCCCAAAGGGAGCTTGTAAAAAAAGAGCTTGGGCCGCACAGCAAAGGCGCACCCTCATTTGAAACAACAGATGCATTAATGGGAAGGCGTTTCTCTGAAATAACGAAACAAAGCCTTACTCCAAGACCCAATCAAATGGGTGTGTATAAAAACGCAAACTCTCTGTTTTATAAGTTTGAAGAAAGTTTAGCCAAAGGCTCCATGTCACGATTTGATCAACTTGCTTCACTGGCTCTGCTAAGAGCATTTGGGATCAAGACACCAAACGTAACCGTCTACAACGACGGATGGGTTGAGCTAGAATTTGAGGGAGTTGTGTCAGAGCAAACCCTAACCGATCAAGTAACCCCATTGGGGAGATCTCTACTTGACATCCTAAAGAGTAGCGAATCAGGGGAGCTTAACCGCACTTTTGATTCGGCAAGCATCGATATCATCAAAAACTGGAAAAATGGACTCTCTTCGTTGTTGGGTTATGACAGCAATGACTTCAGCATTTTTAGGTCGTATAGGAATACTGACGGGGATTGGGTTCTTGTTGCTATTGGTGATCCATTGTTGCTAAGACAAGATCCGGCATCCGAACCCTATACTTATCTGAACCCAAAATTACTGAGAGATTTTTCTGGAAATTTCCACTTGGATGATGAGACAAAAAGGCGTAACGCGAAGCTGTTTAAAGAACAAATAGACGCTTTGCTGATTACACCCATTACAGAAAATGTCTATAGTCCAAGCCAGCAGGCAGTTCAGGCGAAGGGACATGCTCCGTCGAGATTAATGCACTTGTATAAGTACTTCGTGACTGCAGGAGAAACAACGATTTCCCTGTCAGGGAACGTGGTTCCTTCTGAGTTTACAAAATTCTTTAAGGCCTTCCCTGACCTAAGAGCTAAGATTTCCTTCGAAAGCACAACAGCAGGCTTCTTTGGCTTTGGAGGGAAAAAAGTGACGGGGTTCACGATCCAAGGGACACTTACGTCAGGTCAGTTTTTGGAGCTTAAGAAATGTTTCGATAGTCCGAAAGATAAAGAAAAGCTTAACGCCCTCGAAGTGAAGCCGTAACGCTTTAGCATTATTCTCTCCCCAGGAATATAGACAAAATCTATCTTCCTGGGGTCTGGCCCTCCGCACATCACCCAAAGGATAAAGAAAATGCAAGATTTTCCACATTTTTGCAATAATTGGTGAAATTTCTGGAAATATTATCCGATATATTAATATGAGCAGATATAAATTAGTTAGTGCTATTGCAAAAGCGGGGATCTCTCCCCCGACGAGTCCGCACCTCCAACCATTGGCAGTCTCGGTACTGCCAGCCCACACGGGGAAATATGATGCACGGGTGGAAGATGCCTATATTCACAACGAGGCCGCTTCTTTCTTGATGAACAAAAAGTGGTTAGACTCTGGCGCAGAGTGCAACGAGACGGCCACTCCGAGACACGTGGGGTCTGACGACTCCAAAAGTCGCGTGAAATACGATCATCATCGTCAATACATGTTTACATATTCTGAGGATCTGAAAACGCTTTCCGATTCAATCAAGGGGCTTGAAAGCGATCAACACGACAAAGCATTGACTGAAGCCTATCTCAAAATGTGCACGGACAATAATCGAAAAAGACTTGGCCTAACACGATTGGGATACAGAGAACAGGATATGCCTCGTATTCTTGCGCATTTTCGTAGACTTCTTGCTATCTATCAGCAAAACCCGGACTATCCTAATCTTCTCTTTTCCACCCATGATCTTTTTAAAATAGTCACAAACGTCCAGCACGCACCATATTCTGCCAAGACAGTCTACTATAGTGGATTATTGAAACGCTATGACACAACCTTTGCGAATCATAATAAATTCACCCTGCCTCTCATCTATTTCCATCAGCTCATTGGATCCACAAATATTAATGGAAGTCACGCTGAGCTGATGAAAATGTTTGATAATAACCCAAGAGTAGATGGACTCACTCAGAGTGTTCGAAATCAACTAAAGGAAATCCTTTCCGATGAACAGCAAAAGAAGATCTTCTTCGACTGGCTCTATTTGTTCACCTCTTGCGATATAGCAGGCGCGTCCGGTGAGGGCTATCTCTCGCTCCATATCCTTGACCAGGCCTCAAAGCATGCCGAAACACTCCAGCGCATTATTAATGCCGAAGATCCCTTGGTTCAGGTAAAGTCCATCGCAAACGAATGCACAGAGGAATCCTTCCAGGACAAGTTCGCGAATCATCTGGTCATGTTCACCGCAAGAGTCGACGATCTTCCTGTACTCAAGAACCAGATAACCTCACTCTGGGATAATGCCCGAAACATTATCGGGGACAAAGCCGAGGTGGATGAACTCATCAGGCAGAGCTACTTGGTTGAACAGCATAGCTATACTACCCACCTGCCTATTGTTTTAGCTGCAGGCGTAGATTCAGCCGACCACAAGGCTTTGAATCTTACTAGTGAATCCCTTACTGCCGAAAATATAGCTGACGCACTGAAGCTCAAGCTACTCTTTGTCCGATATGCCACAAGTACTCAGTCCCAGGGTGCCTACGCATTCAAAGAATACCATGCACATGACACAAAGACTTTTTTTACAAAAGAAGAAGTATCCACGCTGTGGAACTCCCAAAAGGAAGACTTCATCATTTTGTTTGAAAAAATGTGCACTCAAAAGAAAATTGAGATTACCACTCATGTGGTCAAGAAGTATTCAAATGCTTACCAAACTGCGGCACTGAAAACTGTCCTTGAGAAAATGACCTCTCCTGAGTCCAGTGTTGAACACGCGGAGGAGAATAAAGCCGTCGTTAATCACGATTTGAAATGGTATAGCTGGATTAATATCCTCATTGGACTCGATAAGGTCTCAGAGACCACATTAGGCTTCTCTGTCTCACGTCTTGCAGGCAATGAGAAAGTGCTGAAGTCTCTCGCGGAACATAAGGTCAGTTCACAGTCGGCAATGACTTGTCTGCCGCCGGAGCTGGAAGATCACATTCGGGTACAGCGGATCTTGCGGCGTCCAAAAGTATTCGGAACTCAAAAGGAACTCAAAATAAGCGATGACAGGATTGCACAGGGTCAAGCTGCCTTCACCGCAGAGAAGAACATGCCTTACCGTGAGTTGGTCAATAATAGAATTGAATCGCCCTTGCCGTACTGGCCGCAAAAAACGCGCAAGTGGCTCCTTGCGCTGGGCTGGGTTCACATTTCCCTGGCTCTACTCCAGACTGCCATGGTTATGGCAATGTTCCTAACCAATTCAGACATCTCTGTAGCGCAACAGGTGGGAAGCTTTGCTTTCTCTCTGGCACTAATCTTCTACGGTGTAGACACTAAAATATATGCGAAACAGGTTCTCATGGATGGGCAACAAAAGTGGGCTCCGCTCATGCCCATTCTTGATCGAAATCTCATGCACCGAATGCGATCTGGCACCTTGTACAATGCATTTGATGGAATTGAACCTGACAAACGAAAGCGTTTGCTCTGGGAACGGATGTGGAATGGTATGCAGGAAATCGCGCTGATGCTGACAGGTTCTGGGAATAGTATCCTCAGCAACCTCTCGCAACCCTTTGAATTTACCAAAACCATCTCTGTTGGCAGAGTGCTCAATGAACGGATACGAGCAATTCTTGATTTGCCGCCCAAACCCTATGAACTGTACGAGCCAGAGCAAAACCTTGAAAAAAATGATGTAAATGTATTGAAATGTTCACAAAATTTATCCCTCGTCCCCCTCGATCAAAGTGGCTTAGAGCTTCTTATGCAGTCCATTCAGGAGTCAGAATCTGGTTTTGACCCGGCAAGCTTTTCATTGGCCGGCGTTTACAAGGCACTTTACTACATGTTCGGTGCCAACAACAAATTTCCCCATGGCACCATTGCCGTTAAAAAAACCATGGAACGCCTCATGGGAATTCTTTGCACTCAGAATGGGGCTGCGCTTTCCCCAGACAGAGCTAGAATCATCGCGGCGGTTATGAAGAAGTATCTGCCTTCTATCCTAGAGAGCTGTACCGCCAAAGAATTTATTCTTCACAACAAACTTGAGGAGATCATGGAAAATATGATTAAGCCAAAACTTATGGAGGAGGGTGGCCTGAAAGAGGATGAGTACGAGGTTTTCCTCGATTTCCTACGTGAGAAAAAGGATGACTGTATGGCCGACGTATTTGAAGAACTTGGCAATAAGGCCAGCAACAACTATTTGAAGTTTTGGGGTAAGGGGCTGGATCCCATGTATTCACGAGCCATCGCATATAATTTTATTAAGCGGGTCAGAATCCACACCGGTGCCGAAGAACTTATTGCGGATCTTGGACAAAAAATGTTGCATGGCATTCGCCTTGAACCGCAGGAAGAAGCTGATTTGGTTCAGGCTATGCAGGATCGTTATCAAATGAGTGCTGAAAATTCAGCGAAAATTATTAAGGATATCCAAGACAACGCTCAGTCTATTCAAAACACTGCCGGACTCGCTACGAATAGCTATGTCGCCAACGGTAGCGAGGGACGCGAACTGATTTTTGATCAACTGGACACAATTCACCAAGACCTAGCCAATACAAAGCGAACGCTCCTGGTTAGCCGTGAGGATTGTTATACCACCAAAACCCTTGTGGAGTGGGCAAAAATGCGAGATGACCTGAGAGATAAGCTTCACAAGGGTGACTGGGCTGATAGTTGCTTTTCACCCCCGAAAGACTCCTACTTACACAAAGTCTTTACTCGTTTCAAAATTGACACCTCTGGCTACAGCGCGCTCCTCAACAAGGAAATCCTCGCCGCACACAAAAAAAGTGATGAAAATCAAGGAGTAAATGCAGAGGTTTTAAAAAAATCAGCTGAAAATGACGCCTGCGATCGTACCCTGGCTCAGCTTGAGCTGGAGCTTCTTTCGGCTCTTTTTACCGAGGGACATCCCGAAATGGCTAAGAATTACAAGAAATTCGTTAATGCACAGCGGGAACCTTCCTTTCAGAAAGACCTTGAACTTTCAAAAGAAGACAACAAGACGATAGAGGAAGTCCATTTGTGGCAAAAACAACTTGAGGGAGCCGTCCATTACCATTTGCCCATCAATATTCTGGATGAGAACAAGCGACTTTTTACCTTATTTGACCAAGAGGGACAGCTCAACAGAGTGCTCCTCGGTAGAGCCTCTACCTACGAAAGCATCCTCCGTGAGATGCTCCACAACAACAATGGATTAAAGTTTATGCATTCCGGTAAGGTTATGGATCTGGCCGTTGAAATGAGCAAAACCATTTCAGACTATATTTTTGATGCACGTGAACATCGCGACCTTTTTTCGGGCAAACTTGTAAAGGGAATTCAGATTAATAGCGTTGCGACATTCACTGATGAGCAAATCTGGATGAAAATTCGTTCGCAAAAAGAAGCGATCCTTCGCAAGAAAACTCAGGCTATTGCCAAAACCTTTCTTGAAGGAGAACGTTACTACAAAAAAGGGCAAATTGACGGTCTCGCCTGGAAATGCGCGAAGCAAGCCGTGGATCTTCACATGGAGCAACATGACGCGCGCTTTGAATCCGTCAATGGCGTCAGTCAGCAAACTGCACGCAATATAGATGCGCTTAACGAGCTAAGCGACGCATTCAGCCTCACGGTTGGAAAGAATACATTTGAACATCTTATACTTAATCGAATGCACAATGGACGCCCCTTGACTTCAACAGATATCTGGGAAGTGCTAAGAAAGCATGGATACATTGACGAGAAGGGAAATCTCACAGAAAAATACCATAAAAGTGGGAAAGGCAAGCTCAATCTGGGAGGAGAACTTGAAGAGAGTCTGGTGCGATTTGTGCAGGAAGAACTCCTGCCTATCCGACTTGCAGATTTAAGGGAACGTGATAAGCAGGGTAAAGTGTTAAGTGGCAATCGCTTCAAGATCACACAGGACAGATACCTGGCCTCGAAGAAGGATCTTGATCAAACCTTGGCAGAGGTGTTTGAAAAAACAGGTACAGCAATCACTGAGAACTCCGAGGTTACAGCAAAGGCTATCAATCAGCTCCATGCCGATGAAAAAAAACGAAAATTAACCAAAAAAGAAAAAGAAAGACTCACTGCCCTGGCTAGAAAACTGGTACAGCTTGAGGGCTTAAAAAACTTTAAACAACACACATCAGATCTTCTCGATGCCATGGAAAAAGCGGTTGACATTGGCGTTTCCAATAAAAATGACGGGGTCTTCAAATTTTACGGATACTTCTTTACGTTTGAGGAATTGCAAACGCTCGTGACCAAAGTCCTTTTAGGGGAAGATATGAAAATCCGGAGTAAGGCAGAGCAAACTATTGTTAAGGAACGTACACAGTTGATCATACGACCGATACTCGACAAGGTAAATGAACGAATGTTCAAGATGAAAGAGCAGCTCATGAGGCTGGAATCTGAACAACGACAGCGGGAATTGACTGATGAGGAGAAAAAAAAACTAAATCAATTGCAAAGTGATTTTAAGATTGCCCGTGAAGAGCTTAATAATTTTTTGGTCATTCTTGAAACACTTGCAACCGGAGGTGATTTGCTCTCAGAAATAACCGGAGGCGAAGTGCTCAGTAAATTACAAGCATCCGTCAGAAATCATGTGGTGAGCCTTGGTCATAAGAAGAAACAAATCACCACCATCAATCAGCGACTATACGGGCTCAAACTTCCAACCATCGATCATTACCAAAACAAAATACCCACTGAACTGGCCGCTCCAGTTGCGAGCAAGATCTATGAAATATTGGGGACAGAGGACGAGCTTAACGAAGAAACGTTTATCAAAATCCGAAATGGTCTGACCAACGAGGCTTCTGTGGAGAAGTTGATCCTGGAAGGCTGGCGTCAAATGGATCGTACCCGACAAGCAGTTGATATCAAGAAGATTATTAGTGCTGTTCGGAATGGTCACTTGAAGCGACCCCCGGGAGACCCAGAGATTGCCAAACGAATTCGTCTGGCCAATCGTAAAGAAAACAATCTTGCCAACTATGTTTTTCACATCCTAGGACAAAATCATGACAGTATCGGATCCAAAGGTGGAGCGAACAATGATATGACCACCGGAAACACCATCGCGAAACAAGGAGGTTTTTTAACCCGGTTCATGCTCACCAAGTGGGTTTCCGAAAAAACAGGGGTATGGCATCAATGCGGCGAGATCGCCAAGCCCCTCGAACTTATCGTTCAGAATATTGCCTTCCCTGGAGATAACCGATTCCAGGAGAAGAATGCTCGTGGCATCACCACGGAGAATATCTATCAAACTCTTGCTACAGCTCTAAGCAAAAATGAGAACATTCCAGAAGTTGTAAAAAAACTGGTAGAGGGCTGGAATTTAGAAGACGCCATTCTATACCGTGCACCGAAGGATAACAAAGGTAAAAAGGAAATGATCATCACGAGGCTCGAAGAAATCGCCGCTGAAATGGCAGTTCGAAGCCACGGCATGGATACCACCAAAAATATCCTCTTTGCCTTACGAGAAATCCAGCATAAAGCCCTTGACGCTACTTATGTTATTGAGAATCAAGAACTGGAAACATTCAATGAGGCAAGAAACCTATATGAGAAAATCACAAAAAAGAAGTACGATGACCAGAAGTTAGAGAAAATTGACCTTTCTCAGATACAGAACGTCCTGATGAGCTACATAGAGGAGACCTCGATCAATCGTGGAAAAGGGAAGTGGGTACTTAAAGATTGGATCACCTCTGAAATCAAAAAACAAATTGCTCACAATGTAGGGCTGATGGAATCAGATGAGAAAAAGGCCAAACAACTTCATGCAAAAAGCGAAGTCAATGCGATAGCCTTTCATCTTGTTAGCAAGCAGCTCTCAAGCTTTGATCATAGATTTTTACCTAAAACAATTCAAAACAAAGCTTTTGAAGTTGAGATGGACGCTCTCCATAAGAAATACCTAGAGTTCAACAAAGGGTCTAAGCCAGGATCAATTGATGTTGAATCGATCATCTCGTTCATTGAGGAGCATATTAAAGCAAAGCACGCTAATGATCTTGAACTCATTAAGGAGGCAAGAGCTACGATTAACCAACTCACTTTCCATCTCGCCAAAATCCGTGGTGCAACCCGGGCTGGTTCACGAGAAACCATTCTGAAAAACCTGGCTTTCTACAACTTTACCGAAAATGAGGATGAGGCTGTTCAAAAAGCAATTAAAGAATCCAAAAAAGAGGGGGCAATTTACTCGGATTACTATCAAGGAACCTTTTACGCACCGGCAAAAGAAGCGCTGCTCAGAGCAACCAAACAATTAGGTCAGCAATTCCTGGAACGATATAAGGCAAAAAATTTAACTGTCGAAGAAATATCTTTTCTGGATACATGCATCGAACAGGTTTTGGATGAAATGGATCCCCAAATAACTCAGGAAGATTTCGTCAATCGTAATAAACAAAATCTGAGTGAGATTCTGGGGCAACTTGCAAAACGTGTTGAACAAAACTCGGAAGAATTTATGCACTTACACTTCACCCGCAAGGTCAATGGCCAGTGGACCAAGCTCCCATGGCATGTCCAGACAGCTGCATGGGAACCACGCACAATCGGGGACGAAACCAAGGAAGCCATTAGCCATTTCGTGCCGGTTATGCCACAGTTCCAGACCACGCGTACGGAGGTTGTCTTTACTCGTCCGCGTAGATTGGAGGAGATTCTGGCTCACGAAAGCTCGCGCAAAGGGTTTAAGATGGACACCCACTGGATGCCAAACACCATCACCCATGAGGGCGTTAAGGCTCCCTGGATGGATTATTTCTCGAAGCTTGCCAAGACTGCGGATAAAAGCGACTGGCTTAGCGGTATCTCCCCGGACACCCCGCGACGAGAAATTACAGATATTGTCTCGCAGGTTCTTGATCAGGCCGCTAGCGAGGTGGAATGCCTAAATGCAGATGGTGAGGTGGATGAACGTTTTAATTATGCATTAACTGCAAAGATATTTCCCACTGCACACTATGAACAAGCTGGGATAACAGATATCTATGACGAAAACGGTCATGTCGTCTCCTCCTTTAGCAAAATTACACACAGCTACTTTCAGACAGACCGAGACAATGTTCGAACAGAAGACACGCAAAAACTCAACGGTTTCGTCAATTATTTTTTTGAAGAGGATCGCCGTCTGGATACAACCATTTATGGCCATGAAACTTTTCAGGGGAAAGTGGATTTTACCGGCCCTGCGTTTTTCAATATAAATACCGCTTTTGAGATACAAAACGTCGTATTTAATCAGCATAAAGACGGAGCTGGCGGTCCTCGAAGTTCGTTTCGAACGACTTTCCCCCAGGGATGTAATGCCTATTTCAATCAATCGATTACGGAACTCACTTTCTATGATCAATACCTGGAAACACAAGATTCCTACACAGAGACGGCTATCACACGCCGTCTGGCCAAAGCATCGTTAGCCTTCCTGCCAAAATCCTGGGGGCCAAACGGAATCCTCAAAAGTTCTTTATCCTTCTTCACAGGAGCATCCTTTCGTGAGTATGGCGTTAGAATGGGAAATTCCAACCTAGCAGACGATGAAAAGACAGTTGCTGATAAAATAGTTCGATATCTGTATCATGGCATACTTGACAGTGGAATAGCCGGATTCCTTGTCCCGCTCGCCATTCTTGCAATCGTTGCGCCTCTTTTCCCAGCCGTTGCCCCGCTCGCCTTTGTAATGGGCTGGTATGCGATGCGAAAAATCGGACTGACCATGTTGACAAAGCAAAACGGCTTCGGCCTCCTTGCGAGCTACAAAGCCAGAAAAGCGTTCAAAGCCAATCCAAATGATCCTCTTGCTGCTGAGGAGTATCGGCAAATGAAGCGAGTCTTAGCCACCAATACGAAAGAGCTAATCACTTATGCGGCTGTGATGGGCTTCCTGCAACTCTTTACGATGGGATTCTCAGCACTCTTCCCGCCGGTCGAGGCATTCTCTCTGGGGCCGCCGATTGCCCAAAGATCAGCAGAATTTGTTGCTTTTGGACTGGCGGCTTTGTTTAGGACCAAATACAGCAACATACGTGATGCACATCTAAGTTTAGCCGATCCTGAGTTCCACAAAAAATATTATTCGCTAAAGCGTGCCTCGAAAATGCGTACCACCTCACAACTGGAGAGAACCACGTACGAATTACTTAAAACACAAGGGTATCATGAAGCATTGGAGGATTCCTTCATGCTCTCCACCCAAATGATTTTTAGCACCATGGTACAAAGCATCAACTACCAGACGAGCCACAATCCTCGTGAATCCAGCTCAAAGGTAAAACAAGACCAATTTACAGGACGATGGATCACTTATTTTAACATGTCAAAACATAGAACGTGGGCAGTCAGATTCGCACAGAAGGTTCACTTGCATGCTCAGGAGAAAACGATTAATCAGGGAAATTATGTAACCCTTTTTCTCCTGGAAGCATTGATGCCCATCTTCTCTATTGCCTACCTTTTATTCAATTCGAGCATCCTTTCATGGCCTGTGGCTACTTCGTACAATCTCACGAGTTTTACCGATATTGGATTTGGGACTATTTTTGCGCTTATCTCAATAATGAATACAGTTCTCATGCATTACCTGCACGCAGCCACCATCCGTAATCAAGGCTTTAGCCGAAGACAGGCCTCGATGACCCACGCGATGACCTATTTTTATCTGCGAAAGATGATTGAGAATGACTTTATTGTTCATAAAGCCAAGTATCAAATCTTTACGCCAACCATTGACCATGCCGACGCGGTTAATGATCTTGCGGCAACATCCTATGCCCACCAGCTTATGGGATTCAACATGTTTAAGCGAAAGAAAGACACAAGTGGAGCTTATTACCTCGGATGGGTTCGAACAATGCTTCAGGTTGGCGGCATAGAGCAAGCGATTCTTGCCTCCAGATTCATGGGAGGTGCAGAAGGCAATCCGATTACCAATCTTCTCGTTAGCTCTATTATGTCTTTTTGGTCACTACGTCGGAGCGTCTACCTAGAGACTGCTGAGGCCATCGGAAAAGGTGGAGCCAGCCATGTAGTCAAGCTGAGCAAACAGCGCGAGCTCAACACACTGCTTCGGGGCTGGACCGGACCGCCTCGAATCGCACTTCGAATCATGACGACGTTTGGAATACTCCAGGGACTTCAATCCTTTATGCCCTTTATCATGGACTCAGCGGTTATCACTTCAGCGGCAAAATGGTTGGCTATGGGCTTGGCCTCAGCCGGAGCTGAACACATGTTTGCCCGCCTGCCCAATCTTACCGCAGTAAAATTAAAATGGAATAAATTCCGAGAAGCCCGAGCAGATTTCAATCCAGTAAGTGCTTATCAATATTACAAAGAATTGGCAGCAAAACAGTCCAAGTCGATCAGTACGCCCATTGTTGGAAAAACCGCTGAAGACCAGGCAAAACAGCTTTTGAGCAGGCAACCCCTGGAAGAGGCTAATTTGATTAAAGCGATGGCTCTGGTTAAACAGGTATCCGGTACACAGGGAGAGGTTCTTGAAAAACAGCTTATGGCGTTACTCCCAGCGTCCATGCAGTCAGAGGCCTCAACAATGTTCGAGAGGCCAAATGTTCAAGCCTGTTTAACAAACAGAAAAACACTCGCGGATACTCTGTTTAAAAACGAGGAGTTCCAATTAGCCGAAGGATATTATCATGATCTGATAACAAGCCAAGAAGATCCCCCAGAGGTCTACGAAAAGCTACATTCTACCATGATTCGAACTCGCAGACCCAATGTCGCAAAAGGGATTAGGAGGCAATATGTTAACTTATACCCTGCTTCAGCAGAAAAAAATACCTGAAATTTTTCAAATTTCTGTACGATAACTTAATATGAGCGTTCGATTTAGTCTTTTTGGGTCTTTGATTAAAACGCAGAGAAGCGATTCTGCGACAATCAGTGTTTCGCCAGAGACACCTCCTATCAAGGTCTCTGGAATAGAGCTTCCGCTCGAACCCTTTATTCTCACTTATACACAGTATCCATTCGAGAATAATGTTATTTCACCATGCCTGATTCATGATCCTTCGAGAGTTGGATCTAGGATCGATTTGACAAAAAAAGCAACAAGTCTGCCAGCAAATGGCAATATCATCTTCCAGGATTCCGAGAGTGGATTTCGGATGCCTGATTCCAAAAAGGATCCCTTCGGACTTGGCGAATTTGACACCAGACATGGAGCCGAGCTTCAAATTGTACTCTCAGAAATTGATGATCCAGCTAGTCAACCTTTGTTCAAATCTCTCATAGCCGGGTATCTTTGTCATCTCTCTGATCCAAATATCTCCGAAGAAGTCGGGGTAAACAATTTAGCCTCAAGTGTTTCTTTCCTAAACTACAAAGGTCAACTCACCGCTGCGCCAGGCGTTAACCGAAACTCTGATGCGGTCGCGGATTTTGTGGCTATTCAGGCCGGACTGCGCTTCGCAATGAGAGGGGATTTAGCACTCTCACCTAAGGAGCGATCCGACTTGTTGGTATTACTCCCACCAAAGTTGGCATCTAATATCGCTGACAAAAATCCCCGCGATTTTTTCATAGATCTCGAAAGCTTTTATCTGAGCAAGGCTAAAGCGAAATACTTCAAGGAACTCGATGGGAAACTCTATCTCACCTTTTCAGAAGATCTTCAAACCCTGGATCAGATGGGACAATTTTACCCCTCTCAAAAAGCACAGGGTCGTCTCACGGTGACCCTAGCTACCTTCCGAAATGACATGTTGCTGGAATTGGGCTTATTTGATAAAGCCAATCAGAAAAGTTGGCTTGAAATCCGAAAGAATCTGTTTGATGTCGGCACACAAGCTTATCGCGAAAACGGCTTTATCCCAGATCAATGTCAGATTAGCTCGGGACAGAACAAACTTGTTATTGGCGAGGATAAACTCCTTCGAAACAAACTTTTTAGAGAAGGAAGGGATGGTAGCATGTTCTATCTCGAGATCGCGCAAACGGCACTCTTCGATGATAGCTCTCTTGATGGTAGCCCTCTTGAGGAAACCTATCAACTAAAGAATCGAGCCATTGCCTTCCTCAAAGAGTTGGTCACTCAGGATGAGCGGTTTAAAATGGATCCCACCCCAGAAAATTTGAAGAAATATTTTCCATATCTACCAACCAGTATCAGCGAAAAAATTGTATGCTTTGTAAACTATGCCTATTACAAGTGCCTAGATAATAAGCCCAAGCAACAAGAATATGAAAAAAAACTTAAAGATTTAATGGTTCTTAAAACAGCCAGCAATACAAGTCCCGCAGTTTACGGGAAAGAAAGCATAACAACCAAGCCGGACTTCCAAGCCACCCTGTTATTATTTAAAGTACTTCCAAGTCTCGGTGCTCCTCAATTAAAGCCGATGCCTCTGTCAAGTGACGATAAAAATGCCAGAAGTATCTTCCCCTCTTGGGAAGATACTTCGAGTCCGATATTGCAAGGGCGTAATGTAAACACTCTACGTAGCGACTTGTTCACACTAATGGAGAATCCACATAGTCCAGCTGAGGCTATTATTCAGACAGCCATAGACTATATCGCTTATTTGCCTACGGATATCGCAACGCTTCTGTACGCATCGCTTGAAAAAGGATCGCTAACCCCCTTGGCTTACCATCTCATGGAATTTTCTCAAAACTTCAAATGTTTGCATGCCGAAAATATCATTATCCCTGATAAATATAAAAAACAACTTAATGTCTTGAAGATGAGGAATGCCTCTGACTTTTTTATTCAAGCGGGTTCATCAGAAAATTATGTTGAAACTTCATCTCGGATCGGAAAATGCTGGTGGTTTCTTGTCAATTTATGGACTCCTCTGCCTGAAAACATTGACGGAAAAAAGGATCCTATTCGCGCGAAATACTCTTTGGCCAGTTACTTTAATAATGTCTTGGTGCGTGATGCAAAACTGCATTTGACCGAGCAAGTCGTCAGTGCATGTCTGGAAGAACTGGATCTTCTCTCCTTTACTCGCTTGGAGGATAAGGTCAATGTTACGGCGGGACTTATTCTCAAGGTCATTGGGTTTCTGGAAGGTGAACTCTCATCGCTTCATCGTTATGATGACATGCCAAGTATCATTACAGCCTTACTGGATCGTCCCGATATCTTCGGGGAAAGCAAAGAGACAAACGTGTATCTTCGGTTGACGTTGGTTCGCTCACTTCGAAAACTAAAAGAAAATATCGGCACCAGTTCTCCGACCGAGGAACACTACAAGGTTTTCTCTCAGCTGGTCGCTTGCCGAGAAATTCTGTTTGACCGCTATACGAACTCCTCGAAGAATTTATATAGAGATCACGATAACTTTGAGGAGTGGCACGCAGACTGGCATCTTATGGGACGAGAAAAACAAGTTTATGTTCGTGCGGAACAATTCATCCTATGGATTTCGGAATTAACCCATTATCTCGATCATGTTAACCTCCATCAGCTGGCACTCTACTATTGCAACAAAGCCCTCGGGCTGGATCCTTATCAAGATGTTGACAAGAAACTGTTGGCTGATGAACAAAAAAAGCTAACTCATTATCTTCCTTCAGATGAACATAGTCTCCAAGGAGTTGAGGCTCTCAAAAAACTTCTCGATAAAGATCAACTGGGGACAGATATTGATTTTATCAGAAAAACAGGGCTTCTTGTGCCTGAGAATGATGCGGATTTGCTCCTGCTGAGAGGGACGTTGTTTACAGCCTTGGCTCAATCTCGTACTGTGCCTCTGCAAGATCCTGTCTGCGCCGAATTCCATATCGGAACAATCCCGATTCAGATCAATTCAAGTCTATCGACCCAATACCAAAATATCTCCCGATCCATTAGCGAACTGGAACATTCCCTGAATAACCGGCAAAACTGGCTCAACGAAAAACCAAATAAGGAGCTTATTTCCACTCGACACAACCAACTCTTCGCAAGTGAGATTGCGACGATACAGCGTGAAAATAATACTACCCCTGAGCAACTCAAAAAGATCGCGCTGGATTCCAATGTCAAAGAAGAAAAACGTATGGCAGCGATCTTTCTCCTTTGGACGTTAGGGGCAGAGAAAAACGAGATACTCACTTCCGTTATCAACGATATTCTTGGAGAAGGAGGAATTAGCCTTGGTGTCTGTGACCTAGAAGATAAAAACAAGAAACTCGTTGTATATGTTTCCAATTTTAATCGCGAAATCTATGCTGTCAATACCTATGCCGATATGCTAAATCACTATGAGTTTTTCTCCGAAGGCTTTCGCCGGCTAACAGAGGCCTATGCCGAAAAAGCTCGCATTATTAAGGATATCAGGGATATGATTCCAGACAGTACGAAAAAGAACCAGCTCCAGAAAGAACACGATCTGGCATTAACTTATGCCCAATTGATTGCACTGACCCCCTCTAGCTGCCAGGGGTATCACGGGGTAGATCGGGCGAAAACCTTTGCGCAAATGTACCAGGCACAGAAGAGTTATGGGTCCCTCCTCAGAAAATACAATCAGCTTACAGCAGAAACAGATGAGCTTAAAGACCGACCGGCTACTCTAAGAAGGCTGGCAAATCAGTATACACTTGATTCCCGTGGTATTTTGAGAAACAACACCACCTCAAAAAGGCGGGATAAAGATCAATTGGAAATGAATCTCAAAAGTTTTCAAATTCGATTTGATGCTCTTGTCCGAGATGAAAATCTGGATACGTTGGCAAATTGGCAATTGCTGATTCAAGAATTGCTTCAAGTCGATGAAGAAAACTTTTGGACACCTGACAACAGTCTTCTCATGTATTCCAAATGGCTACCACTTATCATTCAAGCCTATCTGCATTGTTCAAAAAGCATGGGGGTTACGGGAGATGTCACAAGCGGTTGCAGGAGCAAAGCATTTATGTTTACAGCGATTTTGGCAAACATCCCTGTAACTATTGAACCCAATAATTCTGTAACACTCAGTGGCACAAGCTATCTTATGCCACTAACTAACAGTGAACGTGGTGCGCTGAGACTTTTCTCCTTGAGGCAAGAAAACCTTTCGAAAGAGCAACTCAATAATGAACATATTACGATTGATAATCTCTATCAGAAATCCATGCTTTTCAAGAGGACGGCAACCAGCGAATTAACCAGTATTCGCAACAGCCTGCCACAAAATGTGCTTATTGAAAATTCTATTCAAGGGCTACTAAACGATGTTATTCGGAATCTGCCGGATGTGCCTCAATTGTACTTCTTGAAGGCTCTATTCCTGGCCTATTCTCAAAGTGATCAGGACAAACAAATCGCGCTAAGACTCATCAACACATATCTGGCTCCGATTCATGACTCAGAATTAACAAATTACAGCCAATATTTTTGGGCCAATTTTTTTCATGCCAACCTTTCATTAGAACTTCTTCGACAGGAAACGGAATCAATTGCGAATCATAAGGCGAAAGAAGAAGCTCTTCTCCCTGCGATGGAAGAAATGTTCGCCATCACTTCTTCTCTTTTAGACCATAACCTTCTCCTCTACTTTTCAGCAAGGAATGAACTCACAGAAGATCTGTCCAAGATGAAAATCTCCAACAAGGATGACAAGGTTCTGCTTTTCAGCTATTCCCTAGCGATACTGGATCAGATCAGCTCGCTTTACAATTTGTATACGACATATTTAAAGGATAGTGACTTAGCCCCTGATGTCAAAAGTGCTCTCAAGGGGAAAGTTGACTATTTCACCGAAATTGCAAGCGATATTTACGCCATCATGTATAGGAACAATCCGACCCATTCACAGCAAGGAAAGTCAAACAATTTCTACGTAGAATTGCTGAGAAACAATCAGGATATTTTCAGGTCTGAGTGGATCAAAGGTTGTGCTCATTCAGATAACCTAATTAATCTTGGTCAGATTGAGCGTCACCTTCACGACCAAGAACTATTTCAGCTTCTTGCGAGCAATGATGAAGTGTCTCTTCAAGGAGAACGCCCAACTCCTCTCGAACTCCATATCCTGCCTTACCAGCATTTGCTCCATCCCAACAACCACAACAGCATCTTCGTCATCGCACTGTACAATCCGGATGAGACCCATTTCATTCACTCCATTCACATTGCCGAAATTATGGATGAGGCTATAAAAACGGGAGATCGCTCCCTCTTTGACAGATACTACAATACGTTTCAGTACCTGCTAAGCAAAGGCGAGAATGGTTTGCCAGCTCAGCTTATCAACTTTGCCGGAGAACCACAGAACCTGAATGAGTCAAACTATGAGCTGGCAGGAAAGAAAGCTGATGTGCATGCCACACTGGTCTTTGCACGCGCATTATGGAAAAGCGGGAAAATGGATGAGGCCAGAATGCTCCTCAAAAACGTGATTGATATGGAACAATCCCCGATGCACGAAGATATATCCCTCGACGTCACGGCATTGGATATCCAGCTACTCCATGACTGTGGACTGATTGACAGCGAAAATAAAGCCTACTGGGACGAAAAAGCCACAAGTGCACTCCACCTCTTGGACACTCTCTTCTCGGAAAAGAAAAAAATTCCGGACTGGCTTCAGGTGCAGGTTGCAAAAGATGGAACCCTTTCTTGGGATCCGGAAAATCTTGTTGTAAGTTATATCGGAAAGCTATGGGTTGACATTCCAAATTGCCCTGGTGGAATCGAGCAATACTCCTTCAGTCCAGGTGCTGCACCTCATCAAGGATATCCGGGATACAATTTGCTCTTGAACCTTGCCAATACCGATCCCAACGATCCCCTGTATCCAGACATCAAGGTCTTCCTCGGGAAAGTTCTTGATCAAGCGGATAGAGACCTCAAAGAGAACAACTGTTTGCTGGTTGAACGAGAACGCGAAAAAGAAGCTTTTCCTAACAATCCTTTGTTGCAGGGGTTTCACTCATTCATTCCTTATCAAGTATATTCTCAGATCTCGAAGGTGGTCGGCAGAACTACGACCTATGCGCCACCACTCACTGCTTTGTCCGCTATCCTTCATGCCCCAAAAAATAGCCTAGTGGAAAATTTATTTACGATTGAATCACCAGAGCTAAGGCTCCACCTCCCGAAAGGACAGAACTAATTATGTCTACTATTTCGACAATACAGCCTGCTGCCACCAAGATTACTCCCTCCACGGTGCTTACCAACATGGGAGGATTCAAGTTCACTGGAAAAGAATTTCAAGAGTTTTCCGAACAATATCCCGAGCTGATGGAAGACCTCAAAGCCTATTATCGATTACCCAGCCTTAAGGAGGAGGATGTCGCAAAAAATCCGGCCGCGAGAATCACCATCAGTTCTCTGATGACGAATAGCCTGCTGATGACCTCTTCCAGACATTGGGACGAAAGGCCAAGTGCTCGATGCGCGTTCGCCCAAACATTACTCGAGCTTAAGGACGGATACATCGAATTCGGGATCGCCAGAGAACACTTCAGCTTGTCAATGAAGGCCTATCAACAAGTCAAGGGTCTCCTTATCCAGACGATCACGGAACCCGATCGCAGGATATTTGATCACGCCAAGGAAATCGGATTGCTTATCCAGCTTGAGAAAGCCTTCGCTCCATACGCCTCTCACGAATCCGTACCCCTGAGTCCACAATGTATTTACCAGACCTTGCTCACACAAAAAATAGAGTCTTTAGCCTCCACGGAAGCACCTGTTCTGTTCAAAAAAAAGCCACTCTATAGGCCTAGTCTGATTATGGGCGTTATCAATTATTTCTATGATTTCTCTCCTGGTGAACCGCTAATCACAAAAAAGCAAGATGAACTTCTAGCTGCCTGGTTGGCTCAAATTTCGACTGACTCTGTCGTCATAGAGGAGTTTCGATCATTTTATAACAGGCTCATGCAAGGAAACGAGTACATCAATGATCTTCTGATAGGCTGTTATATGGCGGATGTAAAAAAAAGTATAGCCTGCTTAGGGTATAAGGGCAACAAAAACAACAATCTACTGTTGCGTTTTTTTTACAGATTAACCTATGCGGACTACTCTGCAAGTCGCCTCGAAACCCGAAGTGAGGCGGAAAAAACATATAAAGATCTCCTTCTTTTTATCGACCGCAAAGATCTTCCCAGCGGAACCATTGAAGCCGTTGTCCAGGAGTATCGATTGGATATCATCTCGAAACTCGCAGAGACGCTCATAAACCTTGTGCCTCCCAAAATGGAGGAAGCAAAGAAATTAATTGAAAGTACCCTTCAGGAAATCACCCCAACAAGACACTTCATACAAATCGAGCCGAACCACAATGCGAAGTTACGCCTCGTTCTGGGATACATTCGTATCCAGGATTTTTACAAAAACCCAACGATGGCCATAACGTTGAAGGAAATATTGGGCAACTACAGGGAAACCTCCCAAAAAGAGAATCATCAACGGAGCTATTGTCTTGGCGATACAGACAATAATATTACCATTATGCTATCCGAAAGGTTGCTTAAAGCGCACCTGAATGTCCTCACCAAACTGGAGGTATCCGGCGAGAGCGCCCGACTTCAGCAATCTGTCACGAATACCCCCAGTCGCACTCTGGCACAATCGCTTCTCTCATCACTTACACGTTACAAATACTCTGTGGGATACAGTATAGCCAGCCATATCATTCCAGAAAGCATTTCACACGCACTTCATGCGGTAGAAGATTGCTCGGTAGCTTTTAAAGATATAAAAAATAAAACAGGGCTTCTCGAGACCCATTTAGATAAAGAGCGGCAATATATTGAAGCTCGTCTTCAGCTGATTGTTCTGTCTGCCTACAACACGTTCAGCAAAAAAGCTATCGCACGACTCCCGAATAAAGAAAACGTCAAATTACATAAAATTCTACACTTGGATAAGAGTAGTGATAAGGACTGGTATCCACAAAATTTTACAGATATCCACGATCTTCTGGCAACATTGGATGGGAAATACCTTGGCAATGATGCGTTTATGATATTCGCTCAAAACAATCCTCGTCTTATTGAAAACATGCTTGGATTGACCCCTGGCTCAGCGGATGATCTCAATTTTTTTAAGTTGCAAATTGCTGATCAAGAGCTAATCTCCAAGAAAGATATAAAGGACTACGAGTTGCATGTTCAGAGCTTGTTGAGCGGATATGAAAAATTTCTAGAAAAGTTCGATAAAAATAAATCCGATCAAAGCAGCTGCCAGGAGGTCGTTGCCAGGTGTAGAATCTATCAACTTCACAGCCAACTCGATCTTATTACCCCTCCAGATAAAACAAATCCAATCATCATTGAGGCCACGACTTTCCCTGGTTATGGTCAACAGAAGTGGAAGCAACAGAAGGATATTCTCACAAGACATTTTGACACAACGGATTCCTCAATTAACTCGCTTGGCGAGCATCTTGCACTATTGGAGGGGTTCACTAGGGCGAGACCCTCCTCGTCTGCAGAAAATGTTGAGGAATTGATGTGGCTACTCGGAGGATTTCAGAATCAGTGTTTCCAGATCAAGCTCAAATTAGCCAATCGCTATCTTGAGCTTTCGGAAGATCTAAAACCTGGAGAAGAGGCTGTCTTCCTGAGTCATCGAGCCCGTTCAGAAAACTATCTCAAAGAAATAATTGAGGCTTATCAAGCGGTTGATACAACAACCCGCAATGATCCGGAAACACGATTCTATGCTGCCGAAGCCTATAAAGGACTCGCGACATTCTCGATTGAGAGGGGACTTCCCGAAAGTGTCTGGATGAACCAGCTTAACGAAGCAAAGACCCTCTTCGGATCGATTACCTCAACAGCGACAGGCAACAGCGAAATCACCCAGCTCTACTCCAAACATTTTGAAAAAGGGAATCAATCCATCGCTTACATCGCGGAAAATTCTTTGCGCACCATAGAGGGGCTTCTGACTAAACAAAAATCACTCGAGCCAATGAACCAACT
The DNA here is from genome assembly GCA_964358175.1 of uncultured Candidatus Marinamargulisbacteria bacterium. Lineage (GTDB taxonomy): Bacteria > Margulisbacteria > Riflemargulisbacteria > GWF2-35-9 > GWF2-35-9 > CAYHOI01. The sequence goes on along the minus strand of CAYHOI010000002.1, from coordinate 20,432 downwards.
GGAAGGAGAGAAGGTCAAAAAAGTTCTTTCGGAACTCTCAGATATTTTTGCTGGTATCCCCGAAATAGATACAAGGAATATGCTGAATGATGGCTTAAGCCAATTCTGTACTCATGCAAACAGCTGGCTTGCGAGAACCTATTTGATTTTCACAAGTGCAAATCTTGCTGAATTGGTCTCAACCGAAGATCGAAAAAACCTTTTGAAACAAACTGAAGAACTTCGAGCTGCTACTCTTAAGAAGGCCAACTCGGTTCAGTCGACCTTACCCATACTCCAAAAAATGCTAAATCAAATTGCTAATCACTGTAGTCTGCTAAAAAATAGTATTGCCCTCAGCCAGGCGGATCTTCTTGACAAGTCTTTAAATGAAAAAAACTCTCTTCAGCTGTATCTGCATGTGCTCAATAGTACTTCACAATACCTAAGCGACGCTGACAGAACAACACTTCTTGGAAGCCTACAAAACCAATCTGAGGCCGCAACTGCGCTTCAAGGCGCAGAAAAATACGAGGAGGCTGTTGCCAAGGTTGATAAACTGCTTAAAGAAAGCAGTTCGGTGCTTCCCTCCGAAGAAAAGACTGGTTTATATGTGGCAAAAGGCTATTCCCTTTTAGCGGGTTCTCACACAGATTTCGATATCCTGAAAATTGAAGAAAGCATAAAATGTTTCCAAAAAGCACTGGATACCCCCCACAGCAATGCTATGCTCACCACCCACATCCGGATGGGCATTGCCATGGCCAATATCGAGTATTCCTCCTACTACAAAGCCCTTGGAAATCTGGAGAAAGCGCAAGAGTACACAGATTCAGCACTTACCCAAATTCAATCGATCCTTGTCAATCCAGAGATCTTTCACGCTCAGCGTGCACAAGCTTATTTTCTTAAGGCCTCTGTGCTAAACCAATCTCCCTTGAACGAGAAAATACTTTTGGCAAAACAATCCGCTATTGCTGGTCTGAAAGAACTTAATGAGCTACAAGAACATCAAATAGACTTTGACCGTAAGCTTTGCTATAGCGGACTGTTCCAGCTCATAGCGAGCCTACACAAAATGGACTCAGACGACAGCATTGATGACGCTCTGGCATTGGCGGAACTCCTTCGCCCCGGGAAAAAAGATAAAGTACCCGACAGTGGGCACATCACGGACTCTTCGGTTATGGAGGTTGTTCCTTTTGTTGCCAGCATTTCAGCACAAGACCATGGACTTAGCAAAGATAAAGGAGTCCTGTTCAAACAGCAGGCAGACCAACTGGAACACCTCTACCAGTACACCCTGGCGACTGACAAGCTACATCGCACAAATCAATACAAAGGCATCAAAATTCATGGTCAAGTTTATCGTCCGTATTCTGGAGAAACACAGGCAGATATTGAATTGCGAAGTGCCACTATCATTGGAAAAGAGAGCCAGCTGGCTATCGCTCAACATGACCCGAATAGCGATTTTTCGACCAAAAACACACTTCTTAAAACGATTAAGCTGCTTCAGTCGATCTCTTATTCACATCCCCGCATAAACGATCAGTCCACCCAGATTCTGATATTGGCTCTCCTCTCGCTTTGGGAGACTGGAGAAAAAATTGATGAACATGATGAGCTCATCGTCAATGGACAGAAGATTCAATCCTCCCAAGAGCTTCTCGACAACATGATCGCCCTCATTCAGGCAGAACTCCCAAACGCTTCAGCGTACATCAAGGTCGAGTACCAGCTCACGCTTGCCTCACTCTTCACCAGACTCGACCGGCTCGATGAGGCTCGCCTTCTCTACGGGGAGATTATTAAAAATACGGCTCCTGAAGTTGAGAAGGCCAAAGACCCCGATATCAGGGTTCGCTATCTGATTCAGCTCAACTGGGCCAGAATCGGACTGGGTGGATTGTATTCTGCCAAGGCAGAAACCACTGAGAACGGCATAGTCTTTCGACAAGCCGATGTTTTGTTTCATGATATTTTGGACAGCATCGAGCACGAAAAGAACGATTCCCCTGGATTTAAGACCCAAGCCGTCGCGGCCTACACCTCTCTTTGTCAGCTTTATGGGAAAATAGAACAGGCAGATTCCAAGCGCGCTTCCGAGCGTTTTCTGGAAAACAGCATGGAGTTGCTCATAGACCGAAAATATAGCGATTATGCGCAACTGGCAAGACTCCTTCCCCTGGCTTCTCAGCAGTCAGCCTATTCCGGAGAAGCTTACGATCAGACAGTTATCAAAGGCAAAATGGGGACATCCCCCGTCACGTTCACAAAAGAAACCTTTGAGGCGGATATGTTCCGTGGAGCAATGGAAAAAAGAATGCTTGAATTTGATAAAGCGTGGGAAACGTATCAATCGGTAAGGGAATACATCCTCTATGAACTGGTGAAATCAGATGGAACCGTCATTTCAGCTGGTGATTACAGAGAGTATTTTTCTTCGTCGCTTGCCCAGGTGGATATTGAGATTCAACAAGGGAATTTGACAAAGGCCACTGAAATGCTGTCTGAAATCGGATTGCCCCCTGACCGGAAAGATTCCAAAGAATGGCAAAATCTCAAACGGGTAGTTGACCAGACTGTCACGCTATATAGATCCCGAATTTTTATGGCAAATCAGCAAACGGGAAAAGCAGTCAACTGGATGAAGGCCTCAAATCCCCTTCTCGCGACGATAACCGAAGCATGTGTCCACTTCATGGATGATCCGGATGTTTTGAAGACGCTTCTTGACGCGGGAGACGCTCAATTGCAAACCCAGATTAACCAAACCCGAGAGGACATCAAGAATGATATCCTTTCCAATCGCCGTGAAACGCTATTGCTCACCATTGAGTCCCTGTTGAACATGGCAACCCTGCAACAGGAGATGGGCAATCTTTCCAGTGCTAAAAAACTTTTAGAGGTTGTCACCGCGTTCATAACGAAGCAAAATAAAAACGCCCAGTTGGTTCTGCAAGGAACCGAGTTAGACTCGATATATCTGGCCAGCCTTTTGCAGAAATCAAATCTGGAAAAAGCCTGTGGAAACATTCAAGAGGCCGAGTCCACCGTAACGCTACTTTTACAGGAATTTTCAAATAGGAAATGCGAAAACTGGGATCTTCGGATCGCCGCGCTCATCAGTGGTTCTTCGATCTTTCTGGCGTCAGGCCAGGAACTGGATGTTCAATCTGCCCTTGGGGTGCTTACGCAGGGGCTTTACTTAAATGCAGAGACCTTTCGCATTGAGACTCCAGAGGATCTAGCAGTTAACTACAATCTGGCCTTACAGCAACACCGCTTTGATATACTTCTCGCCTACGGACAGATTCTGCTTCTTACACAGAAGTATGATGAAGCAAATAAACTGTTTATGGTTCTTAAGGATGAGCTTGTGGCCTATCACCTGGAAGAAACATCTAGACTGAACCACTCGCGGGAACTATTCCAGGCACTTCTTAACTATGCGAAAAGCCTTCTGAAAGACAAGAACAGCCTGACCACAGAGCGTGAAGAAAAGATCGAAGAGGCTCTTCAAGCCCTTGATGTTCTTGATACGCTGATAGCCAAAACAAAAACGCAAAACAACAACATTTACCTGAACGAATATCGGGAAGCCCATATCGATTTCAAAGAAATGAAGGGGAATCTTGAGGCTCAACGTGGAAAACTCGATGCCCCTATTGGCTTTTATGAAGAAGCCCTTGTCGAAGCAAAGAGTTTCATGAAACAAACAGGTAATAAGGACAGTGCCCATCGCAAAAGGATCATTCGGCTTGAGCAAAACATTAAAAGACTCAAGGAAAAGAGGTAAAGAGGATAAAATGAAATTTTCAACATTTCGTGCCGATATATACTATATAAGGAGGTATTTATGATCGTTGGACCTGTGCAAGCCAAAGGTAGAGCACCATTTGACTCAACTGTATCTAAGTTGAGCTCCTACGATCAAGTTGCCAGAAAAGTTCTTGCAGAAAGTAATGTGCAAAATGCAATCTTACTGTTTAAGAACGACTACCTTGATGCACTTTCTCAAATACGGCCATCCTATTGGACAAATCACCCTCGCCTCGACAAGCTTCACCTTCAGGTATTGGCGCATCTTGCCAGCCTTCTGGGATTAGACCCCGATCTTTCAGCAGATGCCTTGCTAGACCAAGTGAAGGAGGCGATCATACAGGATCTCATAGCTGCTGCTAAAAAAAATGTCACTTTTGGCAAATATCAAGAGGCACAAGAGAAGATTCTCGAACTAAATACGATCCTTAAATTATTCAATGGGACACGAATCTCCGACGTGACACCCCTGGCCGTTTACACCCAAGCAGAAATTCTGGTTTTGGAAGCAAAAATGGCTTATAAGCGTAAAGATGGAAGATCTTTTGTTCAATCGAAAATCAACGGTATTGTGAAGATTCTTACACATGAAAAGGGAGCTAAAAGTAACCCGAATATAGATTTGGCTTGGGCAAACGGGATTAAGGAGCAGCTATTCAGTCTCTATTTTGAGATGCGCCTTAATGGGGAGGACATCACCCTGCCACCTGATCTATTAGCCAATGCTGAAATAAATGAAAATAAAAACATCCTGAACGCTCTCTACCTGTATACGCATTCGTCCTCGAGTGCATCGGACAGTCTGAGGGAATTCAATAAACTCTACGAGGCCACGAAGGAGGTCAGTCGGCAAAACCGCTTTCCGGAACTAACCTATCAGCTGGGGCAGGCTCTTCTCTCTAAATTTAATGCCCTGAAAGCCAGTAGTCCAGCATTCTTTTTTCCAAAAGAACTTGAACTACATGCCTTCCTTCAGCAGATTAGGCTTCCATTGGAGGACTACCTGTTCAGACGTCTAGGAGTTGAGCAAGCATCACTGACCAACGTGGAGAAAAGGTGCTCAGCCAAAACAGAAAACGTCTGGCGTACCATCGAGGATATTCTAAGTAAAGATCTAGCAGAGCCGCAAAAGCGCAATTATGAGAAACTGTTTAACGAATGGGAGGATCTTCTCCTCTATACCTACCAGCTCAAGAAAAATGGAGCTGATCAATTTTCGACGCTTATGAAAATCACGAAGGGCGAGGACGTCAGCGATCCGGAACTCAAAGACCTGATCCCCAGCGACCTATACAAGACAACAGCAGGAAACTTGCAAACCCTATTCAAGGAAATGAACTCAGAAAGATCCCCTCATGGAAGTCTTTGGGGCGATAAAATCAGGGTTTTGCTCCATCGATTCGACCCAGCTCAAGCACTCACTCGAAGGCTGAATGACGTCACAGATATTGATGCTCTGAAAACGTGGTATATCCTGCTGAAATCCTCCGATAAAATAGAATGGCCACTGAGCTCTATAATGGACAGAAAGCAGGCACTACTTGAGCGAATGATCAGTCTGTCTTCCCCTGATCCAGTTTCTCATGCCTTTATTCATCAGGAAGCCTGGTTATATGCGAAGGAAGAACTGCTTTACCTCCAGCTTCAAAGTCGCCATCCCGATTGTATGTCTGAAACGATCAGAAGCATGGCAATAGAGGCTCCTGATCGGCTTAACACCCTGCTCAAAAGCTTTTTGTTTGGCAAGGAAGGTGTTCGTAAGATTGTTCAGCCAGATATTTCGACCTATTCCCTGCAAAAGATGATTGAACGAACAAACATCACACCCGTTGCCGAAAAAATCGCGAACTATCCGTCGCTCAAAAAGATGAATCTTGCTTATAAATACAGACAGGAATCAAGCCTTAGCGACTACGTCAATAATACGGTGCCTGCAATAGGCGTTCACACCGGATCCCAGGTGGCTAAGATCCAGCTCATCGCCACTATATTGGGTGCCACCGATATGCTCTCTGATCGAAGCAGGACTCAATTGAGTGACCTTGAGAGTCAAATCACCAGAAAACTACAACCAGAACACTCGGCAATCCTCACGCCCGAGATATTAGAAGATTGGAGAAATCTCACTGCCATCATTGATAAACATGGCGATGGGACTTTTACCACCGAAGGTCGAGTTAAGCCAGAGCACAAAAAATACACACGGGATGATTCATTGCTGGATAATTACGGGAAAATACTCGAATTAAGTTCACCTCATGTTATCCTGCCGGACGATCAGCTCAACTTGTCAACTGTAGACTCAGGAAATAATAAAGTAAATCTTCCGGAATTTCTCGGAAATGCTCTCGCCTCCGATCTAAAAAATGAAAAAGCTGAGATTTCCAAGAGTCTTGGACCCAACCCTTCTGCCAGTGAGATTAAAGACGCTGTCCAGAAATATGTACTCTCAAACTATCGCTATCTAAGGGATCTTCGTCCCTACTGGCAAACTCCCGAAGAAACCATTCAGTCAAAGAGTGGTGCTTGCCACGATTTAGCCGTGTTACAGTACGCCCTGAACGTTCAGCTGCTTCGTGACAAAGGATTCCATGAGGAGGCTACCCACCTGAAGCTCATCCTTTCCACGGATCAATCCCCTGAAGATGATGTCAGTGCCACCTTGCATGTTCAGATGGTTGATATCCACCATGACGATATTTCGGTATATGAGGTCTCTTATAACAAAAAAGACGAGGAAGATCTCAGCCAATTCATCTGCGAGACCCGTAAGCGAACCAATACGTCGTGCTGGCTTGCGGCTATTGGACTTACAGATCCCGAGGGGGAACTCGACAGCATCTGCGTTTTGCAGACAACACATCCCCATTCCAAGGAGCTAAACGACAAAACTCTGGAATATAACTACCTCACTGGCTCATTAAACTTTGGTCACAGTGATGCTGAGTTGTCCGCAGTAGCCCTGCAAAAAGATGGCACGATGTGGAAATGGCGAGAAAACCCCCTTGGCTATAACCAGCTTATGTTCATAAAAGACAGGGGTAGCTTTCAATCCAGCCTTGGCTTGGGTGAGGGGGAAAGTCTACGTTTCAGCCTTCAGGCAGAAAACAATTATCTTCTTGGGGATGAAAAAGTCGGCCCCGCTACGGTAAGCCGAAGCACAGTAAGAATAGGCGACAGGAAAGAACCCAACCCCTTCGGTGCTACCTCAGAGGCTGACCTGACTATAGCTTTTGACAGTAAAGAGATCGATCATACCTCGACCGTTGCAGTTAACTTAGCGCGAGGGGAAACGAAAAGCAACCAATCCCTGACCCTTTCTCGCAACCAGTCGCTGGGCAACGATTTCAGTGTTGGGGTTGGGATAGGTGCACACCGAAGGAATGAACAATTTGCTATCGGGCTAGCTCCGGCAACCCTTATACAGCAGATTGCCCCTTGGTATGGCTGGTTTGGAAGAGTTCCGCCGCCACCTGTTCAGGGGAAGTCCTCTGTTTTTTCCCAGAAAGATCAACGTACTTATGGGAGCGCGGATATTTCGCTGGGTTATGAGAATAATGATTTCGCTCTCAAGGTGGGTCTCTCGGCAGAGACAAAAGGACTCTTCTTCGATAGCACGGGAAATATCGTGTATTCTCCCTCCGTGTCACAAGAATTCGAAGCCGATGTGAAGAATATGTGGGGGGGCGTCTTGAGTGTTGGTGGTCGACTCAAATCAGCACAGGACGTGGAAAACAGGGAACTAACGGAATTTGTTCAATTTCTGCGACCCCTCGACGAAAAGACGGATCTGGTGGTTGGTATGAGCCATGATTCTTATAGCACAGGAACCCCTGTCGGCTCCGAAACAACCGGCGATACACTCTCTATTGGTTTGCAACACAACTTCTCTCCACACATAAAGCTCTCTTCGGCCATCTCTTACTATCTCAGTCGATTTTCATCGGATGCCAAGGATGCTGATCAAGTTAAACCAACAATTGATAGTGCCTTATTAACTGGAACGGCACATTGTGCCTACACGGTTACAGAACTCCTATCAGAACTTGGAATAAACGATCCAGAAAATGCCTTTTTGAAGGCATTTGGGTTCGAAGGAAAGGATCTGAAGCTATCCGAAAAAAGTCGTGCCGCTCTCAAGCTGAAAACCACGGAGGAGGTTGACAAGTTTCTGCAACTGCTAGAATCCATCAAAGTTAATCTTCAGGCTCAAGGGGTACAGGTCGATAATATTCCCGCTTCTGTCTATGACAATATCCGGCTTTACGCTGCTTTGCAGGCCTGTTTCCAGATCGAAGGCACAGGCTTCCTAAATACACTGATAGGGTTAAGCTACACCCATGGTGCCAAGCTTGGCAATGGATGGCTGATAAATTCGCTTTCACTGGATGTTAATCCGTTCTCCAAAAATGGGTTTGGCCCCGGCTGGCAGGGAGAATATTCAAAAGATCTTAGTGAGAACACAGAATTACATGTGCAAGCTGGCATTAATATTCTAAGAGCGTGGGGCAGTGCTAGTGTGGAGCTAAAGCACGAGTCTATCGACAAATTCTTTGCGCTGATTTTTCCAAAAATGATTAAGGATTGGATTCCAAATATCACCGCTGATGCGGGAACACGATTCGGACTTAAAACAACGTCAAAGGATTTCACGAAATATTCCAGCGTCTATTTAAGTCTATTTGAAGGAGGACTGACTGTGATCCCTAGGGGCGAAAATTATTTTGGAGGCAAAGAAAGCTCATTAACATTCTCCCTTATTCCCGCCCCCGGTTCGTTTATTCCCATGTTTTTTTATTATTCTGAACGAACCAGACCCGGCACCAACGTTACCCTGTTTGACCGCACACTGGTAAGCCGATTCGAGGATAACTATAAGATATTTATACCCAATAAAAAAGCTTATCCTCAGACCAAAATTGAAGAGGAAACGATCAGCAACCTCTCTGAATTCTCAGGGAAAACCACGATACAGGTTTGCATGAACGAACCCTCCGATAAAAAGTTTATTGACAAGATTATTAAGGGCAAGGAGACGTTTCGTGATTTTCTCAAATATATGAAAGAGAACCTCGTAGCCTTAAAACTCACCGAGGTCAAGACCATTAATCTTGCCGAGAAAGAAACAAACTTTGTGGGAGACACTTTGTCCTTTTCAAAGAAAGATCTCAAGCAACTCTTAGTTGATGTGGCAAATTTGAGTGAGCCTGAAGACAGGGAGGAGAAGTTCAAGGACTTCCTTTCATCGATGGCCACCCTTCACCAAAACCGAAGAGATGAAAAAAGCTTGGAAGGAAAAGAGATTCTGTTGGAATTAACAGAAATTGCCTATCCAGAGAACATTTCGCAACTGCCTCGGCTACGGCAATCCCTTAATGCACTTTTCAATGCCGGGATAGAAATGACCCTTTCAAGAAGTCAACTGCAATGGTTAATGACCCCAAATAGGCCTCGAATCGATCAATTTATGAAGTTTCTTGATTACTTGGTCGGGAAGAGCCACATTGATCCTGCCATTTGTAATCTGGTTATAAAAATGGATGGAGAACGGTTCTTTTCCATGTTTTCAGGTGACACAACCCTTTCAGAGGAAACACTCAGCTTATCCCCCGATTTAATCACCGATCTTCATGCATCGAGCCAAACGAAAGTGTTGACCGTGCCAGATAAGCCGATTGTAAGTCGCTCTATGGAAGAGTCCCTCGATAAGCTCAATCTGCCCGAAACAAAAAATGGTCTCATCACACTGTGTAACCTAGGGGTAAATTTCTGCTATTCTGAAAATCAGAAAGAGGACGCGTACCAACAACTCGAACATTTTAGTAGGAATCTTGCAAACCTTAAATCCGAGAAAGCAATTGAATTCTCTGCAAATTTCGACGCCATCGCGGGAATGGATCTCGTGAAACTCCAAAACCTCAACCAGTTCATCGAAAGAATCCTTCGGGAACCTGCCGAACAAACGCTTCATTTAACACAACTTCTTCTAACCGCTGACCATAGCGGACTCAAAGGGGAACTCGGCGTCATCGAGATCCCGCTAAGTAATCTTAAGAAAGATTTAACGAAGAAAAACCGATACGTCCTCGGAATGATTGAGACCAACCCCTTGGCCAAGGCACTTAAAAAGTCGAAGGAGAAGTCTTTGCAAAAACTAGACAAAGAACTTGCTAAAACCGCATATGTACAGAAATTCCTAGAGAAGAGACTTATCGATAAAACTCCGCTACAACCTTTTGAGCTGACGGTCGATAAGGCGATAGAAAAGGAATCAGATGGTAAGCTTAAGCTAAGAATTACTGGGAAAGATTTAGCCAACAGGAAATCAGCAGCCCAATCCTACACAGTGATTATTCCCAATTTGACGAAGGCAGGCGAGGATATTTTCGTTGAGTCGACGGATGCTAACAATGCCGTGAAACGCACAAATCTTAAAGATCTTGACGCCAAGACTCAAGAAGACTTGATGGCAACTGCTGTCGGCTACATTCTGCGTGGCGCAAAAGACAGTGAGCATGAAATTCCAAGCTACCTTGTGGATCAGAAATTGATAAAAGAATATCTACCCTCCCTTGTGGGTCGTGACGGCAAGGTTGCTGAAATGACTGAACGCACGATTCAGAGCGTAGCTACCAATACGACGGTCAGGCAAAAATACAGCTATAACTATGATGAAGCAGTCAGGGTCAGGGAACTGGGCGATGGAGCTTTCATCTAAGAGCGAATTGCTCAGAGGCTAACATTGTAGCGTTGACAAACCCGCTCGACTGCCACAAGAATGAGTCCCATGGACACCCCGAAATTTTTGACACTTGGCGAGCAAGAGAGAACTGACTGGATTGCAGATCTTTTTGAAAAGGAAGGCGACTCTTCGGTCTGCAAATTAGTGGAGTCAATTGCCGGACGTTGCAAGGCTGACAGAACGCAGTTACAGCGGGATTGCTTGGTGTTGGCTTCGCAATCGCCCAGGCGCAAGTATTTTATCGAAGAAGTGCTTGGCGTAAAGACCGTTACGAAAAAATCTCCGACCAGAGAGCTTCTTGCACAGAAGGGCTTGCCACTTTCGACGCTCACCAAAACGATCGCCGTAATGAAGGTGCTACCCCTTATTCGAGGGTGTGCGCTTGAGGGAAGAGCGGTGCTGGGGAGCGATACGCTGATTATGCTGGAAAATGGAGATTTGGTCGGGAAGGCTCCAGGAGATACGCTTGAGGAGCGACTCCTTCATGCTCAGGATATTTTAACGGGACTCCTGGGAAAGAGCCAAACGGTTTCTACCAGCATGGTTGTTTATGATTCGATTCAAAACAAATTACACATTGTTCAGGATAGCGTCGAGATCGAGTTCTTTGCACAGACGCCTGAGATTGTTGAGCTTTTGAGGGGATATATCTCTTTATCGAGAAAGTGGACTTTGGGGCGCGGTCCGGAGGGCAAAGCGGGTTGTTATGGGCTACAAGAGCCTGAGATTGTGTCGATTACGCGAAGAATTTCTGGAGACCCTTTCGTGGCGATAGGCTTGCCACTTTCGCAGACCAAAGCATTACTGGAGTCCTGTGGGGTCAAGACGCTGAGTTATTCCGAAGAGGCTGTATACGAAGCGATATGGGGTTCACAAGTCTGGGCGCGCACGCCGTACCAGGTAGTCGGCGTTCCCCCACAGAATCATGATTTTGTTCCTGATGTCCGATTTAAGATGGGTGTTCCACGGGCTATAGCAAAATAGACGAATATCTGGCACAATCTGAAAATGGCCGAAACTGAAGAAAACCTTGCAAAAATCCAGGTTAGAGTTCTGCATCAAGACATGATCGTGACCATGATAGTGCCGGGTGATTGCCAAAATATCGAAGCAACAGATATTTTTCGGGTGCTGGAGTCTCACAAGATTGTTTTCGGTATTGAACACAAAGAGATTGAAAAACACATTCAAGACAAGCATTTCGATAAAGAGTTTGTCGCTGCAGTCGGAAAACATCCGATTATCGGACAAGATGCCAGGATCATTTTCTATTTTGACACCAATCCCAAAAAGCCCGAGCCCAAAAAGAGAGAAGATGGCTCAGTGGATCAGCATGAACTGGCGGTCTTTCCTCATGTCGATGCCCAAACATTGATTGCCAAGAAGATACCCGCAACGGTTTCGAAAGGGCATGGGTTTACGGTCTATGGCAGAGAGTTGCCCTCAAGTGATGGCAAAGATTGTGTTCTCAAAGCCGGAGCCAACGTAAAGCGTTCCGAGTCTGGGCTTGAGTACTATGCCGCCGTTGGCGGAGCTCCAAAGTTGATCAACGACACTGTGATGGTTGAAACGCTCTATGTCATAGAGGGTGACGTGGATATTTCGACCGGAAATATTCATTATCAAGGAGATGTGCGAATAAAAGGAAATGTGAGCAGTCATTTTAATCTTGAGGCAACGGGAAATATTATTATTGAGGGCTCCATTGAGGCAGCCCAAATAGTTGCTGGGGGTAGCATTACTGGACTCCATGGAATCATCGGAGGGAACCAGGGTTCGCTGAAGGCAGGAGCTGATATTCACATTGCTTTTGCTGAAAGTGCCCATCTGGAGGCAAAAGGATCGGTGTACGTGAATCGACTTATTCGACAGTGTAACGTCATCGCGGGGCACTCTATCTTCTGTGACCGGGAAGATGGGCTCATTGCCGGCGGGCATCTTCAGGCGAAATATCTGATTCAGGCTAAAGTCGTGGGGACGCATCTTGAAATCAAGACCCATCTGAGAATTGGCAATCGCCCTGAACTAGAAAGCCGACTTAAGCTCCTCCAGGAAAAGATTCAATCCCTGGATGCTGAAAGTGTAAAGAATCAACAACAAATTCAAAAACTTGCCAAAATGATTCAACGGCTCAAAGCTGATCCCGAACGAAGTGAACAACAGTTTCAGAAGACATTAACAGAGTTTAAGGATGTTCGGATTGTTTTGGCTCAGGCAGAGCAGGATCGAGTAAAACATTGTGAAGAAAAAGAAGAAGTTGAGAAGCTGTTGGCCGACGACCGGGCGCCTAAGCTCTCTGTAGGCAAAGAGCTCTACCCGGGTGTTGAGATGTGGCTGGATCATGAGTTTTTTGATGTCAAATATATTATGACCGGCAACACAATAACTGTCGTGAAACGGGAGATAACGGTCATGGGGTATATGCATACGAATCAAGGGTGAGAGTTCGTAAAAATCCAATAGCCGAATGAGACGCTTTACGCTACAATGAAATCCGTTTTGTGCTTGAAACAGCAAACGGATTCCAAAAGCAGTTCAGAACAAATAATAGGAGGAAGAAGCATGAACGAAACACAGGATCGCACTGAGATTAGCCAGGCTGAGGGCGCAACATATACTGTTCCCGCAGGTTCAACGATCGATTATCAAGTCATAGGAGGAAAACAGATGAAGCACGTTTATTTTTTTGGGAACGGTAAAGCCGATGGACATGGCACGATGAAAGATTTGCTTGGCGGTAAAGGTGCTGGGCTTGCCGAGATGACGAATTCTGGGGTGGCCGTACCTGCGGGATTCACGATTACGACGGAGGTCTGTGACAGCTTTTATAAACATGAAAAAACGATGCCTCCTGAGCTGAATGCCGAAGTGGAGGCGCATATTACGAGTCTTGAAAGTGCGATGGGGATGAAGCTGGGAGATCCGAGCAATCCACTGCTCGTGTCTGTTCGATCTGGCGCAAAAGAATCGATGCCTGGGATGATGGATACCATTCTCAATCTTGGGATCAATGACGCGGTTGTAGAGGGACTGATTCGAAAGACCAATAATCCACGATTTGCCTGGGATTCGTACCGCAGATTTATCCAGATGTTTTCTGATGTGGCCATGGACGTGTCCAAACACTACTTTGAGGAAGCGTTGACACATGCCAAGAATGAGCTGGCACAGCGGACTGGCCGAAATCCCAAGGAAGTGAAGGATACCGACCTCAGTGCAGATGAGCTGAAAACCTTGGTTGATACCTATAAAACTATTTATAAAGAACATAAGCATGAAGATTTCCCCCAAGAGCCACGAGCACAGCTGTGGGCATCGATTGCGGCTGTCTTCAACTCCTGGCAAAATGAGCGTGCGATTGTCTATCGCCAAAAGTACAATATCAAAGGTCTTTTGGGTACGGCGGTGAACGTTCAGGCGATGGTGTTCGGAAACATGGGCGAGACCTCTGCGACGGGAGTCTGTTTCTCACGTAATCCTGCGGATGGTGAAAACAAGTTTTACGGCGAGTTTTTGATTAATGCTCAAGGCGAGGATGTGGTCGCGGGTATTCGTACCCCTCAGAAGATTTCTTTGGAATCTTCTCGTGAATGGTCACAAAACAGCGGAATCTCTGAAGCAGAGCGTCGCGAGAAATATCCTTCGCTAGAAGAACTGATGCCCGAGGCTTATGGTCAATTGATCGACTATAAGAATCTTCTGGAACAGCATTACCGAGATATGCAGGATATGGAGTTCACCATCCAGGAGGGCAAGCTGTATATGCTACAAACCCGTAATGGTAAACGTACCGGATTCGCGGCGATTAAATGTGCTGCAGATATGTTGAAAGAAGGAATGATCTCAGCCCAGGAAGCTGTTCTGCGCGTAAATCCTGATCAGCTCAATGAGGTGTTGCGTCCTGTTTTTGATCGTGAGGACAAAGAAAAAGCCCGAGCAGAAGGACGGATTGTTGCTCGTGGACTCAATGCAGGTCCAGGTGCGGCGTCCGGCAAAGTATATTTTTCTGCAGCAGACTGCGTAGAGGCTGTGGAGAAGCGTAAGGAAACCGTCATTCTGGTGCGTATTGAAACGACCCCAGAAGATATTAAAGGGATGATCGCTGCTGAAGGAATTCTGACAGCAATGGGCGGGGCGACATCCCATGCGGCTGTGGTTGCTCGTCAGCTTGGAACTGTGTGTGTTGCGGGTTGCGGAAAACTTCATATTGATTATGAAAAGCAACAACTTTCTGTAGACAATCAAGTGGTAAATCAGGGGGATTATCTCTCCATTGATGGATTTACTGGCGAGGTGATCATCGGTAAAATCAAAACGATTCCGTCCGAGATATTACAGGTAATGCTTGACAAGACTCTCGCTCCATCAGAATCAGAACTGTATCAGGAGTATGAACTTTTGATGAAGTCTACGGATCTGTACAAAACACTCACCATTCGTACCAACGCGGATCAACCGGATCAGGCACAGATTGCGCGGCTTTTCGGTGCCGAAGGAATCGGACTTTGTCGGACGGAGCACATGTTTTTTGGCGGAGATCGTATCAAATCTGTTCGTGAAATGATTTTAGCCTCAGACCGCGAAGGTCGTGAAAAGGCTTTGGCTAAACTTTTGCCGATGCAGAAAGAGGATTTTGTCGGCATTTTCGAGGCAATGGATGGACTACCGGTCACGATTCGTCTGCTTGACCCGCCCCTCCATGAGTTTCTTCCGCACAAGGATGAGGAAATCAGAGAGTTGGCCGCTGAGATGGGTGTGACTTTCGAGACATTGAAGATAAAGGCTCAGTCCTTGCATGAGTTTAATCCTATGTTGGGCCATCGTGGCTGCCGTTTGGGAATCACTTATCCCGAGATCTATGATATGCAGTTTCGAGCCATTATCCTGGCAGCTATTGAAATCAAGAAACAGGGCAAGGACATTGTGCCTGAAATTATGATTCCACTCATTGGAGACGTGAAAGAACTCAGCATTCTCAAGGAGAATTGTATTCGTATTATTAATGAGGAGCTCGCGACTGCGTGTATTGGCATAGATTATATGATCGGAACCATGATCGAGGTGCCTCGTGCGGCGATCACGGCTGAGGCGATTGCGACAGAAGCGGAGTTTTTTTCTTTTGGAACGAATGATCTGACCCAGATGACCTGCGGATTCAGCCGGGATGACTCTGGCAATTTCTTAGGGGAATACGTTGAGCAGGGAATCTATGACTACGATCCCTTCCAGGTGTTAGATCAGGCAGGCGTTGGTGAGCTGATGAAGATTGCTATCGAAAAAGGCAAGAAGGTTCGCCCCGAAATGAAACTTGGAATCTGTGGTGAACATGGCGGGGAGCCCCATACCATTGAATTTTGTCATAAGATTGGACTCCATTATGTAAGCTGTTCACCTTACCGAGTGCCGATTGCTCGATTGGCTGCTGCGCATGCCGCCATTAAAGCGAGAAAATAACCGAGTGAGAGCCCTTCCCTATGCCCCCTCTGTTTTTTCAGAGAGGGGTAGGGAGGTCATCAATGATGGTTGATGACTTTACCATCAACACCATTCGTGAAAAGACGGATATCGCTGATGTCGTCAATCAGTATGTTCGTCTCAAGAAAAGGGGACAGAACTACCTAGGATTGTGTCCCTTTCATCAAGAGAAAACTCCATCGTTTACGGTGAACCCTGTCAAAAACATATGGCATTGCTTCGGGTGCGGAGAAGGTGGGAATGTGTTCCACTTTTTGATGAAAATGGAGCAACTCAGCTTTCCAGAGACCCTTCAGATGCTTGCGACTCGTACGGGGGTTATCTTGCCTGAATTCTCTCAAGACCGATCTGCCGATAAGCGAAGCGTTCAGCCACTCTATGACTGTTTGAAGGCGGCGCAAGAGATCTACCGAACCCAGATGACAGAGGCTCGAGTGAGCGCTTATATCGCCAAGCGGGGATTGGCTCAAGAAACTCTGGAAATCTTTGCCTTGGGGTATACCGGACTCAAGGGATCTTCAAATTTGTATTCGGAGTTGAGTCGGACTTTTTCTGATCAGGTCTTATTGGATAGTGGCTTGTTTATTCAGACCTCAAACGGGCTGATAGAGCGGTTTACGGATCGATTGATGTTTCCCATTTTCGATCTCCAGAACCGATTGATTGCTTTCGGCGGGCGAACGCTGGGAAATGATCCTGCCAAGTACATCAACTCGCCCGAAACCCCGATTTATCATAAGAGCCAGCACCTGTATGGCCTGGTTCACGTAAAGCCGTTTATTAAAGAGGCGGATAGTTTGGTGATTGTTGAGGGTTACATGGATGCGATTTCGCTGTTTGAGGCTGGGGTCAAAAATGTGGCAGCCTCTTTGGGAACGTCATTTACGATTCAGCAAGCCAAGCTTGCTGAGCGTTTTTCTAACAGGCTATTTTTGTGCTTTGATTCGGATGAGGCTGGCCGAAAGGCTGTTGAGCGTTCTTTGGAGGTGCTTGGTCACACACATTGCGAAGTAAAGGTGATTGATTTGCTGGGCCAAAAAGACCCGGATGACTTTATAAGAACTTATGGTAAGGGAGGATTTGATGAGCAGAAGAGAGTAGCTTTTCCCCTGATAAAATATATGATCTTTGCCGCAGCGAAACGATATGGTGAAGATGCAGCGAGACTTCCAATTGAGGATAAATTGCGCATTATCAAAGAGATCCGGGCTTTTCTGACGGAGCAGGATGACCTTATTCGCAGCGAATACATCGGCCTTATTGCCACGCTACTCTCCCTCGACATCGAATTGATCAAAAGTAAGTTTTATGATTATTCTTTATTTAACATGAAGTTGAAGCATCTTCCAACCCTTCAGAAAAAGCAGGATAAGTACATGAAATTGGAGCAAGAAGTTTTTTCCATTCTCCTGAACGATCCAGATCTTCGTGTAGCCCACTTGTCAGAGTTTAGTTTGGATGACTTTGAGTCGACGATGCATCAAGAGATCTTTCGGTTTTTGGGTGATCATATGCAGGAGCCCGTGGATAAACTTGTCAATTTGGCTGAACCTGAGCTGTCCAAGCGTATTGCTCAGCTGGCAATGCAGGAACCTATTGAACAAAAGGCTCCCTATTTACAGGAGGCAGTTAAGTCATTTTCTCAACGCCGGCGTGACCAGAAGGTGTTGTTCCTGAAGAGTGAAATAAAGAGACTTGAAAAAATGGGGGATTTTGATAAACTACAACAGCAGCAAGCAGAACTGAGTAAGCTGATTAGACAACCATGAATATCGAAATCCCCGCTGAAGATATGAGCCTCGTCAAAGAGTATCCCCTTGTCGATCTCCTTGATAAAACCGAAGTAGATATCGATGAAATCGATGTCGTGGTGGTAGAAGATCAGGAGATTGAAGCAGAGAAAGAACTCGAGGAAATTGAAGAGGTTGTTTCCTCTGAACGATTCGACTCTATCAAAACCTATTTGAAGGAGATCGGTCGTATCAAGCTACTCACACCCCCGGAGGAATTAGAGATTGCGCGAAGGATTCAGGATGAAAATGATGATGAGGCACGAAAGCAGCTCATTCGTGCGAACCTTCGACTGGTCGTGAGTATTGCCAAACGCTACAACGGCCGAGGATTATCTTTTCTGGATTTGATTCAGGAGGGCAATATTGGGCTTATGAAAGCCGTTGAGAAATACGACTACAAAAAAGGCTATAAGTTTTCCACCTATGCGACCTGGTGGATTCGACAAGCGATCACTCGTGCCATTGCGGATCAGTCCCGCTCTATTCGATTGCCAGTGCATGTGGTCGAGACGATTAATAAGCTCAAGAAAATCTCCAAGATGTTTGTTCAGGAAAACAAGCGAAAACCGACGGATGAAGAGTTGTCCGCCTTGAGCGAGATTCCGGTTCACAAGATTCGCGAGCTGGTGAAGATTTCACAGTTGCCGATTTCTTTGGAGACGCCTATCGGGGATGATGACAGCAACAATTTGTCGGATATTGTGGAGGGGGATTCCTCCAAGAATCCCGAGGAAAAGGTGCTCGCGGATTTGCTACGGGAAGATCTTGAACGCGTGCTGAGTACCTATCTTACCGAACGGGAACAAATGGTGCTTCGGTTGCGATTCGGCCTTCATGACGGGATGCCTCGTACACTCGAGGAAGTTGGCCATGTGTACAATGTCACCCGCGAGAGAATTCGTCAAATCGAGTCCAAAGCTCTGGAAAAGCTTCGCTTCCAGACCAAGGACAGCCATATGGCCTCGTATTTGTAGTGGGAATTTTTAGTGAAGAAGTGGCTAATAAAATGCGAAAAGTTCACATCGATCCAACGGAGGCTGGACGGCTTTTAATGGATATACGATGCGGCAAGTATGCTCATGTCAAACCAATGGAGGCAAAAAATATTCCAACGATTGATGGCAAACGTGTGGTGAATTTGGTTTTGGGCTTTAAGATTTCTTTTAAGGAGGCTCGTCGAAATATTGAGAACCTTGGTTTTGATATAAGCCTAAAACGTTTTGCAAGCGTGGAGGGGGAGAGCCTGGTTTTTGACTATCACCAACTAAAACGATTGGGCGCAGAGATGATTCCGTACCTTGGTTATGGTTTTTTAAATGGGGGCTCTGCCAGCAGTTATCTCGATCCCCATAAAAATTCTTCTGAATATGGGGAATTATTTGACCTGTACCGACCCTATTTCGATAAGATGGCTCCATATAAAACACAACCCAAGGGTATTACGCCTGCCTACATAAATCCTAATGGCTCATTGGGGTTTCATTTCATGGCTTTGAAGCTACGCGCTATTCTAATCGAAGATCTAAAATACATGATTTGGAAGGATATTCCCCGTGGAGAAGGAAAGGGACTCATTAGTCTATTTCAAATGGACAGTATCCTTAACCATGCAACTATTGCCACAGCAGTCGAGGATTATGCCAAATCAGAATGGATACGTCCGTTAGCGGAATATGTCGGGGTTGATGTTGCTAAGATTGCTACAGCTTCACAAAAGTTGTCGCCTACATTTACCAATAAATCACATCAGGAGATGGAGGTGTTTTTTAAAGAAAATGGGGAGTTATTGCCGATGCCAGGGGGGCATGGTCAAGTCTACCAAGTGTTAAAAACTATCCTTCATGATCTGCGTAAGCAGGGTAAAAAGTTTGTTTATATTAGCAACATTGATAATCTTGGGGCGTTGGTGGCAAAAGCGACGGTTGCCTACATGGCTTTGACGGGTAAGCAGGGTGCTTTTGATTTTAGTTTCAAAACAGAGTCAGATGTAAAAGGTGGTATCGCTGTTGAAGTTGATGATAAAGGTCTTATTGATTGCGGTGATCTGGGGAGTGCGATTTCAAAAGAGACCTTGCGCGAAATTGAAAAAAACAATTTGGAATGTCCGGCTGAACAAAAGAGGGAAATTCTTTTTAATAATGCGACTGGATTATTTAATTTGGATTGGTTGGATGAAAATATTGACAGAATTATTGAGTCCTTACCTCTCAGAATTTCCGTACAGAAGAAAGTAATGGGCACGTATAAGCAAGTTGAACAGGTTATGTGGGAAGTGCTTGGTTTAATGGACAATAAGTCGATTATTGCAGTGAACAAGTACGAGCGTTTTCTTGCTGCGAAGATGTTTGTTGAAACCTTAATGAATAGCCGAATTCAAGTAGAATCTCCGAAATACCCTGAAAATCTTCGTGAACTGGCGTTAAAAATGAATGAAGGATTATCAACATTATTAGGTGGACGTTATGGTTTGAAGTTACAAGATGGGGCTTGGATACCAAAATCTTTGGATGAATTGATTAACGAAGTTAGGGGTTCTTTCGGAAGATAGGTCGCTTCAATCCACAGTCAGGGTTCCGTCAAAGTCGCCAGCTGATCAATGATGAGGACAGCTTCAAGAT
>CAYHOI010000001.1:0-60028 GCA_964358175.1 uncultured Candidatus Marinamargulisbacteria bacterium | reverse complement strand
TCATCCATCCCAGGCAATTCCGGCATGTCAGATGCTTCCTCTCCCATCATCGCTGCCAGCTCAGAATCCACCACTCCTGCCGCTTCTACCACCGGATCTTCCTCATCCATCCCAGGCAATTCCGGCATGTCAGATGCTTCCTCTCCCATCATCGCTGCCAGCTCAGAATCCACCACTCCTGCCGCTTCTACCACCGGATCTTCCTCATCCATCCCAGGCAATTCCGGCATGTCAGGCTCGGGGGCAGTATCCAGTGCATCATCACTGACGGTTTCATCACAACATTGCGTCTCATCGAGAACAATCTGGAGCGGAGTTATCTGTGCAACCTGAGCATTCTCAGTCTCGTCCATTGTAAATTCTATCCCTTGTGAAACATGAGACTCCATGACAACGGCTTCATCCTGTACCTGCTTGGGTAACGATTCATCTTCATCCAATTCAAACGGCAGATTCATCTCTGCCGTAATTTCATCTTCTTGTCCGAAAGAAAGCTCCTTGTCTCCAAGAAGACGTGTCAGCTCCTGCATTCGAACCTCAATGCGCTGCAAATCCTTTTTTTGTTTGTGTATCAAATCCTGTCTCAACCGATTTAACTCGTCCAGTCTCAATCGAATTAGTTCTTCCATAGTGATTATCTCCCTAGTCCCCGAATAAAATGTAAATTCATTATACTCAACACTTTCAGATAAAAGAATATTTTTTGGAAAAATAGAGCCTACACTTTTTTCTTAAAGAATGGGGTTTCCCCTTATCTCCACTCTGTCCAGCTCGAATTAGGCGTTGGGGGATTGCAAAAAAATAATGCTCGCCCGATCATTGTCGACTTTGGAACTGGAAAAAAATAACCGTGACTGTGACTTTACAGACATTCCTTCTTAATAAATTTAGAGAGCTTCTCTACCGCATGCTGAAGTACACGTGAAACGTGCATTTGGGAAAGATTCAGGTATTCGGCCATCTCTTGTTGAGAAAGATTGTCATAATAACGCATATAAATCATTCGTTGTTCTCGGCGATCCAAAATATTGGCAATCGCATACTTGAGGGTCTCTCGGTCAATTATTTTGGTATCAAGAGTATCTCCACCCAATGAATCGATAAGCGAAGCTCTCCCTGTTGTGACGACTTCCCCGCTTCGGTCTGACAAGAAAGAGGGCGCATCCAGGCTAAGCGCCCGGGTCACCTCTCCAGCCTCCATCGCTTCCAGCACCTCATCCTCCGTCGTCCCCACGGCCTGCGCAATCTCCTGAATTGACGGTGAACGATTCTGATCCTGCTGAAACCCGAAAACAACCTTCTTCACTTGAGCATTCACTTCATGCAATCGACGAGGCAATTTGACCAGTCGAACATGATCTCGGAAATAATGTTTGATTTCACCAATAATCATCGGCATTGCATAGGTGGCAAGTTCGGCATTCAAGCTGGGGTCGTAATTATCCATTGCTTTGAGCATTCCCATAATACCAACCTGAATAAGGTCATCTAGGGCTTCCCCCTTCCCCATAAAACGACGAGCAACATAAACCACTAGGTTGTAATGTCTCTCTACAATACGTTCTTTTAGGGCGGGATCTTTTGATTCCAGATAAGCTTCAAAAAGTTTCTTATTTTCGGACAATTATTTTACCCCATGCCGCTATTGTCAACCGTTTGATTTTATCCTTATAATCACTGCTAGAACATGATACATGATGACACCCGAAAAATAAAGCCTGGCGACGTTTTCCTAGCTGTCGACAACGGGGTTCGGTTCATCGATAGCCTCCTTGTTTCATGCGTTTCCAAAATTGTTAAACTTCGCAAAGAACAGGTCTGTTGCTACTTAACGCAACTTTGGGAGCTTGATTTGTCTAAAGTAAAAATAATCGGGGTAACCGGAACCAACGGCAAAACGACCACCACCTGGCTTGTTGCTCAAATTCTGCAAGCCTGGGGCAAACCCTGTCGCGTCATCGGAACGATCAACTCTTCGCTCACAACTCCCGAACCTTTTTCTCTCTTAGGCATCCTGCGGGAAATGATCCAGTCTGGTGAACAGTACCTCATCATGGAGGTTTCCTCCATCGGCATTGCAGAAAACCGAATCGCGGGCCTTCCCTTTGCCGTCAAGTGCCTTACGAATATTACACAAGACCACCTCGATTACCACAAATCCTTTCGTGCCTACGTACAGGCAAAAATGTCGTTTCTTCGCCAAAGCGGAACAACAATCTACCCACGTGATTACAAGAAAATTATGATCGACTTCCCCCTTTCCTTAAAAGGTTCCTTTAATCGAGCCAACGCTCAGGCCGCCTATGCAATTGCTCGTGAACTGGGTGTTCCAAACGCCGTCACTCAATCAGCTCTAGAAAACGCCACGCCGCCAAAAGGTCGATTCCAGCTCATCGAAACGACCTTACCCTTTCAGGTCATCGTTGACTATGCTCATACACCTGATGGCCTTATAAACATTCTGAGAGCCGCTCGTAAACTGGCCCAGAACAAGCTCATCGTGGTCTTCGGGGCTGGCGGAAATCGAGATCAAACGAAGCGTCCCCTGATGGGCAAAGCGGCAGATACTCTGGCAGACCAGATCATTCTTACCAATGACAACCCCCGCCACGAAGATCCTCAAACCATCCTAACCGCTATTCATTCGGGAATATCTCGCCACCAACCCCTTATGATTCTAGACCGCCGGGAGGCCATAGCACACGCGCTAGATATAGCAAGCACGGGAGATGTTGTGGTCATCGCAGGGAAGGGGCATGAGACCTGTCAGATCATCGCCGACACAACCCTGCACTTTGACGACGTACAGATTGCACAAGGACTCCTTCGATCAAAGGAAAAGGAACCCCATGTACAGCATCGATAGTCGCACATTAAAGCCGGGGGATATTTTCATCCCCATCAAAGGAGACCGCTTCGACGGCCATGACTTCATCGAACAGGCGCTACAAAAGGGTGTTGCCAGAGTACTCGATGTTCCTCTCCGAAGCTATGCCCGTCACGTTCGCCAAAATTGTTTCAGCGCAAAAGTAATTGGAATCACTGGGAGTGCCGGCAAAACCACAGTCAAGGATCTGGTCAGCGAGATCCTCAAAACCCAGTTCTCCGTACATAAAACTTCCCAGAATCAGAACAATGAAATCGGCGTTCCCCTCACCCTTCTCAATACTCCACCAACAGCACAGTTCCTCGTCTGCGAAATGGGGATGCGCGGACGGGGGCAAATCCTCGAACTCACACAAATCGCAAGACCCAATTATGTCATCATCGTCAGTCTAGGCTCTACTCACCTTGAACTTCTCAAAACTCGTCGAAACATCGCACTGGCCAAAGCAGAGATCTATCGCTTTCCTAAACAGTCCGGGCAACCTTATATTACCTTTCTCAATGAACAAATGCCTTACTTCGAACTGGTCAGATCCATCGCCATAAAAAATGGTTTTCAAGTGATTAGCATAGATGAGCCCTCGGAGCTGCTCTCCAACTTCAAGCTGGCAGGTGCTCTAGCGCAACACCTGGGCATCCCTGCCACTGCTTCAAAAGAAGTCTTTGATCTGTTTTCCACGGAAAGTGCTCATCGCCAACAGCTCATAACCTGGGAAGACAATTTGCTGATAGACGACACTTACAATGCCAACCCCGAAAGCATGAAATATGCAATCCATAAACTTTTAGCTGATCACCCCCACCGTTCACTTGCAGTGGTGCTTGGTGAAATGCGTGAACTCGGCTCTCACACAGACCAAGCCCATCAAGACTTGGTCAAACTCGTGAAATCACACCCTCAAATAGCTCATGCTTTCTTTTATGGAGTACCCTACAAAAAATTTGTGAAAAGTTCCGTGAAGTGCTATTATTCAGCCAGTAGGGAAGACGTTTTTCGTGCCATAAAGGAGAATCACCTGCATCATTATGTGCTCTTGTTTAAGGGATCGCGCTCTTTGCAAATGGAAGACATTATCTCTATGTTGACATCACCATGATTAGCACATTTCTTATTTCCTGTTGTCTTTGTCTTTTCCTAACCAATTTTGCAATCAACTACT
Source organism: uncultured Candidatus Marinamargulisbacteria bacterium (assembly GCA_964358175.1). Lineage (GTDB taxonomy): Bacteria > Margulisbacteria > Riflemargulisbacteria > GWF2-35-9 > GWF2-35-9 > CAYHOI01. The sequence goes on along the minus strand of CAYHOI010000001.1, from coordinate 55,982 downwards.
TTCGCGAACGCCATATCAAACAATACATTCTTCGAGACGCACCCAAAACACACCTGATCAAAGAGGGAACTCCCACAATGGGCGGGGTTGCGATACTGCTTTCGATCCTCGTCGTTCTGCTCACCCAACCCATCCACGCTGATCCTTGGGTTCTTCTTCCCTTTTTTCTTCTCATAGGGTATGGACTCATCGGACTCATCGATGATCTTCAAAAGGTCTTTCAAAAGCAAAACAAAGGACTGAGTGGGAAACATAAGATTTTCTTCCAAATCGTGGTGGCATCGATTTTTGTGGGCCTTCTTGCCGCCGCCAACCATTATTCCACGGCGCCTGAACTGCTCAAACAACTCGGCCCTATAGGCTACTATCTGTTGCTGGTGTTTATTATCGTCGGCACCTCGAACGCGGTAAACCTCACAGACGGCTTGGACGGACTGGTAGCCGGCAACTTACTCATTGCTTTCCTGGGACTACTGCTTTTCTCATTTTACGAATCCAACTACCAGCTACTGACCTTCATCGTCGCTATATTAGGGGCATTATTCGGGTTTCTGTGGTTTAACATTAATCCTGCCCGAATCTTTATGGGGGATACGGGTTCTCTTTCGCTGGGGGCTCTTCTTGCAGGCATTTCCATCATCTTACACAAAGAATTACCCCTCGTTATCCTAGGCATCGTATTCGTGGCGGAGGCATTATCCGTGATCTTTCAAGTCTCTTTCTTTAAGCTCACCGGAGGAAAGCGACTCTTTAAAATGTCTCCCCTCCATCACCACTTTGAGCTTTGCGGTTGGACTGAGAACAAAATCGTCGTTCGCTTCTGGATGATCGGCATTCTCGCACTCTTGGTGACGCTAGGGTTATAGTTTAAATGATTCGTCTCACTTAACTTATGCCTGGAACTTCTCACTTTATTCATGAAAATATTGCGGTTCTTATGCCGATAACTCTGACAACCACTTGGCTGCGTTAACAATTTGAATCGCCCCATCCCTTTTGGACTGACGCAAATGTTGAACGAGTTGAACAGCTTCTGTAGCTGGGAAACGCTCATGAACCAACTGAAGCATCTTTGACGGGCTCTCATCAGATGTTTTCACTTCAATGAGCATTCGGAGTGCTTCCTCTTCAGTCAAAACAAAATCAATCTCTTTGCCTTCTTTGGTCCGAATATAATGAAGGTTAATAATCTTGCCTTGTGAGTCCTGTAAAAAATGAACATGCTTCAGTAAACTAACTGCACAGGTATTTTCGAGTTGCTTCCCCACATCCCCATTAACCATACCCGTATCGTAAAAATAAAGTTTGGGTTCCTTTAAAATCGAACGCGCGATATTACGATGATACGGAGTGATCAGAAATACTATATAGAGACTCTCAAGGATCGAAACATATTTTCTAACCGTATTTGGTGAAATCTGAAGGTCTTCTGCAAGAGATTTATATGAAAGACTTGAACCGACCCTGCTCCTCAGTAGCTCTAATAATAATCTCATAGCACGAACCTCATGGATTTGGCTGAAGTCTAGGATATCTTCTCGAATGAGATCTGTGGCATATTGATTCCTCCAACGAGAGGCTTCTTGCTCTGAATCCGACAACAAGGGTTCAGGAAATCCTCCCAGTTGATTAAGCTTTTCCAGCCTTTCATTGACTGAACTTGGAGCCTTCATTTCTTTTACCGAAAAGGGATAAAGACGATAATGAAAATATCGCCCAGCTAGGGATGATCCTGTTTGTCGGAATGTTTCCATCCGGGACGACCCCGTAACAAGAACTGCTTGATTTGGTTGCCTAGTATCAAAGACTCCTTTTAGATAGTTTTTCCAGTTTTTCATTTTATGGATTTCATCAAATACAAGTATATCAGCGGTAAGTGGCCAACTCTGCGATTGTATAGTGCGAGCATCATTAACCTGATCGTAGTTTAGATAGATTGGGCTGGCAAAAGATGTCATTATTTCTTTTGCCAAATAGGTTTTTCCGACTTGTCTTGGTCCAGTCAAGAACACCATTTTCTTCTTTAAATCTTTCAGTATAAGTGATTCCAGTTGTCTTTCCATGACTGTATTTTTATCAATGTATTGCACAAAAGTCAAGACTATATTTCAATGCGTTGAATAATAGTCATTCTCAGCCTAGGGACTGGAACGAAATAACCTGCTCAGATCGCGCCATATTTCTGAATTGACTTTCAGGCATGATAACCAGCTCATAGTGGGACTATGGGCTGGTTATCATGATGAGCAGGTTATTTCGTGACAATGACAATGACTTAGTATCCCGCCAAGACCAACGGACGTTTGATGCCTTGTGTGTCATCACTGTGGCTCAGAATGATGGATTTAGAAAGGGCTATGCCTTTAAATTGCTCGCGACCTTTTCCCTTACCTCCGATTTCAATGACATAGTCGCTGGCTCCCTCCGTTTGAAAATATAAACCCATATCATATCATTTTATCAAATCATTGGACAAAAGACATAGCATTTTGGCAAATGGCTTGACGAGCTGGACTCCTCCAAGTAAACGGCAGAACGCTGTTTGAGAACGCCACAAAGCTACCAGCGAACCTTTATCGGCAATGGCGTCGTAAAATAATGATCGGCATTTTACTTTTTGCAAATGACATGGGTATACTGAACGAAGGATGAAAACTAGGGTATCCGGTATGAATGATCGCCAGAAAAAATTATTGCAAGAGCTGGAATACTCCTTTCATGAGCACATCATATAAGGGATCATGAAAACCGTTCTGCGAAACCGTATCCTTACCGAGCGAAGAGCACTGTCGTCAGACCAGATTTACTCACTCAGTCAAGCAATCTTTGCTCGGTTAAAAGGCTATCTGCACAACAAATCTTTTGACTCCATGCTGATTTACTATCCCATTCACCACGAAGTAGATACGACCATAATGTTTGATTATTTCTGGAAACAAAACAAAGCCCTCTTTCTTCCAGGAATCAGGGGGGATCAGCTCTATCCGATTCGCTTTACACCCGATTCAGCGATAAAAGAAGGGCCTCACCACATCCCGGTTCCGGATGCCCCGGAAACTATCTTCGCACCCATACTTCCTGATGTTGCCATCATCCCCTGCCTGGCCTGCGACCAACATCGCTACCGGCTTGGCTACGGAAAAGGATATTATGATCGCTTTTTGACCAAAAAAACCTTAAAAATCGGTTTTTGCTACGACTTCCAGCTCGTTGACCATCTCCCTGTCGAATCCCATGATATCCAGCTTGATGTGATTATCACAGAGAAAATGCTTCTGATATAGCCAGGACGATTGCATTCTATCCCCTTTTTTTGTATACTACCCCAAGGATCAACTTCCAGAAGGAGGAATTATTCATGGCATTGCAAATAGATGAGAACAAGTGTATCGGTTGTGGAGTCTGTAGTTCGATGCTCGATGATGTATTTGAAATGGATGACAACAAAGGGGTCGCCATCGTCAAGAATGCAGGAGGAGCATCCGATTCAGAAATCGAAGAAGCAATCGAAGCCTGCCCAGTTGAAGCCATCTCCTTATAAGAGAGTCCCTTTACTTAACGCTATACTTTGTTTAATATGAAGTGTATCCCCCATGCAGGATCACCGGGGCATAACACATGACTGAAATCGTGGAATACTTCACGATTCATCGAAGGAACATCAATGGTATTTGAAGGTAGTCCAGAATTCGATCTCGGAGAAAGTGAGCCTCTTTATTCTCCGAATTACTTAACACCAGATGACATTCTGGAGATTATCGCTGAGCCCGAAAACAACATGGATCAGCTGGACAATCTCCTTAATCAGGGGGTTGAGATCGTTAAAGAAGCTCCACCTGATCCCTCTGAGGAGGGGCAGGGATCACCTGCGGCCGAAATCAGCGAACCCGCAGATGAAATGGAGACCAAAACCTCTGATGTCGTCAAAATGTATCTCAAAGAAATTGGAAAAGTCAGCCTGCTCAATCTTCAGGATGAGCAGCGGATTGCCAAACTGGTTGCTGAGGGCGATCCTGTTGCCAAACAACAGTTGATTGATGCAAATCTTCGCTTAGTCGTCAGTATTGCCAAAAAATATATTGGCAGAGGAATGGCCTTTTTGGATCTTATTCAGGAAGGCAATATCGGACTCATTCGAGCTGCTGAAAAATTTGACTACCGTAAGGGATACAAATTTTCAACCTACGCAACGTGGTGGATTCGCCAAGCGATTACCCGAGCAATCTCCGACCAGTCCCGCACGATTCGAATTCCCGTTCATTTGGGAGAGACCATGAGCAAACTTCGGAAAGCTTCCAGAACACTCATGCAAGAAAAAGGCCGAAAACCCACGGAGGAAGAAATTTCAACATTTATGGACATGCCAGTTGAAAAAATTCGCGAGATATTCCGATCCTCTTTAACTCCAATTTCACTAGAAACACCTATCGGCGATGAAGCAGATAGCTCCAAGCTTGGAGATTTTGTCAAAGATGATAAAACCGAATCTCCAGAAAGCAACCTGTTTCGCAATCTACTTCGCAAAGACTTAGATGAGATCATGTCAGAGCTCTCTGAACGCGAACGCATGGTCATTAAACTAAGATTCGGTCTCGTGGATGATCGTCCGAGAACCCTTGAAGAAGTCGGAAAGGTCTATGACGTGACTCGGGAAAGAATCAGGCAAATCGAAGCAAAGGCACTCAAAAAGCTGCGACATCCCTCCCGCCTTAAAAAGTTGCGGGGCTATCTACACGAGGTATAGAGATGAAAGTTAAACTGGCTTTAACCCCTCAGGAACGTGACATTTTCCTTAATGATCTGCTTACTCATCTGCACGAAATCGAAAACAGTCTCGTCTCCCTTGAACAAGACACAGACCGAGCGGGTTCGATTGAGCAGCTTTTTCGAAGTTTTCATACGATCAAGGGAAATGCAGGAATAGCTGACTTTATGCTTCTAAGTCAATTTTCACACGAAATTGAGAGTGTTCTATCAAGATATCGGGACACCACCACCACCACCATCCCCGCACAGTTTCTTGACTTACTCTTTAGGGCATTAGATGGGATGAATACCATGCATCAGGCTATTATCAACCCAAAGAAGGATTTTGATGAGCGAGAGATTTCCAGTCTAATCAATGATTTCAAAAACCTTACACCTGCGTCCAGCACACCACCCCCAATTTTAAAGCCAAGTATTTCTTCTGAACTCACGCAGGCAGGTGGGATGATGATTGAGCTTCTTGCTGATGAACTCATGCCCAGTGTACGCATGTTTCAGGTACTCCAAGTATTGAACGAACAAAGGATTCCTTTCCAGTCTAACCCTTCCAGCCAAGAAATCGAGGGCGGCAAAGCCCAACCTCCACTGACGATCCATCTTGAACAAGAAATTCCCGCTGAGCAATACCAGCTTCTCATCGAAAAGCTTCAACACATAGATGGGATCAAAAAGATCGACTGGATCGCTCCCCTCCCCACAGAAACATTAGGATTGCCCCCAGCCCTTTCGGAATTTGATGGCGGGGGTCTGTTAATACGTCTAAATGCAGATGAATCACTCCCCGCTGTACGTATGTTTCAGGTGCTCCAAGTCTTGAATAAACACAAGGTTTCTTTTCACTCAACTCCTTCCATCCAAGAAATTGAGGGCGGCAAAGCCCAGCCTCCTTTAACCATCTACTTTGAACAAGAGATTCCTACTGAACAGATTCAATCTCTTGTCGAACAAATTCATAATACAGAGGGGATCATAAAGGTTGATTGGTCTTCACCGAACACTCCTCCGCCACCCCAAGTTATCGATGAAGCTCAACCAATCGGTCCTGCCTCCCCCCCTATTGTACAAGAGGAAGCGCAAGAGGTTCAAATAAACATCAAAAAACTAGATTCTCTCATTAATTTACTAGGAGAGATTCTCATCGACCGAAACAAAATCGCGCAAAACATTCTCAAACTTGAGGAAGAGTATACCCTCAATCCCCATGTCGTTGAGCTTCTCAGCCTTGTTAACCATCTTGGGCAAATTACCTATCATCTTCAAACAGAACTACTCAATATCAGAACGATCCCCCTCAGCAATATCGTTGAGAAATACCCCAGATTAATTCGTGACCTCGCCAGAAAGCTTGGCAAAAAAGTTCGACTTGATATCGTCGGACAGCAAGTAGAACTGGATCGAATGATCCTTCGACATCTCAACGACATGATGATCCATCTGATCCGAAATGCAATTGACCATGGCATTGAAGAACCTGCCGTTCGAATCAGTAACAGGAAAAAAGAAATGGGGCTTATCAGAATCGAAGCTTATCAAAAACATGATAAAGCCACTTTTGTGGTTTCAGATGATGGAAAGGGCATTGACCCGGATATTATCCGAAAATCCCTTATCAAGAAAGATCTTGTTACACCGGCCATTGCAAAAAGCCTCTCTGATACAGAGGTTATCAACTATATCTTTCATCCAGGGTTTTCTACAAAGGAAGCCGTATCGGATATTTCTGGGCGTGGCGTCGGCATGGATGTAGTCCAAAACAAGGTTCAAAAACTTGGAGGACAGATTACCGTTGAAAGCACGCTTGGACAAGGCACCCATTTTCGTATCAGTCTACCTCTCACCATGGCAATCATCCATGGGCTGGTCACTCTTTGTCAGAAACGCACTTTTATCATTCCCATCAGCTTCGTGGATGAGGTCATGCGTTGTTCGGGCAAAGATGTTCGTTTTATTAACCAGAAACCCCACATTCTCCTTCGCGAAAACCTCATTCCCTTGGTAAATCTAGGACAACTTCTTTATGGAAAAGAGTTTGATATTCGTATTCAGAAGAAACTGTTTATTGTCGTCGTAAACTACAATGATGCCCTCACAGGAATCCTTGTAGACAAGCTCCTAGGAGAAGAAGAAATAGTCATAAAAAACATTGACTCTGCTTCCTCAAAATACTATATTATCCAGTCAGCGACAATCATGGGAACCGGAGACATAGGGCTTATTCTGGATGTAACTTCCCTCATGAATCTCGTCATCAGCCAAAGGGAGTCGACACAGCCCCAGGAGGCAGAATCCGCTTATGAATATACTCATAGTTGACGACTCCCCTTTATTCGTTTCAAGGCTGAAGGCTTTTTTGATTGATCATCAACATGAGGTCATCACTTGCCTGAAGTCCCCCGAGGCTTTTGAGCTTTATAAAGTTCACCAGTCCCACTTGGTCTTTATGGACATTCTGATGCCTGATCTTGATGGAATCTCCGCGATGAAGCAGATTCTCGCGTCCTATCCACAGGCCAAGATTGTTATTATGAGTAGCATGGGACAACAGTCAAAAATCATTGAAGCTACCGGGGCAGGCGCAATAGACTACGTTACAAAACCATTCGAACCGAGAAAGGTGCTTGGTGCAATCGAAAAGGCTCTGTCTCAAATAAATAACACGTGACACCCGTTCCCTCTGCATTACGATGGCTCCTCGTTTCTACAATGATTTCGGAACTCCTCTTGGTGGGGATTCCCCTGTTATTGATTCTTTACTACCAACACCACGCCAGTCCCAAAACCCGTTACTTCTGGTTAGGCGTCGGATTAAGCCTATTCACAGCCATCAAGTTTTTATTCCTGATTGGACATACACCCATCCCCGAGCCCTTTTACAGTATCACGATTTTTATCGCCATCGAAGGGGCTGTTCGATGGTTCGTTCATAAGGAAACTCACCATCTGGCTCCGCCTTCAAACTGGATTTTTTTTATCATAGGGTACTTATTTATGAAAGGAGTTGCCCTCGGCCTCGTGAACTTCTTTGCATTCATGACTAGTTTGACTTATTTCACCCAAACTCATCTGGTGCCGCCTAACCTATTCATATACATGGTTTCACACAGTCTTCTCCAGTTCAGCTACTTAACGCTCTTGTTCCTCTTCTTTCTGATTCGCACTCGATGGAAATATGAGATTATTCTCATCCCGGTTCATATCCTTTTCCTCACGCTCAGCTATTTTCTGTTAGCGCCCACAACCAGCGAATCTACACGCCTGTTTTTCGCCTTAATTCTAATCGGGAGCAGCCTGATCAGCTGTCCATTGGTCATAAAGCTTATCCCTATTAAACTGGCCAGAAATGAGCATCACTAAATCTGAACATCTTGGGTCTGCCTGCAAAGCACTTGCAAACGGAGGGATCATTGCCATCCCCACGGATACGGTCTACGGTCTAGCCGCCGATGCCTACAACCCAGAGGCCATTGAGAAAATATATGCCTTCAAAAACCGCGGGGCTGATAAACATTTAATCCTTCAAGTCCATTCAACCGATCAACTTTTTGATCTAGTCGACTCCTCGCACCTCTCTGATACTTCCCTTCAACTCTTGCAAAAGTACTGGCCAGGAGAAATCACTTTCATTTTCAAAAAGAAACAGTTCCTTCGCCTTCCATGTCAAAGCAACACCATTGGCATTCGGATTCCAAATCATCGTCTCACACTAGACGTCCTTCGTCTTTACGGGAAGGCTCTCGTTGTAACAAGTCTCAATCAAAGCGGTGAACCCCCCATCTGTCGCCACCTCGATATCCCCCAACTTCTGGTTAGAAAACTAGATTATGTCATTCCGTGGGAACAAGAATTGTCCAATGTGCCTTCCACTATCGTTGATTTATCAGGAGAAACCCCGACAGTACTTCGACAAGGCCATGTTTTCTTTTTTACTTCATTAATAGGCCAACATCCTCTATAATGATATACTAAGACTTAATTGATTTTCGGATCAATTTTCCTTGTAGTGAGCCTGTCGAACTAGTCTTAGTTATGCTGAGCTATTGGTTTTCAGGTTTTGGAAAAACCGAAAACCAATTCGGTCGAAGTATAAAAGCTTACGCGAAGGGGTGTCACAATGGCCGGTCTAAATAAACTCGAATCCGTTAAAGATACAGAAAATACGATTGAGATGATTGATTTTCGCTTACTTAATCCACTTAAGCCTACAGGCCATCAGGAACAAATCTTCGGCATCAACGTTTACAAAGTCAAAGAAGTTGTCTTCAATCCTGAAAATATCTCAAAAGTTCCAAGTTCAAATGATTTCCTGGAGGGCATGATTAATCTTCGAGGCCACATCATTCCCATCATTAATCTCCGGAAGAAACTAGGGTATACCTTTTCCGGCAGCAGAGCGAACTATCTCATCGTCACCTCTTTCAACGATATTACTTGTGGATTCATGGTTGATGAAATCAAGAAGATCTGCCGCATTTCCTGGAGCGAAATCGTCAGTCCGCCAGAAGAGATCAGAAGCGAATTCGGGGATCTTGTGACCTCCATTACTCTGTTTGAAAACAAAGACATTATGCTTATCTTAGACTTTGAAAAAATCATCGGCGACATGAATCTTGCCTATGTGGACTCTCTCACGGACTCGACACCCAATCCAGTAAAAGTGGTAAAGCCGACCACCCTGCTTTGTGTTGACGATTCTGGTATAGCAAGGAAAATGGCGCGAAAAGTGCTCGAGGATTCAGGGTATACCGTTATTGAGGCAGTCAACGGTATAGAGGGGTTAAACATTTTACACGATCTTTCACAAAAGGCGGCCACCCAGAATCGCTCAATCACAGACGAAATCGGAATCGTCATCAGCGATATAGAGATGCCCCTCATGGATGGATTTACGTTCACCCGTCGCATTAAGGAAGACCCTCTGTTGCGCGAGTTGCCAGTTATCCTGCACTCTTCCCTTAGCCGATCAATCATACAAGATCGGGGTTCCGCTGTTGGGGCGACAGATTTCCTAACAAAATTTAATGCGACATCTCTCCTGGAGTCCATTCAAAAGATATTATGAACATTCTTGTGGTTGATGATAAACAAGATATCCTAACGCTTGTTCAAGCTATATTAGAAATAGATGGCTATCAAGTCACCACTGCAAACAATGGGAACTCCGCTATTGATCTTTGCCGTGAACAGTCATTCCCCCTTATTTTTTTGGATTTGATGATGGAGGGCAAGGATGGCTACGACACTTTAAAGGAAATTAGACAAATTTCACTAAACAAGGATTCCTACATCATTGCGCTTACCGCAAAAGCCTACGAAGGGGATAAACAGGAAGTTATTCGACAAGGCTTCAATGATCACTTCTCAAAACCGTTCAGGGCAACTGAATTGTTAGATAAAGTGCAACAGTCTCTCTCGATCTAAGGACTAACCAAAAGTACGAAGAGCTTCATCCTCTGAACCAAATATTTCGATCTTCTTTGAAATCTTCGTAATATCGAGGATCCTTCGAACCTCGATATTGGTGCTTACTAACTTAAACTGCCCACCTTTTTCAACGGTCTGTTTATAGCTATCAAAAATGGCACCCAAGCCTGATGAATCCACATAGCTTACAAGCTTAATATTAAGAAGAATTTTCAAATGACCTGCGGCCAATTCTCCCTCAACAGCCTCTGTAAGCTGATAATTATTATCAACATCAAGCTCAATCTCACCAGAAACACTCTGGCCTTCTTTTTTCGCTCCTAATATCACAACCGATACATTATTCCGAAATTCCTTTACAACTTCCAAGAGCTCACCCTCTTTCATTCACTTTATCTCTCTCAACATTGATACTATACTAGCCCCAACCCCTTGTCAATAATCTTAGGAAGCCTCTGTCCGCTTAATAACAACAATAGTCATGTCATCATGAAGGGGTACATCTTGGGAATAGCTCAGGATCTCTTCTGAAAGCTTATCAACAAATTGTTCAGCCGTCAGGGATTGATACTGCCTAACAAAATTGTGAACCCGCTCAGAGCCATAGTCCACACCTTCTTTATTTCTGGCTTCCGTTACCCCATCTGTAAACATCATAACAATATCTCCTGTCTCCATAAAGACGGACTCCTGCTCGTACGTACTGTCACTCATCGCCCCCAAAGGAAGCCCACCCTTATCCAACAGTTTAAAGGACTGAGTTCCCGCATGAAAATATAAAGGGGTTTCATGTCCTGCATTCGAATACGTGAAGGTACAGTCATCATCATTTATCAACCCAAAAACGCTCGGGATATAATTCTTAACACTCTTGCTCTTACATAAGTTCTCATTAATCACCGATAAAATCTGATCGGGACCGCCCTGGCCAAACACGGAAGACTGCATAATACCTTTAAAAAAAGCCATAATTAAAGCAGCAGGGATGCCCTTCCCAACAATATCTGTCAGCGTAGCCACCAACCGTGATTCTGATAAAGGAAAGAAATCATAATAATCTCCCCCGATGACTCGAGCAGGTAATGACATGGCAAAGATCTGAAAATTTCTGAGTTTCGGCTTAATTTTAGCTTGCAGGCCCATTTGGATGCTTTGAGCCACTTGGAGCTCCTTTTGGGTAATCTGTTCCTTGAGAGTTTGCTCATAAAGCCTATTATTCTCAATGGATGAAGCTGCAAGAGAAATAATAGTTTCAAGAATGGATATATCTGTATCAGAAATTTTCTCTCGAGCAAACATTCTTCGAATCACACATAGAAATCCAATTTCACGTTCACGGATGACCAGCGGAATAAACAACATTTCTGGGATAAGAATGTCAATGATGTCAGGATTATCTGAGCGTAAAAGCTTCACCGAGTTAAGCTTCAATATTTTTGTAGCACTGTTCTTTGCCAGCTCAAACATATTCCCTTTATCTTCTATTTCTATAGAAGGCAAATTATCCGGAAAATCACGCTCAAAGTGACTTATCCTGGTTTCAGTCACCTTCCCCAAGGGCGAATTCCAGCTGGCTCGCACCACAACCTGTTTATTTTCTCCCTCGTATAGTGCGAGGAAAGCCATATCCGCTTTGGCGTGCCCCAGAACGATGTCCCCTAGTATAGACAACATGTCATCAATGCTCATCACACAGTAAATCATCTCGCGTGCCTCATTCATGGCCTCCATTTTCTTGTAGAGCAAGGACTGATGTTTTCGAGAAATCATGAAATAGTGTTCCTGAAATACCCAGGACACCAGTTGATATTTATCATAATTCGGCAATATCCCCGTGGGACTATAGATGAGTAGTGCTCCCTCTAGTTTATTCTCAAGCACCATTGGAAAAAGAACCAAATTATCAACCTCAAAATTCTGATGCTGGTCCCCGTTCCGTTCCTCGATAAAAAGCATCAATTGACGATGCCTAAAATCTGCATTCCCTATCTTTTCAAAACGTGAGAGTATTTGCTCGCGTCGCTCACTGATTAACTGTGTTGGGAATTCGCTGTTACCGTAGAGAACACCACTACCAAAATGGTTAATGGTCAGAAATGCTGAAAAAGAGGTCATTAGATTCGCTTGTTTGAGAAAGTCAAAGACCACGCTCACAAGATCCTCTTCGCTTTTCAGGTTCTCACAGTCCTTGCGAAGTCTAACAATTTGGACATGAAACAGATCTTCCATATTCGAAAGTATCGTAGACTGGGATGGGGATGTCAATATTTTTATGAATAGGCCTATTCAATTCACACAGAGACTCCTTCATTATTTCTTTATTCACCTCTACCCCCCACTTCGACTTTCAGTTATAATATTCCCGCTAGAAGTCATTTCTAAACATTCAATAAAAGGAGAACATCATGATCCCAATTGCAAAAGACACCTACTTGTTCACATCCGAAAGTGTTTCGGAAGGCCATCCAGACAAAATAGCCGACCAAGTCAGCGATGCCATTCTGGATGCTCACCTAGCCCTAGATCCTCATTCTCGAGTCGCCTGTGAAACGCTTATCAAAACTGGCCTGGTCATCGTCTCAGGCGAAATCACCTCTAAGGGCATCGTGGACTATGAAGAGATCGTGCGACGTACCATTCGAGAAATTGGGTACTCCCACAGCGATGATGGCTTTGATAGTCAAACTTGCGGGGTCATCGTATCTGTAGGGAAACAATCTGCAGATATTTCTCAGGGCGTTTCAGAAGGCCAGGGGCTTTTCTCAGAACAAGGGGCAGGCGACCAGGGAATCATGTTCGGCTACGCTTCTAATGAAACCGCCGAGTACATGCCTCTGCCCATCATGCTTTCTCATCAACTTCTACACAAACTATCCGACCTTCGCAAGGATGGAACCCTCCCCTACCTGAAACCTGACAGCAAATCTCAAGTCACCGTGGCCTATAAAAATGGCAAACCAGATCATGTCTACTCCGTTGTTATTTCGACACAACATAGCGAATCAGCGATTCATGCAACCATTCGAAAAGATTTAATTCAACACGTCATTAATACCGTGATTCCTCCAAACCTCCGTGAGGGTCTCCAAGATAACCTCATTTACATTAACCCGACGGGGCGTTTCGTCATTGGTGGCCCGATGGGCGACTGCGGACTCACGGGACGGAAAATCATTGTAGACAGCTATGGCGGAATGAGTCGTCATGGCGGAGGTGCTTTTAGTGGCAAGGATCCCTCAAAAGTAGATCGCTCGGGTGCTTATGCCGCTCGGTATATCGCCAAAAACTTAGTTGCAGCGAATCTTGCAGATAAGTGTGAGGTTCAGTTGGCTTATGCCATTGGCGTTGCAGAACCTATTGCCATCTACGTTGAGACCTTCGGCACTGAGAAAATTCCAAACGAAAAGATTACGGAATTGATCTACAAACATTTCCCGATAAAACCAAAGGATATCATTGACGCTCTAGACCTTAGACGTCCTATTTATCAGAAAACAGCCTCTTATGGGCATTTCGGACGAGAGATCTTCTCTTGGGAAAAACTCGATAAGGTTAACGTTCTGAAAAAAGAACTCTAGTCCTTTTGTGAACATCGGCTTTATCAGCCTGGGGTGTCCGAAGAATTTAACGGACACCGAAACCATGATGGGCCAGCTTGGAAACAAGTATGTCCTTGTTAACGCCATGGAAAAAGCTGATATTATGGTGCTTAATTCCTGTAGCTTTATCTCTGCTGCCCGCCAAGAAACCATCGCTACACTTCATGAGTTGCAGTCGTGGAAAACAGGGAATAGAAAAATTATTTTAACCGGCTGCTTCGTTGAAGATCAGAAAGATTCTGTTTTTGAATCCTTTCCTTTCATAGATGGAATACTTAACACAGGAGCCCTAAATCAAATAACCTCTTTAATTGAAGGGCTAATCAGCGGATGTTCCCACGATTCTCGACAAGCCCACCGCAACCAAAACTTTGAAGGAAATCTTTACCGAAAACTAGCAACTCCAAGCCATTATGCTTACCTGAAGATCGGTGAGGGTTGCAGTAACGCTTGCAGTTTTTGCACCATCCCAAGACTGCGTGGGGCGGGCATATCCAAGCCTTTGCAGGCTATACTTGCCGAGGCGAAACAGTTGACTGGCCAAGGGGTTAAGGAGCTCATTTTGATCTCCCAGGACACCACTAGTTACCAGTCAAAAAATGCCGAAAGCCTCGCTGATCTCATTATGCAACTAGAAACGATTTCAGATCTCGAGTGGATCCGGCTCCTATACGCCCACCCAGGGAAAATAACAGCCCCTCTCATACACGCCATGCAACAGTCCAGTAAGCTTGTGAAATATATCGACATGCCAATTCAACACATCAATGATACAATATTAACTGCAATGAGACGTCATACTACAAAGAAAGAGATTACCAAGACTATTCAGGGTCTTCGCACTCTGATACCGGACGTTAAGTTGCGAACCACCGTGATGGTGGGGTTCCCTGGAGAAGATGAACGGTCGTTCCAAGAATTGTTCGATTATGTCTCCGAAACAAAGTTTGATCATTTAGGGGTTTTTGCTTATTCTAACGAATCCGAAGCACCGTCTTTTCACATGAGGGGTCAAGTGAGCGACAAAGCTAAAGAAGCTCGTGTGCATAAGCTCATGCTTTTGCAAAAAGGCATCAGCGCTTCCCTCAATGAGACCTATCTTGGTAAAACGATACCGGTAATGATTGACAACCATGAAGGGGGCCGCCGTTATTTTGATGCCCCTGAAATCGATGGGTTTGTCCATGTAAAGGATGTCAAATCCACTGATATCGGCTCTATCAAGCCAGTTCAGATCACTCAAGCCCATGAATACGACTTGGTTGGGATCGTGACGTGACCCTGGCCACACGGCTGACTCTACTCCGTATTGTACTAGTTCCCCTCCTGGTCATCTGTGTTTCGCACCCAAACTATTTCTCTGTACTTTTTAATTTAACCTTTTTCATAGCACTTGCCTTTACAGATTACTTAGACGGATGGATCGCCAGGAAAACCAATACCGTAAGCCCACTTGGAATGTTACTCGACCCATTGGCCGACAAAATACTCGTCTTTACGCTTCTGTTATTTTTTATGAACCAGGGCAAAATCGCCTTCTTAGCCGTAGCCCTTCTCCTCGGCCGGGAGTTTGCGGTTCTTGGACTCCGAAGTGCTGCGGCCTTAAAACAATCGGTCATGAAAGCGGATTGGGGAGGTAAAATTAAAACCATTTCTCAGTTTCTTTGCATCGGATGGCTCATCGCAGAGCTTCCTTTCGTAGACGTCCTTGTTTGGTTGACGGTAGCCCTTTCTCTTCTTTCAGGATTGAACTATTTTTGGGCATATCGTGAGGTGCTTCGTCATGGATAATTTCAAGGATATTCTAGCCTCCAGAGAGCTCCATCACCCCTCAACAAATCCGGCTACGGTGGCACAGTTATTAACTGACAAGGCCGCTACGTTAGCAATCGCCGAGTCAATTACTGGCGGGAATTTGTGTGCCAAGTTTGTGAAGATCCCAGGGGCATCGGACTTTTTGATTGGCGGAATTATCGCTTACAACAACCGCGTAAAGGTCTCCGAGTGCATGGTAAGCCCAAAAACCATTCAGCACTTTGGATCAGTCTCCAGCCAAGTGTGTCTTGAGATGGCAAAGGGTATCCATCACAAGTTCCAGCCTACAATATCGCTCTCCACCACTGGATTCGCTGGCCCGCAGCGAGAACAAGAGAAGGTGGGGCTCGTATACATTGGGCTGATCACTGGGCGGCAAGAAGTCGTCAAACCCTTCATGTTTTCAGGGAACCGTGTAGAGATCATTGAACAAACAACACTCACGGCACTAGATTTGCTTTGGTATCATGTTTCACGATTATATGCTGAGCTTGTCGAAGTATAAAAGATAAAAAAGGAGGAAAAAAATGAATGACACGGATAACAAGAAAGCTGTTGAACTGGTAATGAGTCAGATTGAAAAGAATTTTGGAAAAGGCGCTATCATGAAAATGGGAGAGAACACGACGCTACGTCTTGATGTGGTCTCAACCGGCTCATTAAAATTAGATGCCGCATTGGGCATTGGGGGGCTTCCGAAGGGTAGAGTTGTTGAAATTTATGGACCGGAAAGCTCGGGTAAAACG
Organism: uncultured Candidatus Marinamargulisbacteria bacterium; assembly: GCA_964358175.1. GTDB lineage: Bacteria > Margulisbacteria > Riflemargulisbacteria > GWF2-35-9 > GWF2-35-9 > CAYHOI01. Next base: position 39,634 of record CAYHOI010000001.1, on the reverse strand, counting down.
ACTGTCTCCCTTCATATTATTGCGGAATCCCAAAAAAAGGGAGGCATTTGCGCCTTTATTGACGCAGAGCATGCACTCGACCCCACCTATGCCAGGAACATTGGGGTGAACACCAAGGAACTCTTGATATCCCAGCCCGACAATGGGGAACAAGCACTCGATATTGCAGAAACTTTGGTTCGAAGTGGTGCTATTGCAGTCATCGTCGTAGACTCAGTGGCAGCACTGGTTCCCAAGGCCGAACTCGAAGGGGATATGGGCGACTCCCATATCGGACTTCAAGCGAGACTAATGTCCCAAGCTCTCCGAAAACTAACGGCAACGGTTAGCAAGTCCTCGACCATTGTGATCTTTGTGAACCAGCTTCGCGAAAAAGTTGGCATCATGTTCGGAAGTCCTGAAGTGACTCCCGGCGGAAAAGCCCTCAAGTTCTACTCCTCTATTCGGCTCGATGTTCGCAAAAAAGAAAGCATCAAAAAGGGAGAGGACCTTATTGGAACTCTGACGAAAATAAAAGTTGTCAAAAACAAAGTAGCCATTCCCTTCAAGGAAGCTATGGTGGAAATCATCTATGGAAAAGGCATCCAAAAGTCTAGCGAGATATTGGACTTGGCTGTTGAACACAAACTCATTGAAAAGTTCGGCTCATGGTATAGTTACAACAGTGAGAAAATTGGACAGGGAAAAGAGACCGCACAATCTTTTCTCGAAAACAACCCTGAAATCATGGGGAACTTGGAAGGTAAATTGAAGGATATTCTCGGTATCCCCACCCAATAAAAAGGAGGTCAAAACAGAATGCTTATTACTACTTTATTGTTATCGTTTGCTGTTATCGCGATCCTAATCGCCCTGTATTTAACTTTTGTTAAGAATCGGAATCTTTCCCTGAAGGAACAAGAGAGTGAAAGCAAAATTTCTCGTCTCCTTAAAGACGCTGAGCGTCGTGCAGAAGATATCCGTCGAGAAGCACTTATCGAGGCTAAGGAGGAATGTCTTCGCCTTCGGAATGAAGTTGAGCATGAGCTAAAAGAAAGACGAGACAAACAACTCGCTCTTGAGAATCGCCTTCTCACTCGAGAGGAGCACCTCGATCAAAAAGAAGCCAATTACGAGTTAAAGGAGGGTGAAGCTGCGAAAAAGTTGGTTTTGCTTGAGCGTCGCGAGACTGAATTGGAGCTCATCTACAAGGAACAAGTTGACAAGCTTGAAAAAGTGGCTCAACTTAGCCGAGAAGAGGGTAAACAGCTCCTCCTGGATCATTTGGAACGTGAGGTTAAATTCGATGCAGCGAAAATTATTAAGGAAACAGAAGACCTTGCCCAGAAAACATCTCTGAAAAAAGCACGAGAAATTATCGCCACTGCCATTCAACGTTGCGCAGTCGATAATGTGGTCGAAATGACGACTTCCGTTGTCAACATCCCTAGTGACGATATGAAGGGGCGGCTCATCGGTCGTGAAGGTCGCAATATCCGTGCATTTGAGACCCTGACCGGCATAGACCTGATTATTGATGACACACCTGAGACTGTCATATTATCAGGATTCGATCCCATTCGACGAGAAGTCGCCAGAATGACTCTGGTCAAACTTGTTCAGGACGGACGTATTCATCCGACTCGCATTGAGGATGTTTATCACCAAGTTAAGAAAGATCTAGAAACAACCATCATGGACATTGGGGAACAGTGTGCATTGGATGCAGATGTACAGAATCTGGCTCAGCCCATTATCTATCTGCTGGGACGACTTCACTACCGTACCAGCTTCGGGCAGAATGTCTTGCAGCACAGTATCGAAGTCGCACATCTCTCCTCCTTGATGGCGCAAGAGCTAGGAGTCAATCCTCGGCTTGCTCGTCGGGCAGGTTTACTTCACGATATTGGGAAAGCCATAGATTTCGAAAAGGAGGGAACCCACGCAGGACTTGGTGCAGATTTCGCTCACAAAAACGGCGAAAATGAAGAAGTAGTCCACGCCATTATTGCACACCACGAAGAGGTCAAACCCCAAACGATTGAGGCCATCCTTGTTGCAACGGCTGATGCCATATCTGCCTCCCGTCCCGGTGCACGACGAGAATCGATTGAAGCTTACATCAAACGACTCGAAACACTAGAGAATCTCGCAACCTCTTTTCAGGGGGTTGAGAAGGCCTTTGCAATACAATCTGGGAGAGAAGTAAGGGTGATGGTCAAGCCAGATCAAATTAACGATAAATTAGCCTCTAAGCTCGCTCGTGATATTGTAAAAAAAATCGAGAGTGAACTCGAGTATCCGGGAACCATCAAGGTAACCGTCATTCGGGAAACTCGCGCTCAAGAAGTGGCAAAGTAAGGATCTTGAAGTGAATATACTTTTTTTCGGGGATATCGTCGGCAAAATAGGGCGTGACGTCTTTTTTGCCGAACTACCCCGTCTAAAAAGGAAGTTCAGCCCTGATCTTATCATTGTTAATGGTGAGAATTCTGCCAATGGTCGTGGCATTACTTCCAAAATTTACCATCATTTTCTGGATGAGGGTGTTCATTGTATTACCTCTGGGAATCATGTATTTGACAACAAGGAAATCCTTCCTCATCTCAGGAACTGCCCTGCACTGATTCGCCCGATTAACTATCCGGAAGTTACCCCAGGAATTCGTATTTTTACCACTCTCCTAGGGGGAACAAAAGTTGCTGTGGTATCCGTCATGGGACAGGTTTTTATGCCCCCCATAGATAACCCTTTTCACGCACTTGAAACCCTCCTAAAAAATGATCTCCAGACGTTCCCCGTCATCATCGTGGATTTTCACGCCGAAGCCACCTCGGAGAAGCTTGCGTTTGGACTCCATTTCGCGGGAAGAGTCAGTGCTGTGATCGGAACCCACACCCACGTACAAACAGCTGATGCCGAAATTCTCAACAGTCATACAGGCTACATCACAGATGTCGGAATGTCCGGCGCAAAACACGCGATCCTTGGAATGGAGCCCTCAGCAGTCTTGCGACGGTTTTTGACCTCGCTACCCGAAAAGTTGTCTCCTCCAGAAGAAGACACTCAGGGCATTTTAGATTATGTTTTTATGGAAATATCTTCAGCCGGACAAGCGTCTTCCATCCAAGCATTTCATGAGATCGTTGATTTGGAGTTCTACGTCGTAAAATAAATCCGATTGATCTTCAGGGCATACCGTTTATCCGAGATTCCAATTTCCCCCCCAAATTTATGGATCCCACCCACCTTGATCAGAAGATCCTGATTTCTCTTTGTCAACAACGGGATCACATCTCCCACCTCAATATTCAAAAGATCCATAACGGTGGCTTCCGTATGGCCAAGTTCAGCGGTCAGATCCACCAATGCGTTTGCCAAATTGTCTTGCATCTCATCAGACTTTCTCACGTATTGATGTTGCATTCGAACAAACTGACTCTTCAGAAGCATGCTCATCACATGGTCTATAGCGATATAGGGGATACAGTAGGTGAATATCCCTACACTATCAGCTATCACAATCTCAAAGACCATTTTCAGCACAATATCATTAGGTTGAACCAAATGAATAACTCGGGGATTACTTTCCACAGTAATAATTCGAGGTAAATCTTTCATAACATCTCCCCAGCTCTCCTTCTGATGCTGAAATAACTTATCCAAAATATTACGAATAATCGTCAATTCGATTTCTGTGGGATCAAGACGCTCTACATTAATAGTGGCACCCTGTCCTCCCAATATCTTCTCAACGAGTAAAAGTGCGATATTCACGTCCAAACTGAGCAATGCCTGATCATCAATAAATGAGGTAATATAGTAAAGAGATTTCTCGCTGCAGTCCTCGATGTACTCGTGATAGGTGTGCTGCTCAATATAGGTCAGGTGCACTTTCACGTCCTGACGCAAATAAACAGAAAGTGACGCACTGAGCAAACGCGCCATGTTATCGTGAAACCCCTTCAGAATTCGCAGTAAATCTTTGGAGAACTTATTCGGTCGACGAAAATCATATTTCGTCACATGCTGGAACTCCTCCATAATCGTTGATTTAGACGCGTGTCCGCCTTCATCCTCCTGGCCAGGAGAAGTTGTGCTTTGCTCCTCCATGACGCCCATAAGCAGTGCGTTAATTTCTTCTTGTGATAGGATGCTACTCATTCATTGCCGCCTCAAAAAGTTCTTCAGACTTGTATTCATCCATCACTTGAATCATGAGTGCCTCGATATCAGTCTCCGTCAAGTGTAGGCGATCCATGGACTCCTGCCGAAGCTCATAATTGAGCCCATCGTACCCCAAGCCGATCCCCATCATTTCTACCATCACATCTGCTACATGCACCATATGCACAGAACTGTTCTGAATACTGGCATCCTGAGGATCATGATGGAATCGGATCGTTTCAACCAGCTCAGAATTCAAGTTCCATTTATGGGTAACTGCGGAGCCAATTTCTCCATGATTGAATCCCAACACCTGCTCCTCTGCCTGCAGGAAAGTAAGTCCTCCCTTCTTAAATTCCCGAATCACATCCACAAAACGATCCTTGGCATACTGATCCAAAATCACCTTTCCTACATCGTGGAGAAGCCCCATTACGTAGACCTCTTCCGGATTCGGATACCCTACCCTGCGCGCTATAGCTCGGGAGCCAAGCGCAACTGCGTAGCTATGTTTAAAGAGGGCGCCCTCCTCCAGGGCATAGCTCATGACCCGACCACGAAGAAAGGATTGTGTCGAGGTGGTCAACGCAATATTCTTGATCGTGTTGTACCCCAGACAAACTACAGCATGCGAAATCGTTAGAATTTGACGAGAAAACCCATAATAGGAAGAATTGGCCATTTTGAGAATTCTAGCGACCATTGCCTGGTCTCGTTCAAGCGTGGGGAGCAATTCTTTGATCTCTGTTTGCGGGTCTGATGTCAACTGGATAATCTTTTGTAGCGTCACAGGAAGCGGCATAAGATCGGCGATCCTATCGACTAGTTCCTTAAAGAGTGCATTATTTGAATCAACCACGCGACCGCTCCTTATTTGTAATAGAACAAATTTGCACTTGTCTTAAATCCGATTTGTTTAGCATTGAGGATGCTCTCCGTTCCCCCAATAAACAAGACCCCCCCCTCGACCAATGCATCAAAAAATTTCTTATACAAAAGATCCTTGGCCTCTTCGGTGAAATAAATGACAACATTTCTGCATAAAATCAAATCAAACCCGCGCTGGAAAGGATCCTGCAAGAGATTATTGATAGAGAATGAAACATTCTGTTTCACATCCGGTCTCAGCCTCCACTTCTCTTCTTCAATCATAGAATCAAAATACTTCTCTAGCAGAGGCTTGGGAACACTTCGTATTTCGAGTTCCTTATACTCAGCAAGCTTTGCCTTTGCAAGCACCGTTGTATCGATATCCGTTGCCAAAATCGAATAGGGTACTCCCCGAAAATACTCATTCATCGTAATGGCAAGTGTGTAGGCCTCTGCCCCCGTGGAGCAACCCGCACTCCATATTTTGAAAGTTGTCCGATGCTGCTCCTTCATTCTTCGGATCAACTCAGGCATCATTTTGACGCGTAAATCCTCAAACTTATCTTCATTGCGGAAAAATTCCGTCACATTGATGGTAATAAAATCCTTAAACAAAGCAAGCAACTCGCGATTTCGCCCCAATTCAGGGGTAAACTGAGTTAAGGTCGGTATCTGATGTTTGGTAATAAATGACTTTATCCGCCGTTTCATTTGCGCAGACTTGTATTGCGTCAAGTCTACCCCGATGAACTGCTTCACATCTCGCTTAAACCGCTCATATTCAACATCAAATAAATCTTCCATCATAGCTCCTTTTCTTGCATCCCAATCATCCGAGAGGTTATCCGGCCTGTATCAATATGAAGTGAGAAAGTTCTTCCATTAGTTCCCCCAACATCCTGAGCCTGGGGAACAATATTTCGTTTTTTGAGTGCTTCCAACACCGCGACAGCATTCCTTGCGCCAATATTAAGAACTGAAGCACTTTCCTGCTTGAACATATTGCTTCCCCCCGCAATCTTGATAACTGCCTGCAAAAGATTCCCTCCAAAAAGCACAAACTTATCCAAAAGAATCGGCACACCTAAATCCGCAAATCGTTCAGGAGAAGCCCCATCTCGCTGGATCTCATGACTTGGCAACACAATATGAATCATGCCCCCTAAGTGCATAATTTTATCGTAAATAGCGACCCCCACGCACGACCCAAGCCCATGCGCCATGATAACGTCCCCCGACGTCTTTGAGAACTTAACCTCTGCTAATCCCACGCTGATGCATACCATTGTCTCCTTCATCATAATCGATTAGAGACCGAACCGCAACAATCGCAGAAAAGCTAATACAACTGATCGACTACCAACAAATCCTGATGCCCCAAGTAATAACGTCCACCCTGTCCTTTCAATTCAAGTTGCCCACAAATCTCTACTGGCGTAGAATTTAGTGTTTTCTCGGCACACTCCACTAATTTGCCTCCTGTTGAAAAGCAATAAGCCAAATGCCTCTGAGAAGCTGGATCTTTTTTAAACAACATGATCTTATCGCTCGGATTAAATGGAGCATGTCTCAGCGTAATAAATGGATTGATAAAGTAATATTGCTGCTTACCCAGCATGCCGACGATCAGGGTTTTTGACCATTGAACTGAACTACCGTGAACCACCTGGTGGATGATGTCAACATCAAGCCAAAGAAATGCATCCCCACCAGTGTCTGGAAGCGTTGTTTCAATAAAATTTACTTTCTTTTCCTTATAGATAACTTGCACTGGCGGGCGAGAAGGCACACCTTTTCTAATCATTTTCATGCCTTGGATTTGATCCTTTACCAGAACCTGGTAAGCCTCTAAAACTCGCTTAGTTTGTGTTTCAGCCCATCCTCGGTGCGCATGATGCTTATCTGGATGGCATTTCTTGAGCAATTCCTTAGTAGCTCGCTTGATCTCATCAATGGTCGCATCCTCCGAAACATTCAATATGCGTCGATATTTGATCTCACTTATCACGACGATCCCTCGCTATTTCCCGCTTTAACTCGCTAATTTCCTTCTCAAGTCGAATAAAGTTCTCCTGAATAGGATCCGGAACATCCCCCAAATTAAGGAATGGATCGCCCTTCTGTCCAGATACGACACGTGCTGGGTTACCCACAACCGTTGAGTGCTCTGGCACGTCATGAATGACGATGGTACCAGCTCCAATTTTACAATACTCTCCCACTTTCAAATTTCCCAATATTTTAGAACCCGCCCCGATAATAACATGACTGCCAATCGTTGGGTGTCGCTTCCCTTTTTGCTTACCAGTTCCTCCAAGCGTCACTTGATGATAGAGGATGACATGATCTCCAACCACTGCCGTTTCTCCAATCACAACACCATCCCCATGATCAATGAAAAATGCCTTGCCTATTTGGGCTCCAGGATGAATCTCGATAAAGGTCAAAAACCTCATCACTTGTGACAGTAAGCGTGGAAGAAACGGAACCCCAAGTCTATAAATAAGATGATTCACACGGTGCATGGATATGGCATACACCCCGGGGTACGTCAACACTTCAAAAATATTTTTTGCCGCTGGATCTCCCTCAAAAACTGCCTGAACATCGCCATAGGAAAACGCGATCCCGATCATCAGAACGACCCAACACAAAAAGACAGGCATCAATATATCCATGCGCAAAAATTATTATACCAGATTATCTTACATTTAGACTAAGGAGTTGGAACGAAATAACCTTTACAGATCACGCAGTATTTTTGATTTGGCTTCAAGGCTTGGAATCTTTCGCATAGTTTGGCTATGTGAAAGATTTCACAACGCAGAAGACGGACAAAAAGACAAGTCAGATGTAAAGGTCAGTTTCATGGCAACGACTAAACCCAAATTGGTTAGCGCAGAATTCCTGCCGTAATCTTGACGATATTCTGTGGCCCTTCTTTATCCGCAGAGAGGACGACAATGTATCCCCCCTTTGCTACTTTCTCGCCCTTATAATTGGTGCCTCCCCAAATTACTCGATTTGGTTCGGAACTCATGCCTCCCATTTTTCCAGACACACAATTAATCTCGCGCACAAAATGCCCAAGCGCATCGTAAATCTTAATAGTCACATTCGCATCTTGATTCAGCTCATAATAGAGGGTTCCATCCTGCTCCTGCGACTTTACAGGATTGGGAAAGAACGAAACATTGTAGATGACTTCTTTGGGCTTCTGCACTTGCGTATACGATGACACAAGCCAATCCGTGTAGCTCCCTGCATTATTCTCAGCCCTTACACGGTACCTGTAACGCAGAGCAGGATCCAGGCTAGACTGTTTATAATAATTTTGCGTCGTATTCGACTCCAGAACCTCCCACTTGAGGCTTGTGCCCTTCTGCCACTGAATTTCATACCGCTTCAGCCCTGACTCATCATCCTTGGCCGCCGGCCAGGTCAAATACTGCGTATTGCGAACTCCCTGAGCAGACGCCGATTGCGCACCTCCAACGGTCTGATTGACATAGACCGTTGCGCCTTGAGCCACAACCGGGGGCGTCATATCCACCTTGAAGGGCAGAATTTTCTGCGTCGACACATAGTCTCCTGCTGAATCAAAACTCTTCGCACGGATTTTCATGAAATACGATTGATTGTGCTGCAAGGCAAGCCCATTCATCACCCCGGCCTTGTCCACAAAATAGGCTGCTGGTGGGTTGAAAGCATAGGCAGTCCATGCCATTACATTCTCCTGTCCACTATCACTTCCAATCGCTACTTCAAGGGTAGCAACCACAGTATGATCTGCACTTACGCCAACATCAAAATTGTAGGACACATGATCCGCTATATTGATATACCGTGGAACATCCACCCCATCAAAAATCGGCTGGTGCAGATCCACAATATTGAGAAGTCCCAAGTCAAGATTGCTTGTATTCTCATTTTTGCCCGATTCATTGAAGGATATACCTTCGGCAAGCAGTACCAATTGCAACTGTCCGGTTGAAGTACCCGGCTTCAACTTCATTCCAACGGCCAAATAACGTCCACTCGATGTCACGAGAAATTCATTCGTCATGGTCATTTTAATTTTATCTTGATCTTTTAGAGTGTTGGCAGATTGCTCATCCGAGACATTAATCACAGCACTGTCTGAAGTTACAATAAATAGCTTGATTATATCGACATTGTCATAAGACATGTTACAGGACACTCTAAAGACCAATTCTTTCAAACTACTCGTACGATAATCGGTCGCAAACCTCAAGTAACTATAGGGCTGAATGGTTTGACTCTGGAAAACATCTTCGCTCACAGCATTCCGAACGGAAAGGCTGACCTTTGGAACATAAGGAAGCACAGTGTTCGTCTGGGTCAACATTGGCAGTGCACGCTCGTTCACAAATTGATTGTCTCCCAGCTGAACATCCGCTTTCGATGCAATTTTAAACTGAAAAGAATTATTTACGGTCGCGCTTAATGCTATATCCCCCACAATAAAATACCTCTGCGCTACTTGCGATACTTTCTCATCAAGACCCTTAAGCAATAAAGTGCTTGGCTTTGGTGCTTGTGCTTGACTATTGCCAACCTGATCATCCTCGAGTTGATCATAAACCCCATTGTAATTGCTATCTCGAATCAACCGAACCCCGCTCAAACCAGGAGTCGTAAGATTTCCAGATATATTTAAGGTAATCATCTTAAGCATCGTACTATAGGGGTAACTTTCCATATTGAACTGTCCAAGAAGAATATCTCTGTCGTTTTGATGGACTTTCACCGTTTGAGTACGCCAAGAATTATCTTCAAGATAGATTCTCAGCTCATTACTTCCATCCATAATCTGGAAAGGGGCAGAAGTAAATGGCAAGTTCTCTTCTAAGGCAATGTTATAGGTATCCACCTTCCAGCCACTTCGATCAACGTTGAGAGCAAACGGCTCCATTGCCGACGCCTCAATATCAGCTCGTACGGTTAGCACAGTGGGTCGAGTGATCACCATACCGCCACCCTTCATGACAAATTCCGCAGTCATTTGGTCTTTGGGGAACGTTGCAGTGCTGAGCACTGTATTTCCACTCACCAATCGCATTGTCCTCAGCGTCCGGTGTCCATCATCTCCTGTTTTTTGAATAACAAGTCCGTAAAGAATCACTTTAGTTGACGCAGAAACTTCTATTCTAAGAAGAGTGATATCTTTATCCAGCCGAGAAACACTCTGGGTAACACAATTAATACTTGAAATCTGTAAATAGGGTTGAAGATCAACATCTAATGTAGTCTGATTCCCCGCATAATCCTGAATAACAGTTGAGAATAAAGGATGTTTTGAGGGTCGCACCCCCAAATTAGTTGTCAGCCATAGGTTGCCAGATCCAATGAATTCAAAAGAATTCACCCCATCTGAATGAATCATTTTTGAACCGTAAACCGTTACCCCCTCGCTAGTGTTAAGAGTTAACTTGAGCTGTGCATCGGTCGTCCCCTGTAAAGGGAGGTAGTTCAGGGTCGCCGAGGGCGCAGTCACATCAACGGTGATCCTTGCGACTGAAGGCAGTAGGCTTACATACCCTCCGCTATTTTTAAACCATGCATAAAACATCTTGTTCAAATAGCCTTTTGGGGGATTATACGAACTCGTTTCGATGCCCTGCTCACCATACATCCTGAAATAGGATGCGGAAGGCAGGGTAACCCCTTGCTGTGGAGAATATTCCAGCCATCTCGGATCGTAGCCTTCAGGCCGATTGGCCGTCACATCGTCGATGATGTACCATTTTTGGTCAGTCCATGTTTCTTCTGAGTTATTTTTGGTCACCAGCAAATTCCAATAGATTTTGGATAAGTTGTTCGTATAATCCAACTGATGAGTCGCCAAATCCATTATTTTCAAAATCGGGCTGTGGGGATACATCACCTTCAAGAGCACCCTGGTTGCGCCAATATTCACGGTAGACACATTCCCCGCATAGTCTTCCATCTGAATCTGAATCGTCACATACCCTTCACCAAAATCTTCCTTAAAGGTGAAATCAGCTCGATATTTCCCGTTCGCCCCACTCACATTCATAGATTTAGTCACTCCGTCCCTAGCAAAGGTGAGAAGGACTTGAGGGGGCACGGGCAGTAATTTACTCGTTTCCAGAAGGAACGTTTGCTTGCCAAACCAAATCTCGCTTCGTCCCACTTTGACGTTCCCAGTAGGCAAAGAACGATCCAACATAATATTTGCAGTAACAGCCCGCAGAGTCATCCCATAACTATTCTTTACCCAGACCCATAAGTTTCTGGTGCCATCTGAACCCTCTGCGAGGCGATACTCCCCATTTAGAGTCGTCCACTTCGGATCCATAAGGGTCGGAGGCGTACTATTCTCCGTAATCAGCCACAGATAATCCTGATGCGACAGGGACATATCTGAAGACACCAAAACGTTTAATGAATTGGTATATTGTCGGCTTCCATTCGAAGGACTAAAGAATGACACTACAGGTTCCTCGGGGACAAACCGATGGATATAAATCGGTAAAACCATGCCTATGGATTGGGTGGCAATTTTCCCTGCATCATTGATGACGCTGAAACGAAGAATTCCAATACCATCGCTCACCACCACACCCACATCCAAGGTTCCGATAAATACATTCTGCGAAATCTCTGAACGAACCACTGCAAGACCGTAATCCACACCAGCAACCGAAAGTACCACTCCCGGCACTCTTGAAATGCTCTTCGTCATCGACACCGAAACAATCAGGCTTGCCGACACGGGGAACTCTGTGCGATTAATGCTCACCGTAAACTCTGAAACCGTTCTTTCCACATTCACGGTTACTATGGAAATTCGGTAATTTCCTGCTCGATCCACTGCTACCACCGAGACAGTTTGTATTCCTTCTACCGAAGTTGTCAGAGTCGCATAACCCTCACGACTAAGGCTCAGAACTGTCCCCGACGGGATATCCTCTAAATCCCCCAATAAAGAACAATAGGGCTTATCTCTCAATGCCACATTATCAAAGACAGGATTAAATGTAACGGTAATCACCCCGTCATCATCAAAACCTTGTAATGGAACAGCTCCATCAGAATCGTTGTCAAGATCTTGCACCAAAGAGAGAACAATCGGCTCTGGCGCGGTCACATCCACCGAAACAAGGGTTGAAAACGTTGCAATATTTGCAGCTTTATCCACCGCACGAACAATAATCTCCTGAACACCTTCACTCACAGCATATCCATTGTAGGCTTTCCCGTCTTGAGAAGCCGTCCAGTTGCGACTAGAGGATAAGCTGCTCTGGATCTGATAGGGTCGTCCTCTCAGCCCCCCACCTATTGGCTCAGCCCACTCAACATCCACGCTCAGTCGGCCATAATATCCCTCTTCAGGTTTAAACCACGGATTATGATTTCCGTCTCGTTTAAGAATCACGTAACTATTCCCTGGCACGGTCACTTTTGAATAAATAACCTTAGCTGATCGAGCAACATTTCCCGCATGATCCGCAATAAATACATCTATATTTATTGGAAGTATATCAGCCGGAACCACTTTGGCATCAAATGTCAGAGCAGAAAAATTGCCTACTGTTTTCGCGCTATTTGTTCTCACATATAAAAAGTTTTGTCTCAGGTCATCTGCGGTCACTCGATTCCATGTCACACTTCCACTTAGACTATCGTTCCGATACCAGCCCGGAACAGGCTCAATTCCCTGATTACTTGTTGCCGGAATGAGGATAATCTCCAAGCCGTTAAATGTTGGAGGCATTGTATCCACAGTTACACAAACAGAAACTGTTGCAATATTTCCCGCACAATCCACTGCCGAGACCTCAACGATATACGCTCGATTCTCGGAAATCTGAAGATTTTCAATTTTTTCTGACGATTGGTAATCACTCCATGAACCGGTTGGGACTGCAAATCGATACCGGTAGGGTTGAGCTCTTAGAATTCCCCCATCCTTCGGAGCAAGAAGATCAATGTGGAAATTCATCGTATCCACCCATCCCGATTCCGGTGAAACACCATCTCCTCCATGGTCTGTACACGTTCGGAGAGTTGCAGAAAAATCCTGCGGAGGCTGGGTGTCAACAAAGATAATTTGTCGCCCCTCAATCCTCAAGCCGCTCTTGAGTAAAATACCATAAACAACGGTAAGTCCTGCCCGGCCGCTCTCCCCACAAATAACCTTGCTAAAAGTCGGAATTCCTTGATATATCGGCTGCGTTTGACCATTCGTATTATACACATAGTATGTCAAGTCCTCTGTTAACTTCTGCTGTTCAAGGAGGTTTAGATAATTTGTGGTGATCACAACATTCAACGTATGGCTTGCATACCATCCTACATTTGGAGTGATTGTCCATCCGGGTGTCACCTCCGTCACATTTATGCTAAGAAAGTAATTAACATTTCCCGACGGTGCAAATCCCGCGACATTCACCTTTTCTATTCGGGTAATATGATTACCCGCCTGATCGCGCAATTCTACTTCAAAAAACTGAGGAATCCCCCATGTCGTCAAAATCTCAACACCCGTCTGTCCATTCCAATCACTCCAAAGTGAGTTTGGGGAAACCAAGTTATGGTAACGATACGGAGCATCAAACAGTCCCCCATTATCCGCCCCAAACCATTTCCAGCGAACCATCTGATCGTCATACCATCCAGCCGCAAGCGCAACGCCATGAACATCGACATCCCCAACCAAAGCCAACTGACTAAACGTTGGCGGCGTCAGATCTACATTGAAACCATTGCTTGCTTGCGTCCGAACATTTCCGGCATGGTCTACCATCCTTGTAACAAGTGTTCTTGCAGAAACATCTTCAGAAACCCAGAAAGTGTCATTATTGGTCTGACTCACATTTTCATTCAAGGTCACCCATGGGATGTCCGAGGCCACTCTTGCCAACACACTGCCAGATGTGCGCATTCCACCAAAATCAAGAGACTCGCTCCACTCCAACTCTAGGGTATGATCATTGTACCAACCCGCAGAAGGATTATAGGTCGGATTTTCTTGCGAATCAGGCTTTACAGTAAACGTATAGGGTTCAGGAACTCGCTGGTCAACGTTGATTGACGCCATCACTTCCAAAATATTCCCGGCTCTATCAACAGCACGAACTGATAACTTAGAGGATACCCGATCCTCGTAGGACGTATATTTAACCTTTGCTTCCACCGTTGCAGTTGTCGTGCTCTGTTGCAGGTCATAATTAGAAACTTCACTCTTCGTTTGATAAGGTTTATCTCGAAGGCCACTTCCGTTATCCGTCGCGGCAGTCCAACTTAATGAAATCAGCGGATCATCGTACCATCCGGCTTCGGGCAATAGGCCATCCTGACCACTATCCGTATTGTCAGACAATACTGAAACCACCATTCCCGTTGGCACTTGTGTATCCACAATAATCGATGCAGTCTCAATGAGAATATTGCCTGCATGATCTGCGACCAATATTTGAATCGTAACGGTTCCTTCATTGTTCACCTTGAAATCTTCAAGGCTGGTAACATTCAAGCTATCACTCCAGGGCATCTCATTAGCCTTTACTCGAAACGGCCTACTCTTTAACCCCAAATAATCCGAAACCATCTGCCATTGCAAGTCCATTGTATTGTCATTGTAATAGCCACTCTCCGGAATCAGCTGAGAGGCATCATTTTTGCTGTCAGGGCGGATGATGAGAGATAAATTTCCGGTCGGCGGGGTCAGATCTACATGAACCGGGACAGATGCACTCGCAACATTCCCCGCGCGGTCCACGAGTCCCACGAACAATGAACTGTTTTTTGTAATACTCCTGTCTTCCGGAACCCATATCTGTTTGAAAGCAGGATCCCTTTGCTCAAGCAACCAGGAAATCTGATTCGTTCCGGGCGTCACCACTCGCGCGACGTAAGGCACATCGCGAAGTCCTGACAATTCATCGGTTGCTCCGTTTCTGAACTCCGCGTAAAAATCAACCTCATTGCTCCCATACCAGCCCTCATCTGCCTCCACACGATTCCCGCCCGCGCGGTATGGCGCAAGCCGAACAATTGGAACGGAGGATGGCTGTGTCAGGTCGATGGTCACCCGGACGGTCTTCTCCAAAAGATTACCGGCTCCGTCCGCAACCGCTACATGAACCTCGTACACGCCCTGCGCGTTATAGGTAATTCCCGTAATGGATCCTGTCGCGGAACCAAACTTTCCTATACCCGGCACATCGGCTCCCTCTGAGAAGTAATGGTTGCCGTCGTACGGATAAGCGTTATAGCTCGTCAGAAATCCGGCATCTCCTGTTTTGATAAAATATCGATTGGTTCTCATCCCAATATTGTCCACAACATTTGAAGACAGCAGTACGCTCACGGCAAGACTGTCATAATACCCTTCCAGCGGATCTATGCCGTCGAGCGCGCTATCGGTATCCGTGATGAGTTTTCCCTGAAAATCACCGGTCGGAGGCTGGGTATCCACGGTAATGGAGGCCGTCACTTCCCGGACATTCCCCGCGCAATCACTGATTCCCGCAACAATCTCAATCTGCTTTTCATCTTCGCTGGCAGGCTTGAAATTGAATATTTGAGAACTATCCTGCCCGAAAGCCACCTGATCCCCTTGCTCAAGATCTATTGGTCTGTGCAAAGACTCCGACTTATCCTTGTTTTTGTAGTCATGGACATTATAGGAAAGAGTCCTGGCGGAATTTGACCGAATCAGGTAGCGATTCACCCGAAACCCGCTACTATCAGCCGTATTCTCTGAAATAACCAGACCGACCTCGACATTGTCAAAGAACCCATATAAAGGATCCACGCCATCTCCCTGGCTGTCTGTATCAACATCCAGAACAATCTGGGCAAACCCTGCGGGAACGGTCTGATCTACCGTAACCAGAATCTGACGAGACACCACATTGCCCGCCAAATCAGCCACATACACAACAATCGGCTGACTATTGCCCTCCGGAACATATATTTCACGAAAAACGCGGGAACTTTGTCCGATATTGTTCTCGGTCGTCACCCAACCCAACCCAAAGTCATGCATCACGGGAACATGCGTATATCTGTAGTCCTTCACAAATACGTCATTGCTACGCCGGTAGTCCTCGGCATAGCTGAGCGAGACGACCTCAATATTCACGCTGGGTTCATCCCAGTACCCATAATAGGGGTCTACGCCGTCCCCGTGAGAATCAATATCCCCTCGAAGACCTTTGTTGTTGGTGGCAAAGTCCAAACTAAATAAATTGATAGAGGGCGGGGTCATATCCACTACAATGGGCTGAGAAATCACCCCGACATTCCCTGCCCGATCCACAAGTCCTGCCCAGACCGTTACGGTTCCGGTGGGTAGGCGTAGCGAACCTATCAGCGGACTGTCTGTCCCAGGTTCATTTTGTTCTTTTAGCTCTGGATCCACATATCGACTTTGATAGGTGTAATTCTTCCAGATTCCGTTGGCCGTGGAAACAACAAATCTGTTCCCGCGAAGCCCCGACAATCCCCTATCCACCTGGCTACCCTCAATGTTAAACGTAATCACCTGATGATTAAAAAAGCCGTACACCGGAAAAATGCCGATACCGCTCACGTCCCGCGTATCCACCAGGTTGAAGGATATGCCGAAGGGCATTCTGTCGTCCATGGTCACCCTGTTTGTGTCATTAAGGGTCACAACATTCCCCGCTCGGTCTGCCATCATCACGATGATTCGCGCGGCATCGCGCGTCAGAGGAATCCCTACAGCAAACAGGTTCGCGGTCAGCTCAGCTCCGAAATGCCCGCCGGGATAAGTCGCGCTTGCGTAAACCCCAGGAATATTCAAGGGAGTCAGGGACTCAAGCCTGACAAACAGGGGTCGTTTCCGAATTCCCGATCCGTGATAACTTTCTGACACACCATCGTTGTAAGAGGAGGCCAGACTGTTCCCGTATCCAACTGTCCAATTGGGGATGTTCAGCTGGATGTTGACGGTCGCGAAAGGCGAATCATAATATCCCGCAAGCGGATCAATTCCATCGCCACCATGATCCTCTCCCTTAGCCGGCTCGACTTTGTACACAAAAGCCCGATCCCGCAAAACAGGAGGAGTCCGATCATAATTCAGCGTCACAACTCTACTTAAAATGTTTCCCGCTTTATCTCTCAGGTAAAACTCATACGTATAGCTATTTTCCGAGGGAAGAGTCGCAATCTGCTGATCAGCCTGCAGAGGAACGCTCCATCCACCCTTATCCATCGTCACAACGATCATGAGGGATCTGTTTTCTGAGATCAGCTCAAAAGTATTCGCTGAAGCCTTCTGTATCCGGCTATCATCAAACAGCCGGACATTGAGACACTGATCCATCTGCGCAGCACCATTGGAGGTAACCCGACTATTCAGCGTCACGGTGATATAGGGCAAGGAATCGTCCAGATACCCGTTCTCCGGATCAATCCCATCTCCCATCGAATCCTTGTCTGGATAAAGATAAACATCAAATACACCTGACGATTCCAAAGAGGGAGACTGCATATCCACAGTCACCCTGCACCCCATATTCGCAGGCACACTCGGCATGTTGCCTGCTCGATCCAATAGCGTAATGTTTAACGAAACTACCCCGCTCCTTACTGGCTGTCCTTCAACGACATTCAAGGTCATTAAATAAGGTGCCAAATTAAAATCAATCGTTACCGTAAACTTCCCATCCACACCCTCGATGCTGTAGCGATAATCCTCTGGATTCATTACACTAAGTTCGGAGCCTGAATTCCCAGTTGAATAATTCACTTTCAAATTCCGGGTCGATAACTGTGTTAATTCAATCACATGATCAAGCGTTATGACCACGGTCATCGTTGTCTGATCAAAGTAGCCTGCTTCAGGGATGACTCCGTCAGCTGGTGTTGAACTGTCGGTTTGATCCGCGACAAAATAAAAATTTGAACTGGCCGTTGCTCGATTCGTCCAGTCAAAGACCACCTGCATGGATTTCGTTGTCACATTGAGTGCGTAATCCACAGCCCCCAGAATAAACTCAACATTTCCCTCTTTGAGATTATCCGAGATCGAAATCCCATAGGATACATCGTCAATCACAGAAACCCCACTGGTAGGCAGGAACCATTGCTTCGCATCCAAGCGCATTCCTGGCGTCAGAATATCGCCGGAGGAAACCATATTCCCCGTCAGGCTTCGGCATGTCCAGCTCAGGGTATAGAACCAAATTGCATCCGGATCACCTGTAACGACTTCAGCCGGCTGATCGCCCCTGTATCCCAGATTATCATAAGCATCCCAAGTCAGCCATATTGCCTGTTTGTTATAATAGGTATCCTCCTCGGGCAGGTAGCCATCCTGATCGACGTCAATATGCTCGGTGCGCTGGAAGGTAACCAGAACCGGCTTAAGCAAATCGATACACAAGTAATTCAGATTGTACGTCACGATGCCCGCGTTATTGCGAACTTTAAAAAACAGATCAAAAACGCCACCGCCGGTCAGCCCTTGGTATCCCAATTCGCTCAGACTGACCCCCGTGAAGGCTTCCTGTGTCTGCCAGGTTATCTGAACAGAACCTTTGTCGGCTTGATTTTCGTTTTCGTCTTTGAACCCCACCCCAGCAAGTTTCATCCAGTAGGGCTGTTCTGAAAGCCCCGATTCCGCATCATTAAAGGAAACCATCTGCGCACTGAAATGGGTCGTATTGATGAAAGCCACGCCATTATACCCGTCAAGAAAGAGGGGATTATAGGTTACCCAGCCTATCGGTTCATTAAAATAAAAAGGAGCGGAAGCATCAGACGTAGGCGGTGTCCTGTCAACGGTTAATCTGAATTCCTTCGTGTCAAAGCTACTGAGATTACCCGCGCCGTCAATGACCTTCACGAGAAGCTGGAAAGCACCCCTATGGAGCGGTTCAACGCCAACCCATTCTCCGACATCCACGGTCAGCCAATAGTTTCGGCTCGCAATGTTCGAGGGGCTTTCGATATCTGTTTTGCGGTCATAAGTCACCCAAATTCGATCATGATTAATCGTCAGCACCTGTCCATCATGCGAAATATAGACCTCAAACGGGATGTGATTCGGGGTCAGTTCGCTGATCTGAGAAATATCATATCCATTCTCAGCGATTCGGATATGGACGGGAATAACCGTCTGGTCGAAAATCCCAAGCTGTCCGTCCGATGCGTCAAAAGGAGAGACATCATCAACAAAGTCGCCCCACTTGTCACTTTGCCTTCTATCCCACAGATCCTCATCGCTATTCGTCGCGTCCATCGCAGAAATCATGTCAGCAATTTGAAGATTAATGGTGTTGCTCCAATCAAATCTCAGGCGGCTGGTGGTAACGCTGGTGTTGCCTGCGAAATCCGTTGCTCGAATACTGAAGGTCACGATTCCTTCGCCGATGCTTTGCCGGATATACCCCTTCGATACCACGAAATCGTTGTCAGCATATGCCAGCATATTTTCCGTTATAGAAGCCGTTACCCCATTTTTCTCATACCAAACCTGGTAGAAATAGACTCCCTGATGATCGCGTGCGTTGAAGAAGTTTCCTTCGCCACCGGCATTCTCTGCATAAAAATTGTCGCTTGCCCGCCAGGTCAGAAGAACATCCTGTAGCGAATAAAGATCTTTGCTCGTCGCTGAATAGTCACCCCCCACTGGTTCGGAGCGATTCATCGCCTGAAAAGTGGGCGCGACATCATCCAGAATAATCAGATTGGTCGAGATGGACGTACGCCCCACTTGATTGCGCGCATGCAAGTCAACCCGATACGCGAAATTCGGAGCAATCATTCCCGTGAACCGCTCTGACAGATTGAGGGTCGGAGTCGCTGTCCAGCCCGTTGAATCTGAATTCACCGTTGAACTCAGGTTGGAAAAGGCGAACTGAGTCACATCATATCGATAAGCTCCTGTCGGTAGCCCTGAATCCTGGTCCTGAGCATTTCCGCTTAACCTGAGAGACTGGATCTGCCGACTGAATCCCACATAGGGGAACTTCACCGGATATTGAGAACTTTTACCAAATCCAAACTGGTCAAATGTTTCATCGTTCCCTGTCACAAAATAATCACGCGTTCCCCACAACAAAGCCACCGTCGGAGGGGTAACATCGACGGTCACACGAAACTCGCGGGACCAATCGGTTGATAAATTCCCCGCACCGTCAATCAATTTAAAACTTAGACCTACACCCCCATTCCAACCCGAGCCTTCTATCTGATCGAACAGATTCAGCGTTAAAATATCTATCGTGATCCCGCCCAGGTTATTCGCTGCGTCTATCGTTGGCAACCGACCGTAATTATAGGTTGCCGACAGTTTCTGCAAATTCCCCGGAAAGACTTTTGAGAAGTAAAGAGAACCACGGTTACTCCCGTAAAAGGTTGCCATCACCTCCAGCGGGATATTTCCGGAAGGCAGGGTGCTCAGCTGGGTCACGTCATTCGCCGTATCCATCAGCTGGAGCCTCATCTTAAGCACGGATTGATCAAAGTATCCCTGTCCTGAAACATCAAACGGTGACCCTCCCAGGTCATCGGCATCCGTTTTGTCTTCCAGAATACAGGCAGATATCGCTTGCTCAAGAACGGTTCCTGAATCAAAGAAAACAGGCCCATACTCCTTTGAAGACTGGTTCATCGCGAAATCATAGGCTACCAGCTTAAAAAAGGCTTTCTTGCCTGAAAACAGACTATTCACCGTGGTTTTATCCACCTGAAATTCGTTCTGCGCAGTCGGGGTAATCGAGCCGTTCAGGGTCACCCAATCGATCCCGTTGACCTTGTAAAGAAAGGCATACAGGGAAATCCCTTGGTGATTTTTCTGCTTGAACTCACCAATCGTGAGATCCGAGAACATATTATCGGAAGCAGTCCAGACAAAATTCAGAGTCTGAACCTGCGCAAAGTTGAGACTGCTACTGCCATAGTCTGATCCGCTCTGAAGCTCTCCGGATAGGGAGAACGTCACGACCACGGGATCCACCAGATCGATAATCACATTTCTCGTCGTCGCCTTCGTGATCACCCCGGTATTGTTAGCCGCAAACCCAACGACCTTGTACCAGCGATTCTGGGTAATCGTTCCCATATCCGACAGATTGAGTGTGGGCACATTCGTCCAACCACGATTCCCGCTCGTCACATAATTATGAGTAAGGCTGTATTCCCATACAGAAAAATAGTTCGAGCTGATGGCAAGGCCACTTTCAGCATCCTGATAATCCATGCTGATCACCAGATTGCTTAGTTGTCTGGCAAACGCAACATCATCGCTCACACCGTTCAAGCCGAAGGTATTCCCGCTTCCTACAAACGTGAACCCTTCCCCGAACCGGCTGTTTCCGACCGGAGCTGTCATATCTACCGTGACATCCAAAAATGCCATATCTGTATTGGTTGTCGCTGAAACATTTCCCGCACCGTCAATAATCTTGTAGTAAAACTGAATTCGCCCGTTATAATTGCTTGTCCCAACGTAATTGCTGAAGTTAATGGTCACGGCAATCGGAACCGAGGCCAGATTTGATGTCGCGTTAAGGCTGGGCAGGACATCACGGTTATAGGTCGCATGGATGTCGCTATCCCAAACCCGCGCCTTTTTCACACCGTCCGTCACTACATATACCTCAAGGGGGATATAGCTTCCCTCAAGGTAGCTCAGCTGGGTCAAATCGCTCGCATTGGGCGAAAGGTGAATGATAAAGTCAACACTGACCCGGTCAAAATAACCATTCTTGCCACTCGCGTCGAAAGGAGACTTCTGAAAATAATCCGGCATACTATCGTTATTGGCAGTTACCGGCTCAATTCGCACTATCTGCTCATTCAGGGTGTTCTGCAAGTCCATGAAATACGGCCCTATGTTCCGACTACTCCAATTTCCGGCAAAGTCCACAGCCTCCAGCTTGAAGTATACCCTGCCTTCCCCGATCGTCCCCAGTAGCTCATTCGGCGAAATATAAAGATGATTATTCACCGCAGGCATCATATTTGCGCTGACTGAGGTAAACGTCTGACCGTCCTTACTGAAAGACAGGCGATACTGGTACACGCCCCGATGACTTAAAACAGCGAACAGATTCGGAGAGCTGGCAAAAACATTATCCGTCGCCACCCAGACCAAGTCGAGTGTCGTACTCTGGAGGTAGTTTACGGATGAGGGCGCGTAACCTCCGCTCAGCACGTTGAAGGTCAGCATAAAATCCTCTGCGTTGATCGTGGGGGGCACGGTATCAAAGACCACATTCCAAGTCGCCGAGTGTGCCACTTCCCCAACGCCATTGAGGATATCCGATTCCACCAGAAAAAGGTTGTTCGAGATCATGGCTTGGACGCTGTTGATCGAGACCTGGCTCACATCTGACCAGTCACGGTTTACAGCCGTCCCCACCCCTCCCTCAAGGGGATAACGGATTACGGTCACCTTGTTCCAGCTGATCGCAAGTCCGCTGTGTGCGTCCGAATACTGATGATCCATCGCGACAGCATTCACACTGGTAAAAAGCATATTCGTACTCACCCCGTATTGTGCGAAGTTGCTGGTGCTTCCCTGAAATGTCACTCCCGATAGCACCCGCATTTGTCCGGTCGGCGCGCTCAGATCCACCGTCAAACGCAAAGGCGTATTGGTGGTCAACGACAAATTCCCGACGCCGTCAATCAGCTTAAAGAATAGAGTCACTCCGCCCTGATAGCGATCCCGCGACACAATATCCGCTAGGTTAATCGTGATGGCAATGCTATAGGCCGCCAGATTCGGATGAGCGTCGATCAGCAATTTGTGATCATAAGTCGCCCAGATTTGCGAGGCTGCAATTCTGGTCATCACAGCGTTCGTCACGGCAAATACCTC
Organism: uncultured Candidatus Marinamargulisbacteria bacterium; assembly: GCA_964358175.1. GTDB lineage: Bacteria > Margulisbacteria > Riflemargulisbacteria > GWF2-35-9 > GWF2-35-9 > CAYHOI01. Next base: position 16,764 of record CAYHOI010000001.1, on the reverse strand, counting down.
TACCGGAATGTGCGCATCAGACAAATAGTTCAGCTGGGTGGCGTCATCAGCGGTTGTGCTTAATATCAACTGAATACTAATCGTCGGCTGATCGAAATACCCCGAAACACCATTGGCGGACACAGGCGATATCCCATCCCCATCCTCATCCGTGTTATCCGTGACGGCAAGTATCTGGCCAACCTGATTGTGAAGGGTGTTTGTCCAGTCATAATAGTAGGGGCCCTTGGTCACAACCGTTTCATTATTCGCAAAATCAAAGGCGCGTATCACATAGCGAACAACCCCCTCCCCGATCACAAACTCGGTATACCCGACGGTCACAATGTTCGTTGTGATCGCCGGAAAAATGTCCGCGCTGATACTTCTGACATTCGGGGTGGCAAATGAAAGCTGGTACTGCCGGATTCCCTGGTGCGAGTTTCCTGTCACACCAAAAATACTTCCGAAGGATTCGCTGAAGACATTATCGCTTGCCCCCCAATTGATGGTGGTCGCCCGTTTGCCCACGAAGTTTTCGGCACTTCGCGCATACTCGTTACTCGCGGTTTCCTGCAAAACAGCAAAGAAATAAATATTGGGTGTTTGTGTATCCAGAATCACATTCAGCGTATTATAGGCCACCACACCGGTTTGATTGCGAACCCGCAGCTTGACGGCGTACCACTTGTTTGAAGTCGAAATTTCCGAAGAAAGCAGATCAAACGGAGAGGACGTTCTGGCCTGCCAGCCCATGTCTTTGTCAACTCCCTGATAGGCTCCGGCCAGACTGTTCAGGCTGACCATAAACCGATAGGGCTTCGATGACAATCCTGAATGGGCATCCTCATAATTGGCAGACACTTTTGTTCCACTCGTCGTTGTCGCAAAGGCGAAATTCTCACTGACCCCGTACAGAAAATAAGTATTATCGCTTCCGATAAATTTCAGCCCCTCATGAAAACCATAGCTCCCTGTAGGCGCGGACATATCGATCGTCACCCTTGTAAAAATGCTTGTCATTGCGGATCGATATCCCGCTCCATCCACAATCTTATAGGAGAGCGTCACCGGTCCTTCATAGCCCCCTGTTTTTACGAACTCCTTGGTATCGACCACCGACAGTGTCAGGCGGTAATTAGCTAAATTTGCTGTTGGAGCCCCCTGTACATCAAGATTCGCGCTATTACTGTACGTCACGACAATAAGGCTGGTGCTGATAGGAACAGCCGCCACGGAACCGGGGGTTACCAGAAAGACCTCTATCGGCAGATGAGTCCTTTGCGGTGAGGCACGATTGAGCTGGGTGGTATCAAACGCAGTCGGTAAAAACTGAATCACCAGATTGATGCTCGTCTGATCAAAGTATCCTGAGGCTCCCTGAGAGGATTCAGAGGGACTCTCCCCATCCTGCTGGTTGTCCACATTATCTTCCTGCGGGTCGGCTAGGCTAACCATGGATTGCACCTCGTTTCCGGAATCAATATAGACTTCATGAGAACGGGAAATCGTCAAAAGTGCATAATCGTAGGCGTTCAAGGTGAATCGAACTTTACCAAGTTTAATGATGCCAACCACATCACGCCAATTCAAAGTAGTCGAAATCGCCTTGGTGGGGACAAAGGCAAGTCCAAGTCCTTGATCCCAAGTAATCGTCGTGTTGCGCGAACTGAACACATATCCTTTTACGGAGGGGGTTGTCAGATTCTCAAACCTCAGCTCATAGAACCATATCCCGCTCGAATCGCCCCCCGTCAGCTGCCCATTGGAGGAAACACCCATATTATCGCTCGCACTCCAGGAAATTCGGATATTCTGGCTCCCATAATAGTTAACACTAACCGGCTCATAATCCTGTGAAACGGATACCTCAAAGGCAAACTGATTGATCGTCGGGGGCGTGCCATCCATCACCACCGCAAAAGACGATTTCGTAACCAGACCTGCTTTGTTGCTGGTATACAGATCAAATCGGTAAAGACCCTCTCCAAAGGCTGCCAGATCCGTATCAATCATATTCGCAATGCTACTGTACCGCTCACTGCTAAGCTGTTCAAACAGATAGCCATTGCTTCCAGCCACATCCGCGCGGTAAACCTTCTTGCGCAGAAAAGTATTGTTCGTCGGCATACCGCTTTGCAGATCCACGTAGTCACCACGCCCGAATTGCACATGCGTAGAGCGGTGTACATCTTGGAAAAAGTAACTCCCGAGACCCAGAAAATCCAAATGTGCCATGGGGTCAAAACTCGGGGCAACCGGGCAATCCCCTTCGATAACGCTTCGGGACACGTACAATCCCTTCAGGGCATTCAGCGTCGTTCCGGCCAGATCATGCAGATAAAAGGGGGCACTGTTTCCGGAAAGTATTGGAGCGGACAGATCGATGGTGATGGTTGCCCATGTTCCCGAATCGATGTTAATCGGATTTCCCGCGACCCCCATCGGGGCTACGAAGAGATGAATCACCGTGTCGGTGGTTGGCAAAGTGAGTAAGGCATTGTTGGTGGCATAGTAGGGCAGACCGCTACTGAGTCCCGTTCTGCCGATATCCGGCGTCGGATTAAAGAAGTCGAAGGCGAAATTACCCGTTCCAACGAAGTTTGAGTTACTGGTCGCCCAGCCAATTTTCCCATAGGCATAATACACGTAAGAGGGCTTATTCAACGGCTGTACGACCGGATTCATCGTCGTCCAAACCAGCGCGTACTCTCTGCCGACCAGTGTATTGACAGTGATTCCCAGCTTGGCGAAAATCTGGCCATCGTTGTAGATTTTCTCGTTTGGAGCCGCAAACGGATCACAATCCTGCGGGGTATACAGCTCGCTGTTAAGCAGTCCCGCCCCATGACTGTTTTGTGTCACGATCTTCGCGTTGGCCGTATTGACGGTACTGTCCCCTGAGATGGTCAGCTCAACGCTGCGATTGGATCGGTCATTATCGATATTCACCGTGTAGGAGCCGGTCGCACGGGAAGCATTTCCCGCATAGTCCAATAAATCAATTCTGAAGGCATAGGCCTGGTTCTGCGTCACAATTTCCGGAATACCTGATCCGAAAAGCGCATTATCGCTGATGATCATACTGGCACTTACGAAGAAACAATAATTAAAGGCTTCCCCATTATTCAGTGCCGGTCTTCGCGCCTCAATCTCATGGCTTTGGGTTATCTTAAATACCCCGAAATCCCCGCTGGGCTGATAGACATTAAAACTGCCCCCGTTAACCGTGTACGAATGCCAGTAGGTGTTGTTTGTCGTCCACTGGACACGAACCGTATTGACATCGGCGGCATCGGCTGACAACCATCCGTTCACCTTGGCGTTATCGCTGATACGAAAATAGAGTCGGAGTCCCTGATATCCATCCATGTAGAAGGCATGCAAACTATTGATCGGATCATTGGGAAGCATCGGCGTTCCGCCCTGAATACTCTGATAGGGCTTTTCGAACACCATCGAAACCGTCGTCGCAGCATCGACCCAGTCCGCATTCAGGCTCACCGCCAGAAGCTCAGGAGGCGTACGATCATAGACAATCGCTAAATTCGTGGTGCCTGAATAGTTGCCAGCCTTGTCGCGCCAGATGACATCCATTACATTCACACCCAGCGTCACCGTGCCGGACAGCCCCTCAAAGCCCGCCTGCCAATCGGTGGTGATTAAGCCATTTTGACGTAAACGGTGTAGGAAAGGCGTATCCGACAGCCCCACTCCCGCGTTATCGGTAAGCCATACGCCATTACTGCCTTCGTTGTTCGCGCTGATCCAGTTGGGGGTGCTGAGGCTGTTCGTGGCGCGGATAAACAGCACTTCTTTCAAGCTGTGAAGCGACTCAGACAGCTGTGTCACGAAAAAGCTGGAAGGAAAAATTCCGGAGATTTCATCGACCCCGTCGGAAGTAATGGCAACCCTGTTGGTGGTCATGCTCATCGCGCCAAGTCTGTTGTCCACCGTCGGATTCACGATGGGAATCGCCGGATAGACAAAAAAGGTGTTTACGGTCAGCGAAGGATAATCCTCGTCCACGCTGTAGCTCACCCGAATGGATACATCGCTGTCCCCGTACCGATTGGGCACATTGATAGAAATGTATTTTCCCTGTCCGCTCAAAAGCGGGGTTTGCGCACCCGTGCTGAGCGTCACCACGCTGAACTGCCCCCAGTAAACATAATTCATCGTGCTCTTTCCTGAGACGCTATAGCCCGTGGCACTAAGTCCTGAGTACGGATTGATCTCGACCCCATTTTGTGCGAAGAAAAAGGGTTGTTGCAAACCATCGCGCAGGCTGTGCACTTCGCTACTCACCGTCATGTTCGCCGATACGTACACGTTGACGGTGTCTACATAGAAACTTGCGCTGACCCTCTGTGTACCATAAGTGTAATCCCCCCAAGAATATTGCGTCCCGTAGCGGCGGTTATAGGAATGTGGGACAGGATACTGTAGCGACGCATCTGCCGTCACCAAGATAATCGGCGAAGATCGATAGACCGGTAGCGAACTGACGGTGGTCACATTTCCGGCCATATCTGCGACACCTAGAACCAATCTGGTTCCATCAACCACATCGGCGTTAAGTGATACTTCCAAGCACTCTCTGGCATAATCTAGGAATGTTACATTCCGTTCCGGATTATGGGTCAAACGATTCGTCGCCTCATTTTGGTAAAAGTCATCTATAAGACCGTACTTCGCAAAAGGTAGCTGGTATCCATTCACGTTGATTCGTCCGGATTCGCTTGAGATTAAGATGTCCCCAGCGGCATCCCATGATCGATTCGGTTGATTCCCGCCTCCCTGGAAAAATCCAATTTCCTCGCTCAGTTCATCAAACACCCTTACATAAAACTTGGCATTGGTAGAGAGTACCATAAAACCAGAACCCCACGCCCCCTGCTCAAGCTCACAATAGGGATAATATCGGCTTCCTGTGATGTTGAGACCCAGTTTTTGTTGATTCGCCCCGCTCACCTCATACAGCTGATAACCCGCTATCGGGAAGAAGGTCATCCTTGATCGTTCATCTGCGTATTTGCTACCATTGGAAGCATCTTCCTGTATGACACTCTGTCCTCCATCCAATCTGCGAATGTACACCATCGCATTAGTCGAAAGAAAGATCATGCCACTAAAGCCCATATCAATGGAGGGAGGAACAGGATCATAATAGAGGTAATAGTTTTGTGAGGTTTCATTGTTCGCAAAATCTTTGACGCTCAGAGACAGTCGGAAGAATCCCGTCCAATTCCGGCTGAGTGTCATCTGAATGAAATTCGCTGTCGCGTTGCTGGTCGGGTCTACAAACTGCTGGCTGGACAGATAGCTGTCTGAGATCACAATGTCGTCGGAAATAAGCGCGTATCGCCACAACTGCGTATTCTGAGACGTGTGAATCACGCTACTGGTCATCGGAATCCCAAAAGTACAAATACTATTCGCTGACAAACTGAATGTGGGAACAGATGCCAGCGCAAACTCACCCGTATCCGGTGTCGCCAGCTCATAGAGTTCAAGCTTCATTGACGCGATGCCGGAGCCAACATTCCCGATTTGCTCTGAGGCCTTGTCCTTCATGTAAATCGATAGTCCCACAGTATTGCCTCTGATCAGATAATAAATATTTTCCTTGAATGGCCGGTTCCATCCGTAAGCGGAACAGGCGTTTCGTAGCTGAAGATTGACGGAGGGTGCAACCGTATCCACCACGAAGAGCTGACCGAAAGAAATATTGCCTGTATTGCCGGCACGATCATGCGCGCTGATGCTGAATGCATAGACGTTGTCCGTGAATACTTGCGGGTAGACCGCCCTGTTGACCGTCGAGGGCACATTCGGATTGATGGATACGGCTTGAGCGTCAGAATACACCTGCAATTTCGTGTCATAGGAGGACAACCCGCTCCCGCCGATGTCTTTCGGGGCTGTCCAGTTCCAGGTCACGCCGAAATTTCTGCTGGTCACGTGAATAATACTCCCATTATCAATGGTGGGGACGTCTACCGCATTCGGCGCGGTGAAATCCAGCCACATCTTCTCGGATTTGTTGCCAGCTATGGAGACATTCCCATTGGTGTCTCTCACCCGCATCCGGACATAGACATCTTGGCTTGAAAACTGATTATCAAGCATCACCGAAGCCATAAACCGAGAACTTGAAGAATCATAAATGGCACTGTCGTACGGTATCGTCACGTCACGCGTAAGAACCCCGTCATCCATACTGTCAAGCAAATTGCCGGAAACGTAAAAGGAGAAAACAAAGGACTGTATTCCCGTTAAATCACTCACATTTCCCCAGTTGTAGTTTTGCGTGAGCTGATTCGAGTACCTGTTTGTCGTCACAGACTGCCGCACATCCTCAATCGATTTCACAAAGTTGTCGTATTTGGTGGTATACAGCGTCGCCATCGGCGACCAGTTCCCGGCATTGTCCTGTGATCTCATTTTGAAGAAATAGATGGTCTCCGCGCCCGCGGGCATCTGTCCGACAGGCGTCACCTTCTTGTCAAATGTATTGATCGCAAACCCAGAGGTCTTGTCGGCTTCCGGCCCCCAGTAGTATTCCAGCGCGACCACACCGCTGAGGGCATCTGACGCCGCGTTCTTATTGGCCTGCTCCCAGGAGAAAATGACGCTTCGCGTACTTGTCTGCCAGACATCGTTCACCATACCGTTAAGCTCTCTGATATCCGCCACGCTTAAGTCGATCAACGGTGCCTCGGTGTCGATCTTGAGCGGGTATGAACTGTTCTTCTCCCCGGAGATATTGCCTGCCTTGTCTGAAAATTTGATTTTCGCAAAAATCGGGGCGTTGCTTAGATACGTCGTCTTGTCTATCATTCCCGATGTGACCTCGAGCCAGCCCTTGTTGCTTTCGTTAATCGCAATATTATAGCTCGCAAGACCGCTCCTGCCCGTATCTTGGGGGAGCACCCACCGCCACACGTTGTAGTTGGCGCTGCTGCTCCACATCGAGCCGTTCGACACCTTTCCGGTATTGACCCACAGCATATCGGGGGCGGGGGGGGCGTCTTTGTCCACCACCACCCAGGCGTTCGTCATCGCAATCTCACCGGAAAGACCGGCGTTGTCCACCGCGTTGACCCGAAGGGTATACTTTTTGCCGGACTTGCCCTCCGTAAACAGATAACTGTCCCCTGTGAAGTCCGTTCGCTCGTACGCGACATTTCCGTCCGCATCGACAATCTGCACATGATAGCTCTTGAGACCTGAACCAGGATTCGGATCCGCTCCCCCCGACCAGCTGAAGGTGTAGCTGTTCGGGACGTTCTGTGTAGCTAAAGGAGTGCTGATTGACGGTCTGTCCGGTGGCAACGCATCGTAATCCAGACTGTATACCAGTTCGTTGGTTCCCTCGTTCTCCGCATTATACGCCATCACGTACATCCTGTTCGTGCCACCCGAAATCGTGGAATCATTCACGTCATGGAAGCGGTATTTCGTCCTCCCCTGTGGCAAGTCCGACTGCCCCATGCTGGAGCTGTAGTCATAGAAAAGATCCGGTCCCCACATCTGCGAGCCATCCCACAAGAGATTCAACTCGCGATTCTGTGCCCATAAGGACTGCGTATCGCTTCGACCATTTTTAATGCCAAGCAAACTCCCCGTATCATAGACAGAACGGTTTCCGGGAGGCGCCTGATACCAGACCCGCAGACCGTTCGCCGTCACCCCCCGCCAGTCCGACCATTCGCCGGCGTTTCCGGCGTTGTCCATCGCGCGAAGCCTCATCGACGCGCTCACACTCAGCGCGGGACTTCCATTAAAACCGGGGAAAGACGTATAGCTTCCCGCGCAGTTGAGCCACGGCTGGTCATAGGGCAGTGAAAGAGAGCGACTAGCTTCATTCTGTCCGTCTTCTTTTACCTGCACCTCCCAAGTGGATACCCCGCTCCCGCCCAGACCATCATCTGCGGCGCGTCCCCAGAACCAGACATAGCCATGGGATCGCGACACGATATCCGCCAGGGTGGTGGTAAGGTTATTTGGATTGGCCACGCGACGGTTGCTCGTGAGCATTGTATTCAGCTCCATGCGCAATTCGTCGTATTGCGCGCCCATATCCGTATACAGTTTTTTCAGCACACTTGATGCCAGCGCGCTTGAATGATAGTCGCTCTGTATTGTTTTCAGCCGATTCGAGATATCCGCGTTCGTAATATTCCAAGTCGTTTTTTTGACACCGGACACCTGATCCCCTTGCGTGAAGTCGTATAGTGGGTTAATCACACCCGCAACGTCCAGGTATCCTTTGCTCTTCAGTCGGTCAAAAACAGCCACTCCGTCGGTCGGCGTCCGGTTGACACTGATGCCGACCAGATCGCCGACCAGAACCACGCCATTGAGCTTTGGCTGTGAGGAAATCAAGCTGCGCCTGAAATCGTCATAATTCATTCCCGGCGTGAAATTCGTTACGCGAAACGAGCTCCCGTCACTCAAAATACTTCCAAAATCACTGAGTTTCAGCGCGTTCATGACCTCAGACCCCGACAGTCTCCCGTTAACGTACGTCTGAACGGTATTGATCTCGCTGTTTTGAAAGACCCCGTTATAATAATATCCGCCCTGATTCGGGATATTCAGCGTGGGTCGGTAATTGTTCACATAATAGTCGCTGATAGCGTAGCGCGGATTGGCTCCTGACTGATCCGTATGCGCCTCGCCTTTCAGATAAGCCATATCCACCAGCAGTTGACGCAATTGCGCTCCAGTGTAATCACCACGTCCGAGAGAGTAGGAAATGGCACCCAGCTCCGCGTCCGACACTGACCCATTCCGGTAGTAAATAAGATTCGCATTGATCTTGTCCTCATAGGAACTCAGATAGTCGCTCATCTCTTTATTGGCACCGTAGTAGCAGTAATTCGATCCGTAATCCGCCCTGAAATTGTTGCCAAACTCAGCGGATCCCACCGAATCCAAGATGGCACTGTACATGATCTGCCCGGGGGGATCATCCGCCGTGTTGGTGTTAAACGCCCATACGCTTCTTCTGATATAGTTCGGAGGCGCGGGAGGCGTGGCATCCACCATCACCCAGGCGGATAGAAGGTCGGCGTCCCACCGGGGCACCATTCCCTGCGAGAAATAGGGGTACGCTGGGATCTTCTCGCCGAAAACATCCTCCGCATCCATCTTCAGCACATACGCATTGTCCGTGGCAAGCCCCGTAAAGGTCACTGATGTCCTCGTCGCAGGGATATTTCGGCTACTGGCGACTTGTAGCTTGTTTTTGTCATACAGGGTTGCGTGGTAGTACTTTAGTCCCCCGCCACCGATATCCGAAACCGGTGACCAGCTGAAGGTCATGCTGGTCGTCCCCACCACCGTATTCATGCTTGGATTGGGGATCGGATGTGCCGGCGCGAAAACATCAACCTTCGTCGTAGCAGGAGAAGCTGACCAGTCGCTCCAGTTGCCCGCCCAGTCCTGCGCTCGCACATAGAAGTACTTCACATCCCCCGAACCGCCTTGGCTGGTCGATTTGGCACGCCAACCCGTGGACTGATTGTTCCTCAGTCCCTGCGCGTTATAGCCTGCCCACTCCTGTACTGCGGTAGCGTTGGTTTGCACCAGCGTATTTTCCGCGCCTGTATCCCTCTGCATACTGTACCCGTAATAATACTGGTATTGCCTGACACCGCTCGTGTAGCCACCTCCCCCGCCCCCCGCATCCGTGGCAGGTGTCCAGCTCCAGATATACGAGAACACATTGGTATACCCTGAAGGGTCAGTGGGCACGTACGAATTGGTGATGCCGACAGGAACATCCGGTGCGCGTATATCCACCATGAGTTCATTGCTCGTTTCACTCCATGGCCCTGCGTTCCCAGCGCGATCCACCGCGCGAACCTTGAGGCAGTACTGGTGTCCGTCTGCCAGTGGTTCTGTAAGCGTCAGCTTAACCCCTGTATTCGTATAGGCTGGACTCAAGAGGGGAATAACCGCTCCTGAGCTGTACTGTTCCCCCGGCGAAGGGGAATCAAACAGCACGGTCTCATAATGATCGATTCCGCTTCCCGCGTAGCTGGCATTGTCATCGTTACTGTCCCTCGCCGCGTAGAAGCGCACCGCAATCCCTGAGGTTCTGGTCACGATATCCTCCCCTTCTTCCAGGAGCACCGAGTTCACGGTTGGGGGTCGGACGTCGTCATAAAAAAGATAAGGGGAGGCGTAGCTCCATTCAGTAAAATTGGATATGCCGTAATACGCTCGGTATTTGATAAAATACTGGGTATTCGGCGACAGTGCCACGCTGTTCAGCAGAAAGATATCGCTCTTTACATTCGCCGAACTGCCGAACTGGTTCTGCGTCACAAACGCCTCACTGAACGCCCTGTACAAGCGAACCTCGTAGTGGTCAAACGAACCCAACGTCACCCCTGAGGCGTTTTTTGTCGTAAGCGTTACAGTCACCCCTTGATTGTTCGCACTGATGTAGCGCGTGGAAAGCACCGGAGCCAGAGGTCGGATAGTGTTTTTTGTCGCCAGACCGTTGTACGTGTACCGATAGGCCTCCATCCAGTTGGCGGTGTTATTGTAATAGTCCGTAGCAGCCAGCCAGAGCCGGTAGGTAGCTGTCACCGTTTCCGCGATCGAGAGAGAGATCGTCCGGCTGGTGGTGAAGGTATATCCTGTATAGGTATTGGGGGTTACCAGATTCTTGCCCCACGCAACATAATACCCCTTCACGCCCACCACATCATCTTCTCCCGGCATCCAGATGAACTGGAACTGGTTCACGTTTCCTGTCGTGTAGGCGGGAACTTTGATGTCGTTGCCCGTTCCATCTCCCGCCCAGATGGAATACAGGCTTCTATCCCGCGAAATGGCAACGGGCGGGTTGTTGGGAGGGGTACTATCCAGCACCCCCTCCCGGATCGCCATCCAGTTGTCCGCGAGATTGCCCACATTGTCGATCGCGCGGATTTCCGCACCAAACTCCATCCCGGGGGCAATCGGATATTCATAGGTCGTGTCCGCTACATTGAAGGTAGAGAAATAGTCGGCTTTCAGCCCCGTTACCGGATCCTTCCAGTACATCCGAATCTGGTACTGCCCCACGCCTGAGCCGGGAGTGGAGCCTCCCTGATTGTCCGCGGGCTGTCCCCATTTCCAGGTCACCAGATCATTTGTTCGAGCGTCCTCTCTCGGATTCTTCACCGAAAAAGGCGACTTACGGTCGATCTGGATAACGTTTGTCTGCTGGGCGTAGTCCATCCGGTTGGATCCGTACTTCTTGGCACTATTCCATCCCACCCTGTCCCAGACCAGCAGACGGGCAAAATAGATGTATTCGTCATTGAGTAAGGGTATTTTAGGTGAGTCTCCGAGTGCTCCAATCTTGATTTGCCGACTCACGGAGGGTAGCGAGAAAGACTCCGTAGCGACGATGACCCCCGCGGGACTCATCGCGTATGCCACCACATCATACGTCGTGACCCCCGAGCCACCCTCATCGAAGGCCTCGTCCCAGCTGATGATAAGACTATTGCCCGTGGAGTAAGCCTCTCCGTCCCCGATCAGAAAGTGCCCCGCCTTGTTGGGGGGTAGCCCATCATAATTGATCGTCGCGAGAGCGACCGACCAGGTGCTAATAGCGTTAACCCAGTCTATCGCCCGCACGTATACCTTGGAGATATTGCCCTGCTCCATAGGTTGAAGCTGCATCGAGGTAAATTTCCTGCCCATCTGGTAGCTATAGCTGTAGTTCTGGGCCGAATCAGGCGTACTCACCCCCACATTGAATTGATAATAGGAAACACCTGACGCGTCATCCTGCGCGCTCGGGGTGACATCGATAGAGAACTGATCCACTGAGGTCCATTCGCCACGGGGCAGCGCAAGTCCCGTATAGGCACTTCTGAGGTCGTAGGGAGATCCGGCATTGATCGCGTCCAGCAATGGGGGCTGGAGATCCAGCCCGAAGGAAGAGAGCGAATACCGATCATACGTTGTTCCCGCCACATTCACCCCGATATTTCCCGCGTAATCCTCAATAGCTATCGTCCAGTAAAAGCTGGCTTTGTGTCGCACCTCGCTCTGAAGACTCGGTGTGGGCCACGCGACCAGCATATCCGTGGTCACTTTCGAGCTGGGATCGCCTACGGGGTTCACGTTGGCGTTCGTGGTCAGAAGGACATGGTACCGCTTCACTCCCGCGAAGCCCCAGTCATCCCGCCCGAACCATCCGATGGACGCACTCAAGTCCGTGAGGCTCCGATACCAATACCTTCCGTCATGATCCGTGTAGTACCATCGCGCCGGAACCTGCGAGTCGTACGTGTACTTGTACACCGGCTGCCATTCCCCCTGATTGCCGGCTCTGTCCACCGGCGACACCCGCAGACGGTAGATGCCATTGCCCGCCGTCCCCGCGGGAACCGTGAAGGGTGGCAAACTCGCGGACTCGTGTTGCGTGGCGGAAGTTCCATTGGGATCCTGCCCCCAGTAATAGAGCCATTTCTCCACGCCGGCGATCCCGATGTCGCCCCGGTCGACCCAGCTTATGGCTTCTGTCTGGTTTTGGCTCGTGATGAAATCGCGGTAGAGAACGGAGTTTTCCACATCATACATCACCGGATAGGGGGCGATTGTATCGCGGGAGACCACGCAGAGATTCACGGACGTGATATTGCCCGCATTGTCCTCAGCCTCGAGAATGAGGGCATTATAGGCCTCCTCCATCTGATCCCACGGCACTGCGTAGTGAGCCGATGCCACCTTCTGCCCCGCGACGCTGAGGATCGTTGAGTAGGAATACCACGCCGAATGGGTTCGTTTCCCCCATTCCAGACGCTTCAAAGCCGAATACCCGTTCTCGGTGACATTCACCGTGAGATGGTTCAGCCAGTCGTGATTGGAGGCGTTGGCGAACCCTGTTGGAGCCTGTATGGCAAACGCGATCAACGGCGCGAGGGAATCCTTAAACAAGGTGAAGAGTACGCCGGAGGTCATCTGAGCTCCATCGGTGTTGTTGAATGAGATCAGAATATCATTGGTACCCTCCATGAGCGTATCCCACATGATCGTAAAGGGCGTAGTATAGGTCATGTAGTTTACGTTGTCGCGGATCGTATTCCACGTCACACGCCCATCCGCGGATACACCGTACTGAAGGGTCTTTAGCAACGTGAGACCGGACACATCGTAGAACCGAATCATTGTGTTTGCCATAAACTCCTGCGGGGCTCGATACCAGCTTGTGTACGCTCCCGGATCGTACAACTCATAATTGTAGGTCAGCCCAGGCTCTGACCTGAATATCGAGAAACAAACATCGCTCGTCACAGCATTTCCGGCATAATCGCTGAGTCTCACGTAGACATCGCTGGTTCCATTAAGAAACCGATTGCCGTCAATTTTCCAGGGCACATCCAATGTGGACGCGTTATAGTTCGAGGTAATCGGGTACCAGTTGATTGTCGGCCCGGTCAGGATAGTGTTGATCGAAATCGCGTAATCGATATCGCGAATAAAGGCACCGCCCCAGTCATAGAAGTTGATCGTAATATGGCTCATTTCCTCAGGAACTGTCGCAAATGGATTTCGATAACTGCGTGCGACCAAAGACAGATCATAGCTGGGAACCGTTACGTCCTTCTTCACATGAAACACATACTGATCAACAGCGTTAAACGCGTTATCCGTCACACGTACGTACACATCATTCGTCCCGTCACTCAGGTCTGACCAGAGGAGCTGCCAAGGTTTTGCGTACGATGTCTGATTGACGTTCGAAGACAGAAGATCTCCGCCACTGCCACCGACTCCGGTAACCAAACGATACGAAACGGTAGCGATGGCGGATCCGCCATCGTCCGTCACAAGTGCCTTTATCGAGCTGAGCCAGCCGGGTGAACGGTTGTGCCACATTGCAGTATCGTCTGCCATTGAGGGCGTAATCAGCGTGACTGCGGGAATAATTGTATCCTTCTTTACGCGAAAGAGGACTGCGCTCGTGACGACCCACCCCGCATTATCGCTCACGCGAACGAGAACATCATTCGTCCCGTCCTGCAAATCTGTCCACAAAAGGTTCCAAGCTCCGTGCTGGCTTGCCGAAGAAGCTGAGGTAATCACGCGCCAGACCGCAGGGGATCCATTCCAGCTCACCCCGTAATCAATCCCCGAGATATTGGAGCTACCTGTATCATTAAAGGTAACCTGTATTGAATCTGCCCACGCCGGCGACAGGCGATACCAGGCAGAAAATTTGGCATCTACAGAAGTTTCTCCGAGGTTGATGCTGGGTCTGTTCACATCTTTGAGAACCGTGAAGGCCGTGTTTTGTGTCGTGTTTCCCGCAAGGTCTTGCACGCGAAACGTGATATCGTTACTTCCATTACTAAGCAGATTCCAATCAAGGGAGACTCCGGCAGAATATATGTTTTTTTGATAATTTGAGGTAATGGTTTGCCAGACACTCACCGAACCATCCACCAGGCGAGTGACCTGATAGCTGAACGTGGCGATGGTAGAATGACCGCTATCCGAAGCGTCTACGCTGATCCATGTGAACCAGTCGGGTGCCTGCCTGTACCATGCATTGAAAGAGGCCACGGGTGTTATCAACGAAAAGGATGGAACCACATCATCTTTGAGTACCCTGAACAGCACCCCGCTGGTGACCACCCAACCCGCATTGTCGCTGACCCGAACGAGAATATCATTCGTCCCATTCGCCAGACTGCCCCAAGAGACCGCCCAGTTTCCAGTCGTCTGAATGCGAGACGCGCTCACGAGAATATTCCACGAGATCGCGTTCCATCCCGCGTCGTTCGCGCTCACCCCGTATTCCAGCTGGTTGATATTCGAACTGCCCGTGTCCGAGACCGTTACCTGCACGCTTTGCAGAAACGCAGGCGCAGTCTCTGAGCGATACCAGTTTTGCGTAGTATAACCGCTCACGGCACTCCCGATGACGATGCTGGGACTCACGGTATCTTTGAGTAACGAAAACGAGTAGGTGACGCTATTCACATTGTTCGCGCTGTCTTTCACCTCGACAAAGACATCATTGGTTCCGTTGAAAAGAAGAAGCCAGTCTACGCTAATGCCTCTGTTCCAGGTTGGTTGTTTGTAATTCGTGGTCACCGCCTGCCACGGGGAGTACGTATTATCCTTCTGCCTCAAAATCCGATAGGAAATAGACAAGATATTCGAGTAACCCGTGTCGTAGGCATCCACAGAAGCTCTGTTCAGCCAAGGAGGCGCGGTTGCGTGCCACGCGCCAAAGTTTTTGGTAGCACCCGTATTTATCGTCACATAAATTATTGGAGGAACCACGTCTTTGAGAATGTGAAAAAACACCGAGCTCGTCACCACCCAGCCCGCGTTATCGCTCGCGACAAAGAAGATGTCATTGGTGCCGTTACTCAGGGTTTCCCAGTTAATGTTAATCCCTCCGTCAACAGGGTATGATGTGCGATTGATCTGTGTCGCAAGAACATGCGGACTCACCCACGCATCGCTTCGATTATTGCTCACCACGCACACAAAAGCATCCAACAGGGAATAGCCATTATCGGTGACGCTAATGGCTAAATCATTAAAGAGATTTCCGGAACTATTGAGCCAGCTCATGTACCTTGCATCCGTGGAGATTATCTGTGCTTTTATCTGAGGAGGTATCTCATCCTTCAGTACAAAAAACCATCGATTCTCTGTGGCTGTCCCCGTACCGTCGATCAGTTTTATATAAATATTATTTGTACCGTTACCAAGCAGGTTCCATGTCAGGACAAATGGGGTGTCGTAGGTGGCAACTTGGTTCGTCGACAGTACAAGAGAATAAGTCGTCGTTGCGCCTGTCGTCATCAGTGTGATATTCACGGTCGCCAGAAGTGACCCTCCCGCATCCGTAAAAAGTGGCGTCACCGGAACGCTCAGCCATGAAGGGATTGTTCTCGTCCAATAATTATATGAGGCAACCGGAATTGGCATAAAATCGGGAGTGGTATCATCATTTAAGAGATTAAATGCGTTAAACGTGATTTGATTGCCCGCGTTATCACTTATGATGATAAAAATATTATTTGTTCCATTGAGAATCCAGTTCTCATCCAAGTTGATCGTCGTTCTCATTGTCAACTGGTTAATGTTGTTGTCCACATTGTACTCGTTGGCCGTCGTCGAATTTATAAATCCCCACGAGTAGCCCGCAAGGAGTGAACCGCCCGCATCCTCAAGTGTAATGGGAATTTGAAGCAAATTTTGGGGGATGGAATGATACCATTTGTTGTACCCGACACCTGCCGTATAATTGAATGACGGCTTTTGGGTATCTTTCAGGATTGAGCGAACTGTGTAGGTCGCCCCATTGCCAGCCCGATCCAGCACCCCAACCAGAATATCATTGGTGCCATTGCCCAAAAGGCTCCAGTCAACCAGCCAATCCTTCGTATACTTGTCCAGGATTACACCACTGGTAATCGTTTTCCAGACTGACAGCGACAGCCCCCCATTGTTCGACACCCGATACGCAAGCTGCTGAATACCCGAATGCGCGATACTCGGATCGGCAAAATCGATATCCATGGTAACCATATCCGGCGTTACGCGATACCAGAGATTAAAGGAGGCTGGAGCCGATAGTGGCGACCAGGTAGGCGGCAAGCTGTCCCTCAGGATCTTACACACCCACGCGCTTGATACATTGCCGGCATTATCGCTGATCACATAGGTGATATCATTGGTGCCTTCTCCCAACTGCGAGAAGCTAGGTTTCCATGGGAGTCCATAGTTTAAGGACGTATTATT